>JBHICG010000014.1:0-62040 GCA_046759445.1 Candidatus Scalinduaceae bacterium
CAATACTGTTCGGCACGATAATTTCTAGAATCGAAATATGATATTTATCATACCCCTGTCATATCTGATGATGTCAGTTTAGCTCTTCACAAATCATCTCCCCCACTATACCAAAAATTGTTTTCTGTATTTTTGCTCACTTTCTGCATCACCTTAGTTTACAAAAGAAAATTATGAAAATATTTTTAATGTCACAAGTTGTAAAATTCCATAACTTATGACATACTAATATGTTATACGGTATTTTATAGTTGATTTCCTCCCTTACTCCTGTTATCAATTCCATTTATGAGTAATTCAAATAACGCCAGCAAGAGCAAAGAACTCAAGGAACAAGACATACAAAAACTATCCATCCTGCGCTCTTTTAAACCACTACTTGAGCAGCTTCACGGCCATGCCGATTGCTTCAATCGGAGACTACATTATGATCAATACGTAAGCCTTACGTTACTATATTTCTTTAATCCAATCCTTACGGCATTGCGCTCAGTACAGCAGGCTAGCACCTTAAAGAATGTGCAAAACAAGCTCGGTATCAAAAGAACCAGCCTGGGAAGCCTCTCGGCTGCAGGTCGAATATTCGACCCTGAACTCCTTGCACCCATCATTAGCAAACTTGCCAGCCAGGTTGGTCCTTTAAGCCTGGACAAACGTTTGCAAGATCTTGATGTGACAGTAGTTGCTGTCGATGGTACTTTGCTCAAAGCGCTTCCAAAGATGTTATGGGCTTTATGGCTTGACAAAGATCATCGTGCTGTAAAAATGCATTTAGAATTTGATATCCTTAAAGGAGCTCCTCTTCGAGCTCAAGTTACCAATGCTAATGAGAGTGAAATAGCCAAACTTGAATCTGCTTTAGCAACAGGCAAACTCTATTGCTTAGATGCCGCTTATGCCAAATATAGTTTTCTGGATAAGATTATCCAAAAATCTAGTTCCTTTGTTGTACGAATCAGAGACAATGCAAGTTACGAAATCATAGAGGAACATCAGCTTAGTGAAGCAGATCGTAACGCAGGAGTAGAGTTTGATCGAACTGTCTGGCTTGGTAGTAAGCAAAAACGAGACAATCTTTCAAAGCCCATAAGAATTATACAAATTCACTATTATGATGAACGAGTCCTCTCAGGATACAAAAGAAAATCCCGTGTTTCCAGCAAGAAGACATTCAGGACTCGATCTCCTGAACACACATTGTTAATAGCCACTGATCGTATGGATTTACCGGCAGAGCTTATTGGACTCATTTATCGTTATCGCTGGCAAATTGAGATATTCTTTAGATGGTTTAAGTGCATTCTGGGTTGCCAGCATCTATTATCTCTATCACAAAATGGGATAAAGATTCAAGTCTACTGTGCTCTGATTGCCAGTCTCTTAATCAGATTATGGACTGGACGTAAACCTACTAAACGCACCTTCGAGATGATATGCCTGTACTTTCAAGGATGGGCTACCATGGACGAACTCATGAAACATATCGAAGGGCTTAAGATTGAAGATAAAATCAAATAATCATTCTCAGGGAATCTTTCACCTTTGAAAGTTTCATGGGAGTGCTATGCCTTCATTTCTCCATCTCTTCATACATTAGTATCATCTTGTATTTTCATTACCAATTAGTACAATAATCTCACTGAGCTTTATTTATTGAACTCATTTATCAAAGACCGTGCCGAACAGTATTGGGACAAGGTCATAAAAGACACTGCATATAGGTTGGCTAAAAAATTTGTTGATGGTATTCCTGAATGTAATACTAATGAAAGTTTAATGGAGTATGCTACTAATATTAAATATGTAGGCAATGCAAAAGAGGTTCATTATAAGGTACAACCAAATGATACTTTATTTAAGATAGCAAGAAAATTTTACGGTCATGGTTCCAAGTGGAGGAATATCAAGTTTGCCAATAATGAAATAGAAAGTGCATCATTAAGAATTGGTCACGATTTAGTTTTACCTGACGTGCCAGTTCTTAAGGATATAAATGATGCCAAACTATTGGATAAGGAACATTACAAAACTGCAGTGTATAAAGTGAAATGGGGAGATTCTTTGTACAACATTGCATCCACACTTTATCATGATAGTAGGAAATGGCACATTATCTATGAAGAAAATAAAGATGATATTAAAGATACGAACGACCTAAATGTTGGTCTGGTATTAGTCATACCCTTGACTTGTAACAACTAATTCACTTTAAAACCTAGAATAGTTGTGTTTCACTAATTTATTTGTCTCAATAGTTTAACTAACTTGACTAATAATGAATTTTTCGTTAGTATATTTATAAATTAACACATGGTTTTACACATTTTATTGTCAATTTATTAGAGAGGAGACAAATATGATATGAATAGAAATGGAAAAACTGTAAGAAAATGTTACGGTTGCATCTTAAATTTAGGTGATCGTTGCGCCGTTTACGAATATCCACATGAAAGATGGCATCATTCAAAGTGCTCAAATTATGATGATAAGGAACTATATAATAAATATTTAGAAAACTTAAAAAAACATCCACCGGATAAGGCGAAAGAACAAAGAAAGAAAACAACTAAACTCCGTCATACAGAGGAGCATCATCAAGGAATGAAGAATAAGGGCTAAAAGCAAAATGCCTAAGAAATAATATAACCTTAAACAAGTACCTGAAATTGTTTGTTGATTTACATTGCTTTTTGTAAATGATTCGAAGAGAACTATAAATTCAATTTTATTGATTTTTTTTGTAAGTCTTAGAAGGAATTTATTTTTTGAATGTATCCTTGTGCTTTTATGAGTTGGTCAATTACGATCAGGATTTAAATTATATCTTAGGGGCATTAATTGTGCCATTTAATTTCTTAATGATTGTTTTTTCTGCCACCTCATATTCAGCAGGAAGTTCAATTGGCATGTTAGCATATTTTGGATTGACTTCCTCCAGCTTATTCTCATGATAGTTTATTTTAAAATCTGTAAATTTTAATCCATGTGCTGTTGAAATAATCACAATTCTGTCATTTCGTTTAATCTCATTTCTTTTTACGAGCTTAAATAACGCCGCTAATGCAACCCCTGTGTGCGGACAATTAAAAAGCCCTGTTCTGTCAGCAAACGCTGCTGCGTTAGCAAGCTCATCCTCTGTGGCCTGTTCAACGATTCCATTAAACATCTTCAATATCTTTACTGCTTTGTTAATACTAACAGGATTTCCTATTTGAATTGCGTTTGCAAGTGTTTTTTGGGCCTTTACGGGTTTAAATTCCTTAAAGCCTTTTAGGTAACTCAGATATAATGGATTTGCCTTTGAAGCTTGCACACATACAATCCTCGGAAACTTATTAATAATGCCAATATCTTTCATCAAGATGAATCCTTTGCCCAAAGCACTAACATTTCCCAAGTTACCACCAGGAATTATAACTACATCTGGAACTTCCCAATCAAGCTGCTGGACTAATTCAATACTTACGGTCTTTTGGCCCTCAATTCTTAGAGAATTCATAGAATTAGCAAGGTAAATATTATTTTCACTACAAACCTTTTGAACGATTTCCATGCAACCATCGAAATCGGTATCCATTGAAAGTGTTAAGGCCCCATTGGCTATCGGTTGGATTAGCTGTGCGGTTGAGACCTTATTTTTTGGTAAGAATACTATTGCAGGGATTCCTGCGGCTGCGCAATACGCAGAAAGAGCTGCAGAAGTATCACCAGTAGAAGCACATGCTACGCCCAAAATTTCTTTACCTTCATAAATCATCTGCTTGACCATAGATACTAACACAGTCATCCCTAAGTCTTTAAAAGATCCTGTATGCGCATTACCACACTGTTTAATCCATAAATCTTCTATACCCAAAATCTTGCCTAGGCGTTCAGCCCAAAAAAGATTGCTACCTCCTTCATAGAGTGATACAATGTTTTCATTCGACACATTTGGGCAAACCATTTCTTTTTTGCCCCAAACAGAACTGCCAAACGGCCATTTAGTTCTCCTATATCGTTCATCAAAAAGCCTCATCCATGATTCAGGACTGCGATGTTTTAGTTTTTCAATATCATGCCGAACTTCAAGCAGACCCCCACACCTTTTACATTTGTATATAATTTCATTTAATTCATATCGCTCATCGCAACCTGAAGAACATTGAAACCATGCTTTATGTCCCATATACCACCTTATTTTATGCTATTTTTTGAAGTATTTTTCTATAATTTTACCTATGCATCCTTAATTCTGTAGACAGAGATAATCGAACGGGACTTACAACCCTATGTCAATATCTATGTTGTAGAATCTTTAGAAGAGTCGTCATAATTATAAGAGTGACAAATATTTATTACAAGAAAAATATACCTTCTTTCACCTTGACAACCACAATACCTAAAAGTATTCTAATTTCTATGAAAGGTATATGTGTTTTTGAAGATAGTGAATATAAAAACTTTTTGCCCCTGGTTTATTGTAGACCTATTTATGGCCTGAGGTGTGGTATTTATTCTTTTCTTGAAAGAATAATCTTACAATATCACGATACAGAAATTAAACTATTTTGCAGAGAATATCTTAAAGAATTAACAAGTGAAAATTATCCTTATGCAGTAAACAAAACTAACTTTAGTAAGGAAGGTTGTCTGTTTATTAATGGCAGAATTATAATGTCTTCAACAATTCCTATTACTGGAAGTGAGGAAGTTGGTTTAAGTGATAATACGATTGTTTATGCTAGGCTTCGAAGGAAAAATTGTCTATCCATCACCCCAGATAATTTTTTAGATAGGGACTTCATAAATATTTTAAAAAAGAAGTTTAAGGTTAAGAAAGTTAACGCAACGTTATTGAAATATCCGTGGGATTTGGTTGCTAACAACAAGAAGCAGATAACAGTTGATTTCACATCACATGTCAAAACAGGGCTTATGCAGGGTAAAATACAGGAAGGCGTATTCCTTATCAACGATTCGCAAATATACATAGGTAAAAATACAGTAATTAAACCAGGATGTGTTCTGGATGCAGAAGGGGGCCCGATATACATAGGTAATAATGTTAACGTATTTCCAAATTCTGTTATCGAAGGTCCCGCTTTCATTGGAGACAACGTAATAATTCAGTTCGTTTCAAGAATCCGTGCCGGGTCAAATATAGGAAAGGTCAGTAAAGTAGGCGGAGAAATTGAAAACACAATTATTCAAGATTATACTAATAAACAACATGACGGCTTCCTTGGTGATTCTTATATTGGTTCGTGGGTTAACTTAGGGGCGGGTACAACAACCAGCAATCTCACAAATACGTACGAAACTGTTAAAGTACAAATGACAGACAAAACAATCAAGACTGGTCAGATATTTTTTGGAATGATTATGGGTGATCATACCAAGACAGCCATAAATGCAAAATTTATGGCTGGAAGTATTATAGGATTTGCTAATAACATACTCCTTACAGGAATACCTCCAAAGTTTATTCCGTCCTTTTCATGGTATTCTGATAATGTTACGAGAGTTTATGGTGTAGAAAGAGAATTGCAAGTGGCAAAACGGATGATGAAAAGACGCAATAAGAAAATGACACGTAAAGAGGAAAAAGTCTTTAAAACTATTTTTGCCTTGACTCAAAGGGAAAGAAAGCTGCACTATAAGAAAACCTGATATAATTGTCCACATTTCTAATCCGAGGAATCCCGTGTGAAATCCTCTTCATATTTCAATTCAACATCTGTACGTTTCCCTTAAATACTCCACCCTTCTTGACAATCAACTTACGGCAGGTTATTTTACCATAAATCTCACCACGTTTTAATATCTCAACGGTTCCTAACGCGTTAAGATTACCATTAATTTTACCCTTTACGATAGCATTCCCAACCTTGATATTTGAGATTTCTATTTTGCCATTTTTCTTTAAATATAACGTACCATATGTCTCAATATTCTTACCTAAAATGGATTTAACCTTATAATTACTCAGATCGTTACGGTTGTAACAAAAGTTACATGTTACTGCCTGAGCTTTCTCATCTATAGAAATTTCCTTCCCACACTTGAAACAAAGAAGCCTTCTTCTCACAATAGAGGGTTTTTTCTTTTTTTTAGACGGTGAAAGAATTTCTTTGACATTGATGTGTTCGTTACAGTGAAGGCATGGCATTGACATACAATGAATCGACACTGTTAAATTGCCCTGGCAATAAGGACATAATATGTCTTTATATTCGGTAGAATTGTTTGTTTTGGAACTCATAAGTAAAATATAAGTGTAAAAGTATTTTTCGCTCAATAATTTTTACTAATCTTTTCTCTCTTCCTTTCTTCCTTCCTTAAAATTTGCATTTTCTGCTTTGAACCCATCAGGGTTTACGTTGCATTTTCCAACAAAGACAACCCCTTCTTCAATAACCAGGGTTCTTGCTTTTAGATCACCGATAAGCTGTGCTTTTCTTTTAAGCTCAACTTTATCAGACGCCATAATGTTCCCGTCAACGTGGCCCTCAATAATAGCATTTTTAACCTTAACATTTGCTTTAACAATACCAGTATTACCAACTACAACTTCTCCATCATTCGTTATCATTTCTCCTTCAAACTTTCCATCAATTTTTAGTATCTTGTTAAATTTGATTGTGCCTTTGACTTCTACATCAGATGTCAGACTGGTTACATTTCCTTCTTTCATTTTAGTCTCCTTTCTATATTTATTCTTTTTTTCGTGTCTATCATGATTGTTAACCGTTAACTTGGTTACAACCGCATTTTTTGGAACAATTTAATCATATTCTTCTTTACATCTTAAATGTTCTAAGTCAGCGAATTTACCCAATTATGGTAATGAAATGTATTTTATTATCCATTAAGCAACGGACAAATAACAATAACTGGTATTTCTTGTTGTGCTCAATAATTCAAGAAAAACAACATAACCAATACCGGCTAACTTAAAATAATTCCAACAGTAATTTTATTTTTGGGCAATATGGTAGGGTATATTAAGTACACTATCCTTGTGCTACGCGGCATCTAAATATATAGAGGATCAAATCATTTGTCAAGCAAAACAGGTCTTTTCGTTGATTTGATTGTTTAAGATGTAAAGATAAATGACAAATTAACGCTATTGTTACCACTATTTGCCCATTTATTCCTTTACAATCCATGTATAACATAGTAGATTGAAAAAAGGTGAAATTAAGTTTAGTTGTTAAAAAAGAATCATTTTTGTAAATAAATTGGTGAATATTCTAGTAAAGCGAAAAGGAGGATAATGAAATTGTTATCAATCCGAAACAATACAAAAAATATTACGGTTTCAATGTTTTTAGTTTTCTTTGTTGTAGCTTGTGTAGCCATTGAAGAGTCTGATCAAAATGGAAAAGGAGCTCCTAAAGCCCATCGGGCCGCTTATGTGAAGCCTGCAACACGGATGACAATTGAATCATATGAAGAAGCGGGAAAATGGTGGGGGTTACAATTAAAGAACAAGAAACCGGGATATATAGATAAGACATTTGCGGCCGCCCTTATAGATGAAAACGATCTCAAATACTTTACAATTCATCCTCAACTTAAAGAGGCGTTTAAGAAAGGGTTTAGGTTCGGTTATGAAAATAGAATTGCAGACCTAGTTTTGGGCCCGCACTTTCAAATAGCAGCCGGACACATGGGAAAAGAGGCAGCAAATAATTTTGTAGACGTCATTCAAACCTTCGAGAAAGGGTTGATTGAGATCCTTGAAAACGCTATCAATGTTTTTGTCACACTTATAGCCGAAGCTTCACAAGCTGAGAGGGGAGAATTTGTTGGTGATTTTATAGAGATATACAAGGAGAAATATAATAAAACACAAAAATTGATTAAATTAGGATCTGTCATGTTTTTAACATCACATGGTGGTCCACTTATACATTTTGATATAAAAAAGACACAAGGCGCTCTTGATATTCCGTCTCCTCACTCCCTGAGAGATAAAATATATAAACGGACTTTTAAGGCAATGGGCGATGAAATGGGTAAAAGGTATAGTAATAACCTGATTAAAAGAGATGAATTGATAGAGTGGATGAGGCGTAGCAAGTCAGCCCTTAATATGGATTATAGTGTAATTAATCCAAAAATAGTTGGAGAAAATTTAAAGCTTATTGAAGAAGCCTTTGTAAAGAGTTACGGGACTGACGCAAAAAATGTATTTGATGGAATAGTCAAAGAAGCTGGATATAAATAATAGGGGTCATTATATTTCAAATTGTATGAAAACAAACATACTTTTCACAAACCAATTGGTATGATATAACCATTTCCTTGAAACAATTCTCATTCAGTCAAGTGTTTCGAGGATACAAAGCTTTTAATGGTCAGACCTTGCACCAGGACGGAAAATACTACTATAATATAGGTGGTTGTTAGTATGGTTTCTCGCTCCAGCCCTGATGGAATAGAAAGGGCCAGTGCCACGGAAATTCCGCCACGCAGACCACCCCATGTCATGATTTTTACGGCATTAGGGCTGAATTGCTTTAAGGGTCGCATGAGTGTGACTGGCAAACCTACGCTGATGAAGCGCGAGATCAGCACGACCGGAATCATTACCAGGCCGGCAATAATATTATTTCCACTAATGGTAAGAACAAGAATTTCCATACCTATTAAGAGGAAAAGTACAGCATTAAGAATCTCATCCATTAATTCCCAGAAAGAATCCAGATGTTCTTGTGTGCGTTCGCTCATGGCCATAATACGTCCCCTGTTACCAATCAAGAGCCCGGCAACCACAATTGCGATAGGGCCTGAGACATGGACGGCATTTGCTAGTGCATATCCCCCCATAACCAGGGCCAGGGTGAGCAGTACTTCTACCTGATAATTATTCACACTCTTCAGCATCCGGTATGCCACCCATCCAATTGCCAAACCGAATAGCGCTCCTCCGATGGTTTCCTCAACAAATAAAAGTGCAATGTGTTCAAATGTAACTTCGTGACCACCTGCAACGATCCCCATAATAATCAGAAACACAACCACTGCCACACCGTCGTTGAACAAACTTTCCCCTGTGATCTTGGTTTCAAGGCTCTTAGATACTCCAGTAGTTTTTAGAATGCCAAGGACTGCTATTGGGTCTGTTGGTGCGATAACCGCACCAAACAACAGGCAATAGATAAACGGCAATTCGATGCCAACCAAATTAAAAACTATCCATGCCAGACTGCCTACGATAAAGGTAGACATTACTACTCCCAGCGTTGCCAGGATACTGATGATCCACTTGTGCCTGACGAGATCTTCCAGATTAAGGTTCAGTGCCCCGGCGAATAATAGGAAACTTAGCATGCCATGCATGAGAGTCTCATTAAAATCAATGTTCTTAAGTACTGCCGTTGCCTGGTGGTGAATACCTTCCAAACCGAGGAAATTCAATATCACCAAACTCACAGACATGAGTATTGCTATCAGCATGATGCCGATAGTATTCGGAAGTCTGATAAGGCGGAAGTTAATGTAACTGAAAATCGCCGCCAGGCTTAAAACCAGGGCGGAAGTATCTAGTAATTCCATAAACGTTCATTTTCCTTATTTATTATTTTGCTTCATTGATGTGTTTGCTTAGTAATTGTGAAGCAGTTTTCACACATCCAGGACAGGATAATTTTTTTAATTTACGAATTTCACGACATGTAGTTGCGCCTGCGGTAAGATTAAAACTATGTTCAATATGATCTGATTTCTCTTTATCGTCTAATAAATTTTTGATTACAAAAATGGCGCCGCATAGACCTCCTTCGGCTTTCCCTCCGCCGAATTGCTTATATTCGTTTATCTGCTCATCCTTAATGTTTAAGTCATCCTGATGTGCTTTCAGGATGGCCTGCGCACAATTATATTGTTCCTTGCCACAAAAATATCTAACAGCGTCTTTCTCTTTCATTAATTATGTATAAATGATAATGTGGATTAAATGCTTCCTAAATCTTCAAAGAGGACTTGTCCGAAATTGCACATCTGCGTAACATGTAGAGGAAGATTATGAAAAACTCTTCTTGAGATTCTCGGTATAGATAATAGTTGCATTATATCTGCTTTACGTATTAAGACAAATAAGAAAATTACTCATATTTTCTGGAAGAGAAGGAAGTATATATCTATCAGAGAGAATATGAATTCCCTGATTTCCTGGATTCTTAAGTGTACTTTATAACTAAGGTTTCAATCTTGATCCGGAATTTATATAAAAAAAGCGGAGCAACAAGCTCCGCTTTAAAATTAAATACAAAATGATATTTTTGCCTTATAGTGTCTTCATAATTCTGACGCATTAAGAAGAGGTTCTTGGAAAGTATCCGGGTCTCCCGTAAATCCTCCGTATTCACCTGTAATGATAAGAGTCAAAAGAACATCACCTGGAAGAATGCCCTGATTATTTGAGATATATAATGCTGCAGCGCCTGTAACATGAGGGGCAGACATACTTGTGCCGCTAATGGTATTATATCCGCCTTTTTTCCAGCAAGAATAGATGTCCACGCCAGGGGCTGCTATATCCACGTCAGCCCCAAAATTGCTAAATGTAGCAAACGTATCATCAGCGCCATAGCTTGTGTTTGGTCCATTACCTCCAGGCTGTCCATCAGAATCGGCAATTGCAGAAACCGTAATAACAGAATCATAAGACGCAGGAACAAAATCTTTGGCATCTCTAGCGCTATTACCTGCAGATACTACATGAGTGATTCCAGACGCTACGGAATTGTCAATTGCCATACGAAGTGAAGATGCTGTATCCGAACCGCTCCCTCCAAGGCTCATATTTGCAACCTCGATCTGATCAGCCTTGCCTGTGACCCAATCAATTCCGGCAATGACACTTGACCATGATCCACTTCCTCTTCGATCGAGCACCTTTACTGCCCAAAGACGTGCACCGGGCGCTACTCCAACAACACCGATATTATTGTCCTTTGCTGCGGCAATTCCGGCAACGTGGGAACCGTGACCGTTATCATCATCTCCACCGTTTTTACTATTAACAAATGATACATTGGCAACAACATTCAGGTCAGGATGATCAAGGTCGATCCCCGTATCAATAATAGCAATATCAACATCCACAGGACGGGGTGTCGTATTCTTTTCTGCATCAACTCTATCAACACCGGTAGACAATTCCTGTGGCGGAGGAGGTGTACTATCACCATTACCAGGTTTACCCTTCCCAGGTGGTTTTGGCATGGCATAAACCACTCTATCTACATCAATTCGTTTTACCCTGGGATCACTTTTCAAAACTTCCAGCCTCTGGTCTGGGATTCTAGCAGAAAATCCCTTTATAGCATGCCTGTATATGTGGCCTATGGTTAAGCCATGGGTCCTGGCCATATCATTTGCCACATCTGGCACGGTTCGAACTGTATCATTATTCAACACCACGATGTAATGTTCTGGGATTCTACCTTTAGAAATTTCTACAGAAGCCAAGATACAGGGCGCACTTAATAATAAAATATTGATTAAAAAGCCTAATATTATTTGAACTCTTTTCACAATAATTCCTCCTAAGTTCTTTAAAATATAAATATTAGAATAGATAGTGAATATGTTTTGCTATGAAAATTAGCAAATGTCAGAAAAATTTAACATAACAAGTATGTATGTTATTATTGTCGCACTATTTGAAATTTTCATTAGTAATTTCTAAAATTTAATTGTTGTTTAGGTTGTTAAGGTACATTGGCGAAATGAAAAATTTCGGTAAGATAATCTTACGTTCATTTGCCAAATTATTAATTATGTTTAAGCAAATTGTATACCAATGATTTATTTACGCTGATGAAAAATTATGCTAATACATAAGCCTAGAAATAATGGGCTATTATAGCTTAATACGGGAAAATAAAAGAATTTCTTCAATACTGTTAAATTTAATAGTTTTGAAATATTTTCTAAATCTCTTGAATTTGTGAAAATTATAGAATATTTTAATAAGAATGTCGAGAATGAACAAACGGGGAAAAGATATTTAGGTTAAATTGTGATTTTAAAGAAGGCCTTATGTGTCACCTTGTTTATGATTGGAAAGCCGTATTTGGGAAAACTGACTTATGGCTCAATAAGGGGAAGATGGAGATAGAGCACAGTTAGGCTTGCGATGATTTTATTTTAGTGTAATGAGGCGCTGTTACATGTTCGACTTAGTTAAGATAGGGGGGGGTAGAGAAATGGATTAGTCTTAAATGATGCAATATGATAATTCCCTGCCTTAATCCTGTCTGGGTTATTATTGCTCTGGATCAGATTCCCATGTCTTTTTTAAGTATTGATCCCTACCTGATCCGGACTTGTACAACTTATATCTGACAGGGCATTTCTCGTAATATTTTTGGTGGTATTCTTCAGCTTTATAAAATGTTGAGGCGTAGGTAATTTCGGTAACAATTGGTTTGTCAAATTTGCCCGACTTAGCCAGCGCTTCTTTTGATTCTTCAGCTAAACGTTTCTGTTCTTTATTATGATAAAAAATGGCCGTTCTATATTGCGTCCCATAATCAGCAAATTGTTTATTGAGTGTAATAGGATTGATATTTCTCCAGAAAACATCCAGTAATTCTGAATAGGTAACCTTGGAGGGATCGTATAATATTTCAATGGCTTCGGTATGTCCTGTCCCGCCTGCGCATACTTCTTCGTAGGTAGGGTTTTCCTTATATCCACCTGCATAACCTACTGTAGTAGTGGCAACTCCCCTTAATTCATCAAAGGGATGTTGCATGCACCAGAAACAGCCCCCTGCGAACGTAGCCTTTTCTAACTTTTTGCTATTCATGACAGAATCTTTGCTCTCATTATCAGCATACATATAAAATCGCTCAATTTAGGTAAAAGAAAAATAGTTATGTCATACTGGCCAACGTGACAAGCGAATGGTAAGAGTCTATACAATTCTTGCCCTCTTTTCTTAACGGCAATAAATTGGGTTCCGACTCTCAACTTTTCTTCAGATACTTGAAACGGTGTGTTAGCCTGCCGTTTTGTGTAACTACGGCGTTACGAATGACATCAGGTAATGCGTGATGATTGGTAATGTCAATGATTCCATGGGCTGCGATTTGATACACAAAGTCCCGGACCTGTTCGGCAAATTCCATTGAAGATTCTTTAGGAAATTCACAGGGCAAATTATCAATGGCCATCACCGCAATCCCACTACCGGACAAATCATTGCTGATTTTTCTAGAAACAGGGTCATAAACGAAAGCGGGTTCTGATGATGTTGTCGCCCTTTTCGTAATTTCTATTGTTCCCTTAATATCACAGGACAAATCACCAATCACTGAAAGACGAAAATCAGGATTTGCACCGTAAGTCCTGCGAAGCATAGTTTCCGATAACAATCGCGGATAGCGTCTATCCCAGTAACTGGCATTAACGAGTATGTTAAGAAATGGCAGAAACTTATCCAAATTTGATTCGAATCGTTCAGGATGATTAAGATATTCTTCAAAATAAAAGCCCTTTCCCTTTTTAGACCTGAGTTTTTCTTCCCGTTGAAAGACCAGCTTGTAAATTTTTTTTTTGTGGGAGATACGGCTTCTGGCCAAAATATCTATGTCCCTGGGATGTATGTCAACGGCCCCTACGTGTTCAAGAACCTCCTGTGCGCCTCGCGAGACATTCCCATGTCCCAAAATTCCTATCACAAAAGGAACAAGTTTTTTATCTAAACCTTTTCTTTTTATTTTGCCTGCCACACGATCAAGCGCAGTCTTTGCAGAACCATAATTACCGTAATAAACTGCGGTTTTCAAATCTGAGAATGGATTAGGAATCCCCTGGAGTTTAAGTTTCTGGCCAAACACGTGTAGCGTGTCAATCATCCCACATGTACCCGCATATCGTCCAAAATAAACCAGTCTCTGTCCAAGAGAACCTGTTATGTGCTCATAATCAATGAGAGTGATTTTCTTTTTAAGAAATTTAGCAAGAAGTTTCTGATTATATTCCTGCCCTTTAGTAGCGTGGGAGAATACCATGTACACACTATTAGGTATTAGTGTATCAACGGAGGGTTCTTTTATGCCTATAAGGAGATTGGCTTTTTGAAAATTTGTGACAATTGAGGCTCCGGAGCGTAGGTATTGTGAGTCCTTAAATATACGCAAGGGACTGTGAGCGACTTCAACCTGAATCTTTTTTTTTACCAACCATGCAACGTCCTTTGGTATCAAGGGGGCCCTTCGCTCCCATATATTCTTTGACTCAGGTAAAATGCCGACTACAAGGTTCTTTCTCATAATATTATTGATAGTATTCTTTTATTTAAAAGTTGTTTTATTACATGTCCTTTACTACATTTCTTACAAAACCCTCGCATTCATCAAGTCTATTTTTTGCTTCTTCGTAGTCGATTTGCAGTTTGTGCATAACGATGGCTATCTTCACATTGCCTTTTGCCTTTTTTAATAGTTCACTGGCAGAATCTCTGTCAAGGTCTATAACCGTCATTATGATCCTCTCTGCACGGTCTTTGAGTTTTTCGTTTTTTACCTGAAGATCAACCATGAGGTTTTCATATACCTTGCCCATCTTTATCATTGATGCAGTCGTAAGCGTGTTCAGTACGTACTTGGTTGCAGTACCCGCCTTCATGCGTGTAGAACCCGTTATTACCTCAGGACCCGTGATTGGCCTGATAATAACGTCAACGTCCTCAGCAGGGTCTGTATCTGGATTACAGCATAGGAATATGGTTGTCGAACCAATCCTGTTTGCCTGAACTAAAGCTCCATGAACGAATGGTGTAGTGCCGCCTGTGGCTATGCCGACAACGGTATCTTGAGCAGTTATGCCATTGTCTTTGATTGCCTGCTCTCCATCCTCATGTTTATCCTCGGCTCCTTCTATTGATCTTGTAAGTGCTTCTGTTCCTCCCGCTATTATGCCTTTCACTAACTCGGAATCTGTTCCGAAGGTAGGGGGGCATTCAGAGGCGTCAAGTACGCCCAGCCTTCCGCTTGTTCCAGCACCCACATAGAACAAACGACCACCTTTTTTGAATGACGCAACAATCAAATCAACGGCCTTTGTGATGTTCTGGCGCTCTTTGCGAACGGCATTTATTACGTTTGAATCCTCGTCATTAATTATTTCTACGATTTCTGAGGTGGATTTGCAGTCGATTTCGAGGGTATTTGGATTACGTTGTTCGGTGATTAGGTTTGAACGATCTTTCATTCTTCTTTAGACAGGATTACAGGATAAAGGCATTCAACAGATTTTAGTAAAACGCTTGGATAAGGATAAATAATAAAAATAGGTTTGTAAATTATAAACAAATAATCCATTATAAAAAGAATAAAAAGTCTTGTAAATGCAGTTAATCCAGTCTAAAGAATTAAAAACTAATTTATAGACGGTATGTTTTTTGGTATTATCAAGTTCAATATAATTTAATGTCTAAGAATTTCAATGTATTTTGGTAGGAGCCGTCTCCCGACGGCGAGTAGCATCCCACAATGTTGTGCAAGCCCCTGTCGCCAGCGGGAGTTGGCTCCTACCGTGTAAAATTATATTAAAGCTGCCGAAGGCTTAATTTATGATTTACCACGCAAATACACGGAATATCACAGAGAATAAATTTACCCAGTATAAAAGCGATATTTAAAATGAATAAGCAGACATAAACGGGAATCTGATATAAATTTCCGATCAAGGTCGGAGTGTGATTCTGAGATTGAGGAATTGCCAATGACATGGGTGGATGATACCTTAATTATTTCGTCTAATATAATATTAAAAATTATATGAAAATGGTTGTGAAAAAGAACACAAATTTATCAAAGAAACTGAAAACTATTCCCATCGGCACGGGCATATATCTTATGAAGGATTCTAAGAAGGAGGTTATTTACGTAGGTAAGGCAAAGAATCTTAGAAGCCGTGTCAGGAGTTACTTTCAAGGTTCAAGGGACGAAAGGTTATTTGTGGACTTCCTCGTAAAGAGGATTGCAGACATTGACTTTGTTTTAACTGATACTGAGAAAGAAGCGCTCATTCTTGAAAATAATCTGATTAAACAATTCAAACCTCGATTTAACATTAACCTCCGCGATGATAAGACATTTGTGTCCATCAAACTGGATTTAAATGAGAAGTTTTCATACCCGGTTGTTGTAAGGCAAATAGAACCTGCCAGTGCCACAGAGAAGAAACCAGGTAAGAAAAACGGTGTCTTATATTTTGGACCTTATTCTTCTGCAAAGGCAGTGCGTGAAACCTTGAGGTATGTAAACGGCTTGTTTCCTATCAGAAAATGCTCGGACAATGTTTTTAAGAGTAGAGTAAGGCCTTGTCTATATCACCAGATAGGAAGATGTGTGGCGCCGTGTTGTGATCTGATTGACGAGAAGACATATAAAGAAATACTGCAAGAGGTTATCCTCCTGTTAAGGGGTAAGAATGATGAGTTGTTGAAAGTATTGAGGAAAAAGATGGATGAGGCATCAAAGGCGATGAAATATGAAAAGGCTGCAAAGATCAGGGACCGCATAACGGCTATAGAAAAGACGGTTGAGAAGCAAAAGATCAGGACAATGGAGTTTGTGGACAGGGACGTTTTTGGTTATTACGGTGAGGGGAACAATATCCAGATTCAGGCAATGTTTATACGGAGCGGCAACCTTGAGGATATAGCATCGTATAGATTCCCAACCATTGATAATACTCCGAATGATATCTTCCGTTCCTTTCTCAATCAGTTTTAC
Organism: Candidatus Scalinduaceae bacterium; assembly: GCA_046759445.1. GTDB lineage: Bacteria > Planctomycetota > Brocadiia > Brocadiales > Scalinduaceae > Scalindua_A. The sequence continues at coordinate 16,749 of JBHICG010000014.1, forward strand.
GGGCATACAAGATTTATTCCGGATGAAGTAATTATACCTGTTGAGAGTGAGGATAAGGGGATATTAGAAGAATTGCTTAGCGAACAAAAAGGGCACAAGGTTAATGTTATATGTCCAAAGCGTGGTGGGAAGATGAAGCTGGTAGAAATGGCAATAAAGAATGCGGAAAATGCATTTAAGATTCGTCACATGATGGGTGAAGATATCGAATCTGTTACGGTTTCCTTAAGGAAACACTTGAACCTGAGGAATTTACCAAAAAAGATAGAGTGTTTTGATATTTCAAATATTGGAGGGAAACAATCTGTAGGATCCATGGTTACGTTTGAAAATGGCGTACCCGTAAAGCGTAGATATAAAAGGTACAAGGTCAAGACTGTGCCACAATCGGACGATTACGCAATGATGTACGAGGTGTTAACGAGAAGGTATTCACGGGCATTCAGGGAAGATGATTTCCCGGACCTTGCCGTTATTGATGGCGGGAAAGGGCAGTTGGGTATTGCCATGAGGGTGTTTGACGGGCTTGGCGTTGACGGGGTGGACGTTGTTGCGCTTGCCAAGAGTAAGAGAAAGTATGCTGGTGAAAAAACTTCAAAGCAAAAACTGGATGAGCGTGTGTTTGTATGTGGAAAGGCGGACCCGATTGTGTTAGATCAGGAATCTTCTGAACTAAGGCTTTTGGTAAATATTCGTGATGAGGCGCATCGTTTCGCATTGGCGTATCACAGGAAATTGCGTAAGAAGCAGTATCAACCAGAATCCCCCCTGGATAAGATTACGGGTATTGGAAAAGTGAAGAAGAAAAACCTATTGAAGCATTTTAGAAATATACAGAAAATAAGAAATGCCTCAATGGATGAATTAAATAAGGTGAAAAATATTAGTTCAAAAGATGCAAAGGACATATACAATCATTTTCATCTTAAGCCTTGATTTAATTGCCGAGTTAACATAGCATGATTTAGAGTAATAGTTTAAGACAGCTTTTGTTTAGCTCAAAAATTAATTGTTCTAGATGTTACAAGAATTAGATGTGATTTTTCATCTCGTCTGAATCTAGGACTTGATGGATGAGCATTAGTCCTCTTACTATGTTGCCAATTGGAGTACGTTGATGAGTATACACTATACCATTGTGCTCAAAGCCTTTATAATGTAGCTTGAGAAAATCCTCGTCTTGAGTAAATATAATTCTTCCCTCCTTTTTTGCGAAAGCGATATGCTTCTCATCAGTCGTGCCTAACATATCTGCTTCTTTTGTTGTCAAAACATCAATACCTCGAAGCCTCAACCCTTTTACAACTGAATTAGGTATATGTTCGTCTGTGTAGAACTTAAGCTTTTTGCGCATCCAGTTTTTTAGCTACTTTTGAGGGAGTTTTCTGCCTTAATGCTTCGATAAAAGCCTCGCTTTCCTGTATGGATTTATCAATTTCAGCTCGATGGTCATGATAATAAACCAAAGCAGCATATACATCGGCTAATGTAAGATCATATTCTGCAGCAATTTCATCAGCACTATATCCTAACAAATCATGCCAAATCACAATGTTTTGTACCGTGATACGGTGTCCAGTTATTCTCGGCTTACCACCAGCTATACCCTCAGTAATCTCAATGTGTCCATCCAGAGTTTTAGTAATCATTCAATCTACCTCTTAATAAAGTACAAAATCAGTTCATAGATAGTCTTCTATCATAAGTTTAACTACTTCAGCTAATGAATGTCAAGAAAATGTTCAATTTAACGTATATTTCGAGAATTCTGGAATATTCATCACACAATTAAGGTTAATTTTACTTAAATAATTGAAATATGAAGGCGGTCACACTGAATGCACTGAAAAGAAGATACGAAATGCCTCACTGGATGAGCTGAAGAATGTGAATAGTATTACTTCTAAAGATGCAAAGGCTATATATAATCATTTTCATTCCAAACCTCTAAATTGAGCAATTTATGCTCCCGCTTCTTGCTAAAGCAAGAAGCGGGGGCGGGCCTCTTGCCTCTTATTTCTTACTTCTATCTTCATGTTTCTTTCCTTTTTGTCTACTACCTTCTGCCTATGTTCGTTAGGCTCACCATTTAGCTTAATACTGAGCTTGTTGAAGTACTTACTTCTTGCATCAAGGATCGAACATCTAGCGTGGACCACACAACAGGAAGCCATCCGATAAATGGTTTTTTAACTTGACTATTGCATATATCCTCTATACACTACTCTTATGATACAGAGCTTCCGACATAAAGGGCTGCAGCGCCTTTTTGAGAAGGCCGACCGCAGTAAGGTCTCAGCTCAAGATGTAAAGAAGCTCGAACATATACTTGTCGTTCTTAACCATGCCACAAAGCCAGAGGATATGGGTTTGCCAGGATTTCACCTGCACCCTCTAAAAGGCCGTATGAAAGGTTTCTGGTCAGTCACTCTACGGGCAAACTGGCGTGTGATCTTCAGAATCAAGAACGGTGACATATACGATGTTGATTTAATTGACTACCATTAGGAGGAATATAATATGAAGATGAAGAACCCACCACATCCAGGAAGACTCATCAAGCACGAATGTCTGGAACCGTTAGATTTGAACATAACCAAGGCCGCTGACATTCTTGGTGTAACCCGCCTTACCCTCAGCAATCTTGTGAACGGCAAAAACGGCGTTTCACCGGAAATGGCTATCAGGTTGTCCAAAGCCTTCGGCAGTAGCCCAGAGGTATGGCTAGGTTTGCAGATGGACTATGACCTTGCACAAGCTGAAAAGAAGGCATCGCAGATCAAGGTGAAAAAGGTGAAGAAGGCGAAAAGGGTGAAGAAGGTGAAAAAGGTCATAAATGCATAAGGAGAAGTAACAGGGTGGATCTTATTGCCCTTGCCAAAAGTAAGAGGAATGGTAAGAGGAAATATGCTGGCGAAAAGACCTCAAGGCAAAAACTGGATGAGCGTGTGTTCGTGTGTGGAAAGGCAGACCCGATTGTGTTGGGTCAGGAGTCTTCTGAACTAAGGCTTTTGGTAAATATTCGTGATGAGGCGCACCGTTTCGCATTGGCATATCACAGGAAATTGCGTAAGAAGCAGTATCAACCAGAATCCCCCCTTGATAAGATTACGGGTATTGGAAAGGTGAAGAAGAAAAACCTGTTGAAGTATTTCGAAAATACACAGAAGATACGAAATGCCTCACTGGATGCGCTGAAGAAGGTAAAGAGTATTACTTCTAAAGATGCAAAGACTATATACGATCATTTTCATTCAAATGACTAGTAACCCCGTAAACTCGCTTTTTTCGCACGGCATAGAGCCGCGCGGCGGCAGCGCCGCTTTGCGCGGGGCAAGCAAAATGACGAATCGGCATTGGCTATCATTTTCCTAGTTGATTTTAATGTTTAGCAGTACTATTATAAGTTCAAGAACTTCTACAATCTACTATCGGTTTGCTTAGTTTCATAAGCAAGGCTATAAAACGGTCGCTGTCCCTATTTATCATAAAACGGTCGCTGTCCCTATTTATCACATAATCAATAAATCAGAAGCGGTTAAGAGGGTTCGGAAGGAAAAGAACGATGAGGAGATGACAAAGAAAGAAAAGAAAGAATTGACTGAAGAAGAAAAGGAATACAAGAGCAAACGCAAGATGATTCAGGAAAAACTCATTAAGTTTGCCACCCGTGTACCTGTATTTATGTATCTTACCGACTATCGCGAACGATGCCTTAAAGATGTTATCACTCAATTGGAACCGGGACTTTTCAAGAAAGTTACAGGACTGGCTGTAAAGGATTTTGAATTGCTTGTCAGCCTCGGCGTATTTAATAGTGCATTAATGAATGATGCTGTCTATAAATTTAAAAGATACGAAGATGCAAGCCTCATTTACACTGGTATAAACAAACATAAAGGAGAAGATATTGGTCTTTATGATACAGTTATAAGCTCAAAAGATTACAAAGCTACATTTGAGAATGTTGCTCAGAAAGCAGAAAACAAATGACGTAACAAGGTACATTCTCAAACAGCCTGTCAATAGGTGTCATCATTGAGTTTCTACTTAGATGAGTCCGATTATCTTGGTTTTAATTTAAAAAGAGAAAGAATACAAAAAGTTTGTCAACACGCTTTTAGTCTGCAATTTTGATGTCGATCGAAAGTTTCTTGATATTTAGCGAGAAAACAAAATGTCAGATTCAAAAAAAGAAATTAAAGATATTTTGAGACAATATAAAGAATATCTTAATACTGAAGAAGCTAAAGAACATCTTCAAACCATGGAGAAAGAGAAAAAAGAAGTCCATGACTTAATGGATAAGCTATCTCAGATGGATAAAAAAGGTGATGAATTTACTGAATTAGTTTTGTATGGATTGCTTCCTTATTCTAACACAAAAGTTGCTAAAAGAGTGAGTTTGTTTCCTGCTTTTATGAATATAATGATTTTCTTCAAAGCGTATAATTACTCTAATGATGAGTGGAATCTGATTGCGAATAGAATTTATACTTTATGCATTAAATTCAAAGAAAATCCAAAAAAAATGTCTGAATATATTGTAGAATTTACAAAAGATAAATACCATAGGCGTTTGCAATGTGGATCAATAACTCCAATTTTATTTTGTATTAATGATAATTACCCAATAGTCAATAACAGAGCAATAAGAACTTTTAGAAGTATTAAGATTATCTTAGGAGAAAAAGGGAAATTATCTCAAAAACTAATTGATTATACAGATAATATAAAAAAGATTGATAAGCTAATTGCACATTTGGGATTAGAAATATTAAAAAATCACAATTATCAAGATTTATTTTTCTATTGGTATGATTCTGAAATTCTGAGCGAAGAACGAAGAGCTTCAAAAAAAGAATCTGAAGAAGGAGAAACAGAAACTGAAACAGAAGAAGAAGTTAAAAAAGAAGAAATAGATATAATACAATTTATTGAAGATGTAAATCTTGAGAAGGGATTTGATTTTACTCCACACTCATTAGGTGATCCTCAGAGGATAAAGATTAATCAAATCATATCTTCAAGCTCTAAAGCAAGATGGGTTTTACCTCATTTTCAGAGATATTTTGATTGGAATAAAAATGATGTTAGGGATTTTTGGGAATCTATTTTTAATGATTATTATGTCGGCTCTTTTCTGTTATGGGATACAGACAGAAATCCAGAATTGGGAATTCAGCCAATACTAGGGGTGATTAAAAGTGAAGAAGATATTAGGCCTGACTCAATTATTTTAGATGGCCAGCAAAGAATAACATCTTTGCATTACGCTATTAAAGCACCTAAATTTGCTCTTCGTGGAAGTAAGATACCTGTTTATTTATATGTGAATTTTAATCACTATCTTAACAGCAATTCTAAATATGGTGTTATTGAAATACATACAAAAAGAATAAGTGAAGAAGATTCTTTTAGACTAATGTTGTTTCCTCTTTATGAATTGGAAAAATATAGTCAATGGGTGGATAAATTTGAGGATTTTCTTTTATCTCAAACAGAAGACCAAAATAAGGTTAGAAAGATTAGGCGAATTGTAGATAAGAAATTAAGACATATGTGGGAAGGTTTTGAAATTCCTTATATTGCACTTCCAGAAAGTATGGAATTGTTTCAGGTAACTGATATATTTGAAAATATAAACACTAAAGGAAAACTTCTAAGTGTTTTTGACCTTTTAATTGCAAGATTATACAAAAATAATATTGAATTAAAAAAAATTTGGGATGCGACATTAAAAGATTATCCAAATATAGCAAGATATTCAAAAACAATATCAAAAACCCCGATTTATATTCTTCAAGCGATGTCTTTGCTTTATGAGAAAACTAGCTCAGCAAAAAGAGCAGATATTTTAGATATATATTCTAACGTTTATGAAAATTCTGATAGGGATTTTGAAGAAGACTGGGATGAAGTTGCAGAATTTACAAACAAAGCAATTGAAAAATTGGAAAATATGAGAGATGGTTTTGGTGTTAAGGATGATAAAGAGCTTCCCTTTGCACCAATGATCCCTGTTTTAACTGCATTATTGAAAGTTATAGATGAAAAAGATGCAAAAGCAAAATGTTACAAAAAATTAAGTAAATGGTATTGGTCTGCAATTTTTACAAATGCTTATTCTTCTGCTGCCGATTCCCAAATGACACAAGATTTTAAGGAAATTAAAAAGTGGTTTGACAATGATGAAGAAATACCCAAAACAATTACTCAAATGACAAGGGAAGTTCCTAACTTATATTTTAGAGATATTCAATCTAAATCAAACGCCAAATATAGGGGAGTTATGTCTTTAATAGCTATTGAAGGAGCAAAGGATTTTGATACTTCTCAAACATTAGAAAATGCAAGAGGAAATGATAAAGACCATATTTTCCCAAAATCCTTTAATTTTGGTTTTGGTTCAAATAAACACGTTCATTCTATTCTAAATATGACTTGGATGTCTGATTCAACGAACAGAAGAATAAAAAGATGTAAAAAACCCACTTTATACGTTACTGAGTTCATAAAAACAAAATATAACAATAATAAAGACCAATATCTTGATATTCTAAAAACGCATTTCATAAATCAAAAAGCGTATGACTATCTTATTGAAGATAACTTTGAAGAATTTATCTCAGAGAGGGAAAAAACTATAATCTCTAAAATTAAGAAAATCATTGATTATGATGAGGTTAAAAAGGAAAAAACTCTAATTTCACCGGCAAATCCATTTACAAATAGGATAATTTTTCTAAATATGCTGAAATCCTGTGATGAATATGTCTATTGGCTAGATAAATATTTTTCTCATTATGGTCTAGAATTACTTGCAGAATCAATTACAAATAATGTGAAGGAAATTAAGGTTATAATGTCCATTGATAAGGTTGATGACAGTTTTAGAAGTTTATTTAAAAATTTTAAAAAGGAAATGGCAAACAGAAGTATTAATTCTAAATTAAAAGTAATTATTGATTCCAAAACAAAATCTTCTATACATGATAGATTCATAATAACCGAATATGACTCTTATAATATTCCATCTCCAGATATAATTGCAAGAGGGCAATTAAGTGAAATATCTAAAAGTTCCAATAAAGACAAACTAAAAAAAGAATTTGATGATTTATGGAATAAATCAAAAGATATTATACAAGATTGGAATGATATTAAAGATAAATTAAAACAATAGTTGCTTTGCTATTTACTACACAATTTATTAAGAAGCTAGGAACACATCTCGGCACTTGACAAATGATTCAATCCATCATGCATTTATCTTTGATACTAGATAATAGATGCCTGATCTGCGATCAGGTTGAATGTTTGTATATGCCCGATCTATGGTTTATATAAATACTGTCTGTCTTTAATTATATACAATCATTTCCATTATAAAAGCTAACCACGGAAATACCAGTCCGATAAGCATTATGGTGGGCATTTACATTTTTGGCAGGTCCGCAAAAATATTCAATATTGAACATCAAAGATGTGCCCCATAATCTTTCCGAATATCCAATCTCTTAAAACCCTCTTCTTAGGAATTCCGACCCGGTTCACTCGAAAAGCCCTAAAATCGGAAGGGTTTATTATTACTCAGACATACAAATTGTAGTATAAAAATTGGAAAAAAACTATATATATAGTATATTTTACTTGACAAACAATTCCTTTTTGCTTACACTTAGCGCTGGAATAGATAGAAACATTTTTTTTGGGGAGGTAGTTAAGGTTAAATTGGCTTATTAATTTATCAATGCGATGTTACTCAAGTTGGACACGTTGCCATTACATTAGTTTTTATGGAAGATTATTAGGTTGAATATCGAAATAGCTTTTGTAAGATTAGTAGCAAGTATATTTTTAGGATTTGATTTTGGCTTTTGTTTTTATAGAGAAGTAAAGTCACTTCTGAACATTTGAATTTCTTGCCTCTCATTTTCAGGCGTTTATAAATCCTCTCGTATTCTTCCCAAAGCTACCGAACAGTCTACTTCTAGACATAGTTTTCTATTCTATCGTGACAATATTTTGATTGATAATGAATTGCATTATCATGGGAAAATATTTTAATAATTAAATAATAGGTGCTATCCCTATTAAGCTCTGAATTGGATTACTGTTTTTCATTGTGCAGACGAATTTAATGGATAGCTACTCAACCGGTGAAATACTTGACACTTTTAAAACATCGTAATTTGCTTAATTATAAAATGAGTGTAAGTGATAGGTTTGCAAGGTTGCTTGACAACCTGAAATTAACGAAAGATCAAAACGGCGATGGTATCACAAAGCATGGTGGTATACGAACCTGTTTAAACAAATACTACTACAACATTTACTCAGGTACCGCAAATAGTATGCTTATTGGTTCATGGGGCAAAAAAACTCGTATTCGTCCTCCGAGAGATATTGATTTACTTTTCATTCTTCCTGTATCCGTTTATTATAGATTCGAGTCTCGTCCTGGCAACAAACAATCTCAACTACTCCAAGAGGTTAAACAAGTTTTGCAGGCTACTTACTCAACCACAAGAATGCGAGGTGATGGACAGGTTATCGTTGTACAATTCCAATCTCAATCAGTTGAGGTTGTACCCGCTTTTCTACTAACATCAGGGCAATACTGGATTTGCGATACACATAAAGGAGGTATTTATAAGACATCGGATCCAAAAGCTGAAATTAATAGAGTGCAAATATCTAACAATGCAACATCTGGTAATACAAGAGACCTGATACGGATGTTGAAATGTTGGCAAAGTTACTGCAACGTACCAATAAAATCATTTTATCTGGAATTATTATCTATAGATTTTCTACAATCTTGGAGTTATAGAGGGAAAAGCACCGTTTATTATGATTGGATGACTCGTGATTTTTTTTCCTATTTAACAAGGAAGGTTCAGAATTATTTTTTTGTTCCTGGGACAAACGAACTAATAAATGTTGGAAGTGAATGGAAAAGTAAAGCCGAGACAGCTTACTCTAGAGCAGTCAAAGCCTGTCATTATGAGGGTAATAATATGTATGTTTATGCAGGAATTGAGTGGCAAAAGATTTTTGGGACATATATCCCAGCATAGGATTGTAAATGGCTTCTATAAATGAAGAACTAGCCACTGAATGTAAACGTCAATCTGAGAATTGTCTCTATACCTCAACAGCTCTGTTTATTTGGCTAAAATTTCTAAGAGGATTGAGAATTTTCTTTGCTGTGGTTCCTCTTATTTTGGGCTCTTTAGCAAGTTGGAAGCTTCTTACATCTTTGGACTTAACTAATGTAAAGATTTTTATAGCGGTAATTTCGTTTATTGCTGGTATTATGCCAACTATCTACGCAGTACTAAAAGTTGATGAGTACTTAGGAAAAGCAGCAAATATTGCTGGAGATTTTAAAAACCTCCAGGACAGATTTAGACAAGCAGCCCTAGTATCTTCAAAGAAACCATTTAATGAATTTGAAAAAGACTTTAATAAAATTGTTGAAAGTCTAGAAAGAGCTCGTAGTAATAGCATTACACCACCAGAGTGGTGTTTTAAGAGAGCCCAAGCAAAGATAAAGAGTGGGGACTATGATTTTGATGTAGATATTATCCGAGCTAAAGAAAAAGAAAACTGAACTATTTTCTAAAGGGTCAGCGCCTGTTTTCAAACAAGAGGGGATCTTTAATAGAAAATATTTTGTAATGTACACCAATCCTTGCTAAAAAAAATAAGGAGATAAACCTAGGTCCTTTTAATTTATCATAGATGTTGAATCTGGATTATGATTCTTATGTAGATTCTTTGCCTGTTCGAAGCTGTTGGTAGCATAACAGTATTGGCAGCCAAACAAGCATGTGTTGTACATACCGATGTCTTTGCTTACTACACAGCCACACGCCTTTCTTTGGAAAGGGTCTTTTTTGTGAGTAACACTTATTCCAAATACCCTTTCTATGTAATCATCATCAATACATTTTCCGTGGCGTATATTATATTTAATCAAATCAGGTTCTTCGGCACAGCTCACAATCTCCTTCGCGTTTTCGTCTGCAATCTGAGCTAAAGAGTACAGGAGTCCTTCAAGATGCCGATCATCCATTTCATTGAAGTCAATTATTTCTACACCATGGTCTCTTAATGTGCTTAAGCGTTTCTTTAGTTTGGGATAAATGTCCACAAGGCTGATCACTGACCGTTGAGTATGTCCTTTCAGGCCTTCTGCAATTTTTTTATATGTGCTGATGTGAAATTCTATTCCCGTAATACTGCTCATAATAACAGGGTCATAACGCCATATAACCCTTTCATGCCCGATAAGGTCAGACAGTTTCTTAAATATATTTAACGATGATGGGAGTGGAGGGGTATTGTTGTCAATCAGACGTGGATTATTCATAAGCGTATATTGGAAATAGTACAGATAACCTAGCTGGTCCAGTTCCTTTAAATACGGAATTAAAGGCTGTGGATTTCTCGTCCAGAAGACAATCATGTCGACATCTTCAGGGCGGAGAGATACATGTAATATCTGTTTTTTGTTAGAGGGATTGGGTACAGTACAATAACCCGCACGTATACGGTTCATGAACCACCGGGCATAAAATGCAGGAATGTCCGTTCTCCTGCTGGCGCTGATTATCAATAAGGTTCCTCCGGAATACAGAGAGTTAAATAAGGTTGTTGTTTGAGATGTAGATGGTCCATTTATTTATTGTTTAGTACCAGTAACCTGCCGGGGATCTTTCCGTCCTTAAGTTCTACTATTGAGATGGAGGTGTTTTTGATACTTATTCTATTAGCGTACATTTCCAGAGGCAGATCAAGTGCGGCCAAAATCAGGCATTTCGTGACAAAAGAGTGTGAAACAATCAGAATGTTGCCAGTACTGTTACTCTTGATAATTTCTGTTAACTCTTCCTTTTTTGTATTATGGAAATCGGTAAATCTATCGCCTCCCGGGGCCTCGAACATGTAGAGTCTGTTCTTTCTTATATCTGCTAATTCCGGGTTTGAACGGTCCGCTTCCGTTAATGGTATGCCGCATAATGTCCCGAAATTAAAATCTCTCAGACCTCTTGAAATATGAATTTCCCGTAATGGTGGTTTCCATTCTTCGTTAATTAATTGAGCGGTATGTATTGCCCTGTGCCAGTCACTCGAATATATCCTTCTTATCGGAATCTGGCTCAGCTTCTTTCCCAGATTCCTTGCTGAAATCACGCCTTCTTCATTTAATTGATCTCCATCGGGTGTCCAGGGCTGAAATATCCGTTTAGCGTTCAGGTGTGTCTTCCCATGCCTGGTAAAGATGAGGCGGATTATGTCCGTTTCTTCATTCTGAAGGATTCCCTCCGCTTCTTCAAAGGTTGAGTAGTTAGTTTCCATTTTATGTGCCATGGCTTTTCAAGATCGCCTTTAATGCAACAATCAGATTACTGGCGTCATGCTTGGTATAGGTTTCGAGCTCTTGGTTATGAAAATATTTGTGCATATAATTATGAAAATGGGCATCATCCCACTGAAGTTTCTCTTTCAACTGTCGCAGATAATATTTCTGCCGTAGGGTTATCCCTTTCTTTGTTACTCGATAATGGCGGGTTCTGACAAAATAACGCATCAGTTTATTAAACTGATTGTCGGTCAAATCTTTTGCGGATCGAACACCAGTGACTCGTTCAAGAATATTCCGGTACTCGTCATCACTCAAGGATAATTCCTTTTTAACAATGTGAATAACCGCCAGTTTTTTATTATCCATTAAATAGAAATATTTGGAAGGTAATGAGGGTTAAATCCCTGATTGAAGATCAGCCTTACTCATATTTATAAATGATTCAATTCATCAGGTCTATCCTTTATAGCTGCAAATTATAAACAAATCAATCTTTGCTTTAAGAGAATGAGAAAATCGGCATCATTTTATAAACCCTTCCTATTTCCCCTTGATTTTGATATTTCGCCTTACTATCATAAACTGTCCGCTGCCGATTTTAACTTTTTTTAATAAAGGAGAAACAAATGGCTAAAATCTTACAATTACTTCTTGTTCTGGGGTTTTTAGTTTTTGCAATGCCCCAGGCCTTCTCTCAAGAACAAAATAAACCCATATGCTCTTCCTGCGAACTGAGTGCAAAAGGTGGTGCAAAATGCCCGATTCATGAAAAGGCCATATGCAACCACTCAGGTAAAGAATCCTGTTGTAGCCATAAGGGCAAATGGAAACTGTATAAAAAGCTTAAACATGGCCCTTATATTAATACTACCGTACTTGAAAACCTGTTGGAAAGTAATCTTCCCATGGTTCTTTTAGATGCCAGGACAGGAAAGTGGGATGATAAAACCCGAATCCCAGGAGCTCAGAGCTTAAATGATAAATCTACCAAAGATGAAGTTGAAAAAGTGATTAAAACCAAAGATACCCTGGTGATCACTTATTGTGCCAATTTGAAATGCCCCGCAAGCAACAAGCTCTATATTCATCTTAAAAAGCTGGGTTACAAAAACGTCCTGGAATATCCCTTCGGTATTGAGAGATGGCTGGAATCAGGAAACGATATTGAGATGGCCGAATAAAATTGGAATTCCTTGCTTTAAGAGAGAAGAAGGCGTAGATATAAATGCAAACAAAAGGCTATTAAGGTGGGATAATGGTAAACATTATCACAAAGTGTAAGACTTAATCCAATCTTTAGTAGGAGGAACACTATGAGTAATGATGTACCGGAGGACTGCATGAATCCGGATTACCTCAAAAAAGCGTTTAAAACATTCAAAAAGCGCCTCAGACTGACACGCCTTGACGCCGAGTCAACAATGGGCGGCAGTGCTCTAAGTGGTGGCCGAAAGTCAGGCATTGTAGCCATTCGGCCGCCAAATAATTTCCCTCAGGAGGTGTGGGACAAGCTCGTGGAAATGGGTAAGCTTCGTAGTGAAGGAATGGGCCTCTACGAGCTGGTCGAGGACCCTACCCCCAAAAAGAAAGGGTCAAACGAAATTTATGACAAATAGATTCTGGCCCGCCAGAGTGATAGGCGGGCTAAGCTATTAAGGCAATCAGAGATTGCCCTAATAGCCAGATGCTCGTTTTTTTGGATATCATTACAATAATGGTATTATCCAGAAACTTTATAATAACTTGTTAGGCCGTGAGACTGATTGGCCATACGTGGAAGGGTAAATCGAATGCTAGACCTGTACTGCGAACGCGTTGATCCAGGTCTATGGGCCGAGCCCGTGAACGCTTCGACCAACCTTGCGTTCTTCCTGGCCGCGTGCGCGGTTTGGAACTTGGCTCGCCATGCGCAGACCCTATCCGCTAGGATTTGGCTGTTGATCGTCTTGATAGTCACGATTGGAATTGGAAGCAGTTTGTTTCACACGTTCGCCACAACGTGGGCGAGAGTTCTCGATGCGGTGCCCATTCTGCTTTTTCAGCTCTCGTACCTGTGGCTCTACAGCCGCGAGATCATCAGGATGAGGTTTGGATATGCTGCAGGGCTGTTGGCCACATTTCTTGTGGCCGCTTACTTTGGCAAACAGTTCCCGCACATCCTGAACGGATCGCTGATTTACGCTCCCGCCGCTCTTCTCATACTGGGACTCGGGCTCTATCATTACCGCTCACGGAAGGATGAGCGGTTTGCTGTGCTCGCGGCAGCCGGAGTATTTTTCGTGGCACTCTTTTTCCGCAGCATCGACAATGCCGTCTGCCCTTCCTTTCCTGTGGGCACTCATTTTCTCTGGCATCTGTTGGTTCCCGTCGTTCTCTACCTTTGCATGCGGGGCCTACTCTTGAACTTGGCGAAGACCTCGAGGACGGCCTAACCTTTTAAGGGAAAATAGGAAAATAGGGTTCCGCCACACAAACCGTCGGACAGGCAGCGCCTGTTTTTTGGCATAGAGAAAAGAAGTTATTCGGTATTTGCCTGTCCCGTACGAGCCCCCAATGCTTCCTTGTCAAAAGTAGGCTCTGTAAGAGCGGAAGCAAGGAATGGGGGCAAGTTTACGGGGTTATTTGATGCAATAAGCTAAAATGTGTATTTATGTCTACCTCCATTCTCCATAATCCTTTGAAGAAATAGAAGCTAATATTAAAGAAGCATAGAGTGATTAGAGAGATAGAAAGTGCTAAAGATCGTTGACAACAATGAAAAAAAGCGATAGTATTATTAGGTATTGTACTTTAAATATAGGTGTTACCAGGTAAAAAGATTTAAACATGAAGATAAAGGTAATTGTTGAAAAAGGGAAAGACGGTTATTTCACGGCCCATTGTCCATCATTGAAAAGTTGTTGGTCTCAGGGAAAAACCAAAAAAGAAGCATTAAGAAACATTCAAGAAGCTATTGAACTATATTTAGAACCTGAAATAGAAGGTTTTGTGCAAGACGAAAATCGTGAAATTCATGAACTTATATTATGAAGCTTCCTCTTCTATCAGGAAGACAAGTGTTATCGACGTTAAAACGTCTTGGCTTTATCGAACTTCATAGGAGGGGCAGTCATATTAAAATGAAACATCCTAATGGGAAAAAGATTGTTTTTCCTTATCACGATGAAATCGATCGTTATACTCTTAAAGGCGCTTTGAAAGATGCAGAAGTTGATATTGATGAATTTATTAAAAACATCAAGTAAAGACTAAGGTAGTCCTTATTAAAACGTTGAAGATTATTTACGTCTCTCTCCATTCAGCATAATCTTTTGTTGAGACTTTCTGACCACTTTTCAGGAGTGAATATGTCCCACAGTCACTCATAGTACTGAGTGTCAGTGAGTCAAATACAGGCCCGTCTTTACATACCATCTGTCCGTCACAAACACATTGTCCGCATATGCCAATGCCACATTTCATATATCTCTCTAGTGACTCCTCACATTGAATATTATTCTTTTTGCAGAATTCATATACCTTGAACATCATGATCTCCGGCACACAGGTATAAATAATCTCAAGGTTTTATACACCTCCGGGGTGTATTTGGTTTTCATTCAATTGTGTCTTAGATATTTATCAAGCCTTTAACGAATGACAAATAACTAATCGGCATTGACTATCATTTTTACTGTTGATTTTGGTAAACAGCATCACTATCATAAACCTCAGAATTTCTACAATTTTCTAAAATCTTGCTTTTATAAGCAAGACTCATTGCCATATCATATAAACATATAATCCATCAAGTGATGGACGAGTAAGATTTTGCTATATTTGCAACAAGTTTGCCTGCTCATATATTGCAATCATGTTAAAAAGTGAATGCCATGAAAAACAGTCGATTGTATATTGCGATGGTAGGTCTCCCGGCAAGGGGAAAGTCTACCATTGCGACCAAACTCAAAGAAAGCCTGGTGCATGAATCGGTAAAGACCAGAATCTTCAACAACGGTGATCTGAGAAGAAAGACGATCAGGGGGAACACGTCCTATGCCAAGTTTTTCGATTCAAATAATAGTGAGGGGGTTGCCATAAGGGAAAAGATCGCACTTATTAATATGGAAAAGGCTCAAAAGTTTCTCAATGGCGCAGGAAACGTTGCAATTTTGGATGCATCAAATGTCAGCCGGAACAGAAGGGAGAGAATCCAGTCCAGGTTAAATGACCACCCCATCCTGTTTATTGAGTGTGTGAACAAAGATGAAGAGATCCTTAGTGCGAGCATACTCAGAAAGATCGATCTGGCCGAATTCGGACATCTAACCGGGGAAGAGGCGATTAAGGGTTTCAGGGAAAGGATATCCTATTACCAATCCATTGAGGAACCCCTGGAAAGGGAAAGGAATTACATAAGGCTCGATTCCCTCCACAACAGTGTCATGGGGGAAAACCTATCCGACAGTATTCCCTACTATGACCAAATCAGGGACTTCCTGGTCACAAACACGGTAAAGAACCTTTACCTGATTCGTCATGGTGAAACATACTATAACCTGGAGGACCGCATAGGCGGAGACTCGGATTTGACCGAAAAAGGCTGGGCCCAAGCTAGGGCACTTGCCAATTATTTTAAAAAGAAAAGAATCCCTTTGATATTCACCAGTCAGAAAAAACGGACACATCAAACCGCTTCACCCATCAAAGAAGTTCAGGAAGAGTGTACCATCATCCCCCTGGCAGAATTTGACGAGATCGACAGCGGAGTCTGCGAATCTATGAGTTACGAGAAAATCAGGACACAGATGACGCATGTGTACTCTGAAAGGAAAAAGGACAAGTATAATTATGTCTATCCGGAGGGAGAAGGGTATGTCACCATGCAGGAGCGGATAAATCGTGGTATCAAAAAAGCCCTGTACCTGAGCAACCCTTCGGATAACATTATGATTATTGGCCACAGGGCCGTGAACCGTATGATCCTTTCTCACTTTATGTTTCGTAGAGAAGAGGACGTTCCCTTTATCTACATTCCCCAGGATAAGTTTTACTACATCTCCACCACGCAAAACAAAAAACATTTTCAATTAAAGAGGTTCAAGTAGTTTTTTTAACTTCCCCCACAACACATCTTGCCTGTAATAGCCCTGTGAGTGAATCCTGATATAGTAAGAGGCAATTTTACAAAATAGCCATAAGGTAAAAAGGGTAACCTCGCCTGACGGACGGGCAGGTAAAATCTGCTTGCTCTACTATTAGTTTTGCGGGAATTAAGATTTGACAACAATACAAACAGTATTCCAGGGAGATTTGATAAAGGTAAGGTTTTTCTTTAGGTTTGAGCCATTCGGAATTGGTTATCATTGTGATTCCCCTTGATTTTGATAGTATTTAGTTTATCATATAGTATATGAGAATAGAAATTTCATATAACAAGATTGAATATAGAAATATTTTGAGGGGAAGGTGATTTTATGGGAGTTTCTTTATAGAGGCGAATGTGTTTATAACACGTATGCCTGTTTTTATTTTTTTAAATTTTAATGATTTTAAGGAGATAGAAGATGAGTAAATACTTAAAACTTGGCTACCTTTCAATGATTCCTGTAATCTTTGGAATAGTAATAGTAGTAATGAGTGCGTCTGTGGTTAAAGCTGGCGAAGAAGAGGTTGTACTAAACGTCAAGGGGATGACGTGCAGTATGTGTTCTGGTGCGGTATATACTGCACTCATGAATTGCAAGGGTGTTAAGGATGCTGAGGTTAGCCATGAAAAAGGGAAGGCAGTTATAAAGGTTGAAGAAGGCAAGGCAAATACCGAGGAACTTATTAAGGCTGTCGAAAAGGCAGGATTCACAGCATCGAAAAGCTAACAACATGTTTAAGGTGCAAAAGTTTCATCCTCTGGCAATGTCTTAATATAAAGTAAGATTATTTTTAACTATGACCACCCCCTTTCCTTTTCCACATCTTTTGCAAGGAGAGGAAGGGGGTATGGTTTTCACTCAATATCGAGCCAGCCGGGATTGAGTATCATGATTGATACTTTTTGGGTTGATCAATGGGCATTTTTCTAAAGAACGTTATCTATTTTTTCTCGTGCTTTATTTAAAATGTCTGAATACAATTCAAATTTTATAGAAGTTTCTTTGTCTTGCCCTTTTAAATCATCTGCTTTTAATCGGCAGATTTTGCTTAGACTGGTAACAATTTCTGGCAAAAAATATTCATCAACAAGATATTCAAGTTTTTCCATGTCGGTATCATTCATTTCTTCATTTCTCCCATAAAAAAGTTAAAGTTACATTCTAAAACACCTGTCAAGTTCTTCATTTGAGCCAGTCGGGGTTGATTATCATTTTTCCTCACTTTTCCTTTTCCACCCTAAATAAAGGTCTGTATATTCACCGTGTTTCCAGAAGTCATAAGCAGAATGTTCTATGCCTAATTTCTTTTCTATCTCTGCAAAGCGTTTGAGTCGGCTGGCCTCTGCCTTTATCTGCAGCAGCCATCTATCCTGAGCCCACTCCCAGTAACCGTAAATGGGGCTGTAGACTGCACCATGAGCCTTAGCCTTGTAGATAGCATCTGTAATGTCCACAAGAAGTTCGTAGGCCAACCTTTCTATTTCAGAAATGTTGTATTTCCTAACTGAGCCACCTGGGAGAAGGCTAAAGTTATGGCCACCCATCCAGTCTGGAGCTAAATCAACAGGCATAGGGTCGAGCAGTTCGTTTTTATATAAATCCACAAGCAGTGCCATAGCCTCCCTGTATTTAGTGAAACTGAGTTTGACCGATTCATCCATGGCCGAAAGCTGATCCCTGGCAAATCGCTGGGAGTGACATCCCTTACATAGTGTCACCCACCACTCCCGTATTTCTTTATATCTATTTGCATTTCTATCCACCAGGGAAGTGCCCATATAGGTGTACACAGTGGAAGCATTTCTCACATTGTGATCGCCGTTGTTCATGTGACAATATGCACATGTAGGCACCTTATAGTTTTTGGCATTTAAGGGTTGTGTCCAATCCCATTCATGCATTTCAGACTGGTATATTTGCCCATGATAAGACTGCATATACATCTCGTGCTCGTACTGCTCAGGGCCTGAATGGCAAACGGCACAACTATTAGTCTTACGCGCCTCTGTGACTGAAAACTCATGTCTGGAATGGCAACCATCACAACGGTTTTCTGCGATAGCGTGGCAAGTAAGGCAGCCGGCAACTTCCTCCGGTGGCTTCTCAATCTGACAGCCTTGCTCACACAGGTCAAGGCTGTAGGCATGTGCATGGCTACCCTGTCCACCGTCTCTGTGCCCTTTGAGCTGCTGTGGATGACATTCACCACAAGTGTTGTATGAAGGCATGGTGAGCTTTATATGATTATTGCCGTGACATTTGTCACACCCCACCACTTCCTTTCCCTCGCCTGGTGAGGCATGTTTACTACGCTTCCACAATGCCACTATGCCAGGGTTTTCCACCGTATGGCAGACTATGCACTGATGACCTTCGTACCATCCTTCGACAGAACTTCCAGGATGAAATTGATCATTATTATAATAGTAGTCTGGATCATACCATCGTATAAGGGGTAAGAAGTTGTAAAGATCACCGTATTTTCCCTTCCCAGGAAATAGCTCTTTAGGGCCTGTATAATAAGCTGTAAGCCCGCCCAAGTGATAAACATCACCGGAATCATCTGGACCTACTTTTTGGTGTAATAGCTTGGCCATCTCTTTCTGGAAGACGTGCGTCTTTTCGACAGCATAAGTATCAGGGATCTTACAGAGAGTTAGTATTAGAAAAACAACGACCCACGTACCTCCTGCGACAAGGGTGTTTTTAGTTTTTTTCATTATCATCCCTCCTATTCTGTTTTTTTCTTTTTATTAAAAATAAACCGAGCTTTCTGTTAACTATTGCTAAATGGATAAACAGAAAAATTATAGTTTTTACAGAATTAATACTTATATCATAAATTGATTGTTTTAGAAATCTGTATTTATCTTTAATACACCTTTATTCAATATAAAAAAATAAATGAGAAAGGGAAGAATAGGTAGTTTTCCTAGAACTTTAGGTTTCTGACAGTCGGGGTTGACTATCATAATTGATAAATGACTTGTTTGATTATTGAGGATTAAGCACAAGGATTTTAAAACTTGCATTAATCTGAGGAAATAGAGCTCTACTAATTTATTATAACAAAATAACAAAAAATGTTATGGTTTAGTAACAAAATGTAATATTG
The DNA here is from genome assembly GCA_046759445.1 of Candidatus Scalinduaceae bacterium. GTDB lineage: Bacteria > Planctomycetota > Brocadiia > Brocadiales > Scalinduaceae > Scalindua_A. The sequence goes on from JBHICG010000014.1 coordinate 36,370, forward strand.
GGATTAGCTGGATTTTATAAGTGTTAAACTAACATACACTTAAAAACTTGCCATTTTTGTAAAATTTTTGGCATCACATTTGTTATTAATTACTTTAGAACAATTTAATTACTTGCAATAAGGGCAAACCCTAAGTGATCAGGAAGCATATTCAACATTTTCCTTTATTACCAGAAAGTGTCCCGCTGAGATACAATATGACTACTGAACTTTTAATAAAAAGGGAAGAAGGGATACGATTTATGAAAATAGGTGAGTTTCTTGTTAAAAATAATTATGTTACACAAGAGGAGGTAAACGAGGCATTGGAATTTCAAAAACGTAACAAAGATCAATATATAGGAGAGATTCTTGTTAAGATGAATGTAATTACAAAAGAACAGTTAATTGAATATGTTTGTGAATATGAAGAGAAAGTATGAATCAATGGGAACAGCGATTGCAAAAACTTCCAAACGATTATGAGCATTATTCTGTAAACTTAGTGTAATTCCAATGCTATTGATTTAAATGACATCTATCGAAAAAACTTATAAACACTGTAAATGTTTTGACACATATATATGCCTACTTAGAAAATACCATGACCTGATGGACCAAATAAAGTTGTTTTGTATATTATCCATTAACCGTAGATTGCCCCACGTAGTAACCGCTGAAGAATACTTTGAAGTCATAGAAAAGTGCAACAAGGTTTGTACTAGTTGTGATAAATTCAAAAGTAAAAAAACTGATTAAAGTAAAGGAAATAACCGTTAAAAGCGATTGTAATGACCCTAACTTTTTTGCAAAGGAGACAATCCTATGTGCTACATAAAATCAACTTGCCCTTTTCCCCTGATTGCGGGGAAGGGAATATATGAAATATCGTATACAGCGACACACTGTCTGCATGGTTCAGTGTTAAATTCAAGAGAAAGAAAGAGAGGGTTGTAGAAATAACTTTTCAGTTTCATGATTGATTATTATACTGCAAATAAACGATAATCTGTTAAGGAGGGTGGAAAAATGTCAGCACTGATTGATGAACTTAAGAAAGAACATTCTGGAATCATTGCCACACTCAACGAAGTAAAAGAAATTGATATTCTTTCAAAAGAAGGACATAACAAGCTCATGTCTGTAAACGCACTTTTGCTTACACATCTCCAAAAGGAGGACGAGCAACTTTATCCAGTTCTCAGAAAAGAAGCGGAAAATGATAAGCAGCTAGAACACACATTAAATTTATACGCAATGGATATGGAGAATGTTTCAAGAGCTGTGCTAGAATTCTTTGACAAATACTTTAGAGGAAAAATTCCAGACAAGGAGCTTCAAAAAGAGTTTGAAAACCTTTCTGTAGCTCTTAGTAAGAGGATAAGGAATGAAGAGGATATTCTTTATGATGAGTATGAAATGATGAATTTACAATACATTGGTGGCATTGATTGAATCGAATGAAAGACAAAACGAAAAGCAATTAGAGGATTCTAAGAAGGAAGGAAAAGGATTGCAGTAAAGTCCGTGAAGTTTTATTTCCCTACTCTAAAACTTCCTGAGCGGTTGTATTTATCATTTCTTTTTTTATGTTCTTCAATGTCCTTTTTTTAGACCTGACCCAGAAGCGATAACCGTAAATAATGACGGTAATGATAATATATGGACTCATAAAAATAATTAGATTTCCTACTGTAGTATTCCATAGTCTATGGAAAAAAATTAATGCAGTACCACCAAGAAAAATATATATTAAATAAATAATAAAATTACCATAAATTTGTTTATACTTGTTTTTTCTTATCATATTCCCCATAACCAAATTTCTTTTGCATATCAGTAATTATATTCTCTGTGTTGCCTTCCTTCTAAATTTCTTCAGAATTTCTATATGATTTTGTTTATTTAATTATCGACTGCTGAGTTGATTATTTAAGAAGTTATTTTTTTTTGAGTTTGAGTCATTCGGAATTGGTTATCATTTTACCCTTGATTTTGATGATTGGCTGACTATTATAAACCTCAGAATTTTCAAATCTACTAAAGTCTTGCTTTCATAAGCAAGACTCATTAACATACCTTTTAGAAATATAATCCATCAAGTGATGGAAGAGGAAAATTTCTCATATACACATATTCGTGGGCAAGTTGGTCTCTTATCTTTGTAATCATGCCAAATGATTCAAAATTAATAAAATGCTTCAATTGTGGCCAGACTCACCGTCTTGGTGATTACGGCCAAAATACGGGTATCATATGTACGGGCTGTGGTAAGAAAATGGAACCCTTGATTTTTGATAAAATATGTGAAGGTGATAAAAGGGGATTTCTTACGCTTCTCGGATATTTTTCAATCACCGCCCTAATTGGTGTAATGGGTAGCATGATGATGGTGCATGGCTGGAACTTTTTGGTAACTTTTACCATGTTGGGTGGGGTTGTTTACCTGATAGGTAAAATATTTATGAGTAAGTATAAGATTATCGAAATAGAAGAATACCTGCCGGATAAGATAGCGCATGATAACGCGGATGCTCATTGTTCCAGCAGTTTCGATCGTTTGGTTGTCGCTTCCGTGAATGAATTGCCGCAAAAAATAAGAAAACGCTTAGAAGATGTATCAATAGTAGTAGAAGACAGGCCAAATCCTTTTGTGCTGGGAAAACTAAAATTGAAATCGAACCGGGTATTACTTGGTTTATTTCAAGGGGTGCCTTTAAATAAAAAGAGTGTATGGCATTCTGCTACTATGCCGGAAAAGATCACTATATACCAGAAAAATATAGAGGCCATCTGCCATTCTGATGAGGAGATTAAACATAGAATAAAAAAAGTGGTTCGCCACGAGGTGGCACATTTTGTTGGATTTACTGAAGAACAAGTAAGAAGGTTGGGTTATTGATAGGCGTCTTCTTAACTGCAAAAATATACAAATATTTTTAAATTGTGAACAACCTAAAATAAATTGAGGAACAACTATGACAAATGAAAAGGGACATATCCGTCGGGACATAGAGAAGCTGAGACCCGGTGAGCTTACGATTCTGGGGGCCATTGTTACAGCTATGATTGCAGTCGTTATTGCAGTTGTGTTAGAGCAGAATAAAGCCGGGACAGAAATTGATCCAGAGAAAGACGTCTATCTATTCCTTCACGGGAGAACGGATCTGCGGGAAAAAGCCGAGACCGCTCTCGTTGCATACGGATTTTCAAAGGAGAAGATTACCGTGGCATCGTCAGAAAACATTGGAAGCGTGGGCGATTATATGGCAATGCTCTGGATGCCGCCAGCCCCGGATCACATAATAATTCAACAGATAACCAGGGTTGATGAAGTAGAGCCGGAAAAAATCTTTGGACTCTGGAAAGGCGTTTCAAAAAAGGACATAGATACTGTTTCTTTAGAAAAGGATAAAAGAGAAGAAAGAATTCACCGCAAAGGCGCAAAGAAAAGAATATTTCGGCCGGGATTACAGGATAATCAGGGATTAATACAGATACACACAGAAGATGTAACCCCCCAAAAACCTGTTGATTTTAGTAAACGGCATAACTATTATTAACCTCAGAATTTCCAATTCTTCTAAAGTCTTGCCTTCGGCTGAAGTAAATTCAGACATAAGCAAGACTCATTACCATATATCATATAGACATATAACCCATCAATTGATGGATAAGAAAATTACACCTGCGAGGTGTATTTATGGTCATCTTTAAAAACGGACGCTGTCCATATTTAATCCATCCATGGCACAATATTTAAGAAACAAGTAAGGTAAATGAACACTGACCTATCTTTTATCACCAACGAAGAAAATCAAACCCTTAAAGAGCGGTTTAAAGTCCTGATTAAAGACACTTCATTCTTTGACTGCCTTGTGGGTTACTTCTATTCCAGTGGATTTTACGCCATATACCATTCTTTGGAAAACACAGAAAAGATAAGAATTCTTATTGGAATCAGCACAAGCAGACAGACTTTCGAATTACTGGAAAATGCCAACCTGTCTGCGTGCAACGCACAGGCAGATAAACCCAAACATCAACAAATTGATTTCTCACACGCCGAAACTAAACAAGAAGTGGAAGATCTCGTTCAAAAAGAAATGGAGGATTCTGAGGACAACAGGAAAGTCGAAGAAGGTGTAAATAAGTTTATAGAATGGGTTGGTAACGGCAAATTAGAAATAAAGGCTTTTCCGTCACAGAACATACACGCTAAACTCTATATTATGACATTTATGGAAGGCGATCGTGATGTAGGAAGAGTTATAACTGGATCGAGCAATTTCACACAGGCTGGTCTGGTTGATAATCTTGAATTCAACGTGGAACTGAAAAACAGAAGTGACTATGATTTTGCAAAAAATAAATTTGAGGAATTATGGAGTAACGCTGTAAATGTCAGCGAAAAGTATGTTCAGACCATTCAGGGTAAGACCTGGTTGAGTCAAAATATCTCCCCATATCAATTATACCTGAAATTTCTCTATGAATATTTCAAGGATGAACTCAGTCAGACAGACGAAGTGTTTGTTAAGTATCTCCCGCAGGAGTTTAAAAAGCTTGAATATCAAGAGCAGGCGGTTTTAAACGCTAAAAAGATACTCCTGGAATACGGCGGAGTTTTTGTCTCGGACGTTGTAGGGTTGGGAAAAACATATATTTCAGCAATGCTGGCAGGTCAACTGGTAGAAGGAAGAACACTTGTCATCGCTCCGCCGGTACTTTTAGAAAAATCTAACCCTGGCTCTTGGCCAAATGTTTTTTCAGACTTCCGAGTTCCGGCAGATTTTGAATCACTCGGCAAACTGGACGACCTGTTGGACAGAGGAACAGACAAATACACAAATATTATCATAGATGAGGCACACCGCTTTCGAACCGAAACAACAATCACCTACGAAAAACTGGCTGAAATATGTCGTGGAAAAAGAGTTATCCTGGTAACCGCAACTCCTTACAATAATACTCCGAAAGATATTCTAAGCCTTCTTAAGCTGTTTCAGAAAGCCAAAAAAAGCACTATTCCAAATCTGCCTGACCTGGAAGCATTCTTTAACGGTTTGGACAAAAAACTTAAAAATCTGGACAGAAAGAAAGACTATACCGAATACATAAGTACTGTAAGAGCAAATGCACGAGAAATACGCGATAAAGTTCTTAAATATCTAATGGTACGCCGAACCAGGACCGAAATCGAAAAATATTTTAGTAAAGACATAAAAGAACAGGGTCTTAAATTTCCGGATGTAAAAAAACCGAAACCGTTATTCTACGAACTCAATCAAGAAGAAGACGGTATTTTTAATAAAACCATCGATCTGATTGCCAATAAATTCAAATATGCCAGGTACATGCCTATGCTTTATTACGAAGGAGAAAAAGAAATTGACCAGCTTGAAAAGCAGTCCCAGAAAAACATGGGGCGGTTTATGAAAATCCTGCTTGTCAAACGGTTGGAAAGTAGTTTTTTTGCCTTTAGGAATTCGGTGGACAGATTCCTGTATTCTTACAAAAAGTTCATAAAAGAGTTGGATAACGGCAATGTGTATGTAAGTAAAAAACATACCAACAAGATATTTGAACTGTTAGAGAACGATGATGACGAAGCAGTTCAGCGATTAATAGATGAAGGCAAGGCGGAAAGATATGAGAGTAAAGATTTCAGAAAAGAGCTTAAAATAGATTTGCAGCTTGATCATGACATCCTTATGGAAGTCAAAAAACTGTGGCAGAAAGTAAACCGTGACCCGAAGCTTCTAAAATTTACAAACGAACTTTCAAAAAATGCAGTCTTAAAAAACAATCATCTTATTATTTTTACGGAGTCAAAGGAAACAGCCAACTATCTATTTAAAAATATAAATTATGAATACCAAGACAAGGTTCTTTTGTTTACGGGTGATTCAGGCGAATCTGTTCGCGATAAAGTGATTGAAAACTTTGATGCCAGGGCCCGTCATCCTAAGGAAGAATACCGAATACTTGTTTCCACCGAAGTCCTGTCGGAAGGTGTAAACCTGCATCGTGCAAATGTGGTGATTAATTACGATATCCCCTGGAACCCGACCAGAATGATGCAGAGAGTGGGACGCATTAACAGAGTTGATACACCCTTTGATATTATCCATACCTTCAATTTTTTTCCCACCACACAATCCAATGACCAGATAAAGCTGAAAGAAGCGGCAGAGGGGAAAATCAATGCCTTTTTGACTCTGCTTGGCGGTGATGCGGAGCTTCTAACTGAAGGTGAGCCTATAGGCTCACACGAGCTGTTTAACCGGTTGACATCAAAGAAAACACTGGAAGGCGAAGAAGAGGCAGAGGAAAGCGAACTAAAATATCTTCAGGTTATCCGGAACATCCGCGAAAAGGAACCTGACCTTTTTGAAAAAATAAAACGCCTGCCTAAAAAAGCACGCACAGCAAAGCTTAACAATGATTTAGCACAATCGCTTATAACTTACTTCAGGCGCGGGAAACTGCAGAAGTTTTTCATGGCGCTGGATAGGAAATCAACAGAAGAACTTGATTTTATATGCGCGGCAAAATTGCTTGAAAGCCAGCCTGATGAAAAAAGGAAGAAGCTCCCTGGAGAGATTTATGATCTCCTGGACAAAAACAAGGAGGCCTTTATTATCGCTACAACCGAAGAAATGGCTGAACCGCAAATAAGAAGAGGACGCGACAGCGCTGCTAATATCCTGAGAATTCTAAAAGCAACCTTGAAAAACACTCAGAAACTCACTGAGGATCAGGAATTATACCTAAAAAAAGTATTGATCCAGCTTGAAGAAGGTGGTTTGCCCAAGCAGACGGCAAAAAATACATTAAAAACCCTGGACACACTTAAAGATGAACTGAAAAATCCTTTCAAGGTGCTGGCAGTACTTCAATCCCATATACCCGAAAGGCTGTTGGAAGAACATTATGCCGAGCAGAACCCGACAATATTCGGAAAACGTGAAGTCATACTCTCATTATATTTATCAGGTGAATAAATATGGATAAGCATCAAGCCCAGGAAATCATTAAAGGAACCTTTGAAAGCTCATTTGATAAAAACGTTTATACCGGATTTATAAAGAACCTTCTTAACAGGATTGACGGTTCGCCTTTTACTTACAAGGGGAACTATATTCCCGATGCCTATAAGCAATACATAAGAACACTGGAGCGTATCGGAAAGTTCAGCGATGGTGAAAACAGTATTGATATACTTGTAATAAATCTCCAGAAAGAAACATCCCTTGAACGCGCCCGTACCATGCAGAGAAACTTTATTGCCTGGTACTTAAACGGCAGCCGGGGTGGAGAGTTGAAAGACGCTGCTCTTGCCGCCTTTGTATCTCCCGATAAAGAAGACTGGCGGTTTTCACTGGTAAAGATGGATTATAAGTTCGAACCTGCCTGCGCCACAGACGCGGCAGGCAGTCAAAATCCGGCCTGTCTGCGTGCGGAGACGCACAGGCAGGCCAAAATGAAGGTAAAAGAAGAATTTACCCCTGCCCGGCGCTGGTCGTTCCTTGTTGGTAAAAACGAAAAAAGCCATACCGCGCAAATCCGTCTTGTTGATATCCTGAAAGACGATGAGCAAGACCCTACTCTGGAAGAGATTGAAAAAGCCTTTGATATTGAAACTGTCACCAAAGAGTTTTTCCTCGAATACCGTGGACTTTTCCTTCGCACCAAAGATGAGCTGGACAAGATAGTAACTCAAGCTTCCAGCTTGAGAGATGAATTTGAATCTAAGGGAGTTGATACCGTAAACTTTGCCAAGAAACTTTTGGGACAAATTGTGTTTCTATACTTTCTACAGAAAAAAGGCTGGTTTGGCGTGAGACGCGATAATGAGTGGGGCACCGGCTCAAAACATTTTCTAAGGGAACTGTTTGAGAAAAAAGTAACTCAAGCTTCCAGCTTGAGCAAAGAAAACCACAAGCAAGATGCTTGCGATACTACAAATTTCTTCAATGACATTCTGGAGCCGCTTTTCTATGACGCATTATCTAGAGATCGCTCTGATATTGATCATTGGAATGATCATTTTAAATGTAAAATTCCCTTTTTAAACGGCGGACTATTCGACCCTATTGGTAATTATAGCTGGTATAATACTGACATTCTGCTACCCAATGAACTTTTCTCCAATAATGTAAAAACTAAAGAGGGTGACAAAGGTACCGGAATACTGGATGTCTTTGATCGCTACAACTTTACAGTAAAAGAGGATGAACCCCTTGAAAAAGAAGTAGCCATCGATCCAGAGCTTTTGGGAAAGGCATATGAAAAATTCAATGCCATCCGCCCGGATAATTATGCTGAATTTAAGAAGGCTCTAAAGAGTGGAAAGGCTGGTGAGGAAAACAAGTTTAACAAAAAGTTTGGTGTCTATTACACTCCCCGAGAAATTGTCCACTACATGTGTCAGCAGAGTCTGATGAATTACCTGCACACAGTAACTCAAGCTTCCAGCTTGAGAGGTGATAGTTCACACAAGCAAGATGCTTGTGTTACTATAGCCAAAGAAGACATCGAATCCCTGATACATCTCGGAGAACAGGTAAGTGAAAATGAGGCAACCGCTCTTTTAAAGGAAAAATTGATTGCTGAAGGAAAACAGAAGACTACTAAGAACAAGCCGGTACTGCCAGAAAGCATAAAAAACAACGCAACTATGATTGACAATAAACTGGCGGAAATCACAGTCTGCGATCCGGCAGTAGGCTCCGGTGCCTTTCCGGTGGGCATGATGAGCGAGATTGTAAAAGTCAGGAACGTGCTGTCCGTTTTCCTTTCCAAAGTAATTCAAGCATCCAGCTTGAGAAACCACAAGCAGGATGCTTGTGATACTGAGCAGAGAACAATCTACGATTTCAAACGTACTTGCATTGAGCACTCCCTTTATGGCGTGGACATCGACCCAGGCGCAGTGGAGATTGCCAAACTTCGGTTGTGGTTGTCTCTGGTAGTAGATGAAGATGATATTAAGAATATCAAACCGTTACCAAATCTGGACTATAAAGTGGTTTGTGGAAATTCTCTGCTTGGGGTAGAAAAAAACCTTTTCAATTTAAACTCTTTCAATGAACTGGAAAATCTGAAACCTCTCTTTTTCAATGAAACCAATCCAACAAAGAAACAGGAATATAGAGTTAAAATTGATGATCTGATTAGTAAAATAACCAACGGCCATAGAGAATTTGATTTTGAGGTCTACTTCTCGGAAGTGTTCCATCAAAAAGGCGGGTTTGATGTGGTCATTGCCAATCCGCCGTATGTTCAGATAAAGCAAATACCGTTGAATGATAGAAAAATATTTATTAAAAAATACAAATCTGCAGTTGGACGTTTCAATCTATTCTATTTTTTCTTAGAAAGATCCAACGATATTCTTAGACCTTCCGGATTTTCAACCTATATTGTTCCAGATAGGTTACTACTAAATACTCAATGCGATAAATTACGAAAATGGTTACTAAAAGAGCAAACTATACTTGAAATAGATTCATTTGCAGAAGGGGTTTTCCAGGCGGTAGTTGATAATATTATTATTTTTTGTTGCAATATGCGTTGTCAGAATAAACTTATCATAGCTAAGAACAAAGTAGACATTGATGCTTTAAAAAATATATCTCCAGTTGAAATACCTATTACTTATTTTTTAAATTCTCCAAGTAATCAATTTGATTTGACATACAACCCAAAGATTGCCAATCTAATTAACAAGATTAAAAGCAATTCATTGTCTCTCGAAAGAATAAGCGAAACAAAAGATGGAATTATTCAAGGCAAAGTAGCTGATAAGCTTTTTTTAAACATGCCGTTGGATAAAGATTCCAAGCCTTTGTTATTTGGGGAAGATATAAATAGGTATTCAATTAAATTTAGAAATAAATGGGTTAATTATAAACCAAATGAAATGATGCGCTTGGAAGTAAAACGTAGAGGACCAGGTGTTAGGCACGGTCTATGGATGAGAACTCCGGTAATCTTTGAAAGAAATAAAATACTTACACGTCAGACCGCTGACGAAATAATTGCTGCTTACGACACTGATTGTTTTTATTATTCCAATACGCTTCATGGTACAACTATCACTAATGATAAATATAATCCATTTTATGTGCTAGCTCTTTTAAATAGTAAACTGATTTCATGGTATTACAGAAGTACTACCGCTGAGGAAGGTAAAGTATTCGCACAAATTAAGATCGATCTTTTAAGGAAGTTACCGATAAAAGAAACTTCTGACACAGAGCAGCAACGTATAACTAATATCGTTGAGCACATTCTCCCAATTACTAAGGACAAAGATTATCTGCAAAACCCTCAAAAACAATCCAAAGTAAAAGTCATTGAAGCCGAAATCGACCAGCTCGTTTACAAACTCTACGACCTTACGCCGGAAGAAATCAAAATCGTGGAAGGAGAAAAATAAAATATCTGATTGAGCAGATAGATAAAATAATGATAGCTACCATTAAGAAATATTATGCCAGAGCCTGAATCTTTTTTACTACTGTTTAATATCTGCACAACGACTTAATACTTACTTGTTACACAAGCCATATTTTCATATACTATCATCGCAACAAATTGTCTACTTGAGCCGTAAGAGTAATCGTTATTTGTATCAGAGTAGCTGAGAGATTTAATTGGTTTTTGTAAGAAAGATTCTTAACTATGTATTTAACAGAAGTAATAATAAAAAATGTTCGTTGTTGTAAAAATTTAAAACTATCATTTGATGGGAAACCAGAATCTATTTTAATTGTTGGGGATAATGGCGATGGTAAATCTACAGTTGTACGTAGCATCGCTATGGGATTATGTGATGAGTCTAGTGCTGCCGCTTTATTACGAGATTTGCCGGGTGATTTTGTTAGGGAAAATGAGCAAGAGGCTTTTATTAGCGTTACTTTTAAGAATATAGATGGTAAACTTTATAAAATTGAAACAGAAATTAAATCTTTGAAAGCATTTGAGAAAATTAGGCAAAGAGTTTACAAGGTAATCAAAGGTAAGAAAGAAAAGGTTGATCCAGATTTGTTTCCTTGGGAAGATATATTTGTTTCTGCTTATGGTGCTGGTACTCGAACTCAAGGAACAGAGGATTACAATTACTATGTCCCTGTTGATGCTGTTTATCCTCTTTTTAAATACGATGTTCCTCTTTTACAGAATCCAGAACTAGCGTTTAGAAGAATTGCTGACGATGCCCAAAGGCGAGGTAGAAATACTGAGGATAAAATTAAAAGGGCGAAACAGATGTCAAGCTATTTGCTAGATTTGCTAAAAAAGGCACTTAATCTTGATTCGAAAGATCGAGTGTATTTAACTTCTACAGGGTTGAAAGTAAAAAGCACGCGCTGGGGAAAGGTTGAACTAGGAGCGTTAGGAGATGGATATAGAGCAGTTACTACTTGTGTTTTAGATTTGCTATCATGGTGGATGCTTTCTCTTAAACTTCATGATAAAAGTATTTACACAAATAGAAGTGTGAAAGGAATTGTTCTTATTGACGAAGTCGAACAACATTTACATCCCAGATGGCAAATAAAAATGGTTCAGATATTAAGTGAACTATTTCCGGATGTTCAGTTTATACTCACATCGCATTCTCCTCTTGTCATCTCTGGCTACAAAGGAACGTCTATTTATCAACTGGAAAAGGGAATTTGTACAGTTAAGAAAGCCTATGGTTGGTTGCCTGAAAATGTTTATCGCGAAATCATGGGGCTGGAAAAGTTGAGGTCTCTTAAAATGGAAGAAGAAATACAAAGATATAAGGAGCTTAATTTTCTTTACCTTAAAGATAAGCTTTCTAATAAAGATAGAAATGAAATGAATAGAATAAAAAAGGAACTCTTAAGAATTTTGCCCAGCACTGATCCAATAGTATTGACTTCTGAATTAGAAAATCTTAGTAAAAAGTTTTAGAAAATGAGAAATGTAAAACGTAAAATAAAACCGCCCGAATTGGCAAGAAATGCGAGTTCTTGGAAGAAAGAGTTATTAAGAGAATTAGATAAAGGAACAATGGTAAATAAGAAAAAGCTCGAAACTATTTACCGTAGATATAACATTCCTAATGTGAAAAAAACCTTAAACAGCATGTATAACAATCATTGTTGTTATTGTGAAAGTAAAGTAGGAGTTGTTGATTATCCCCATATCGAGCATAGGAAGCCTAAAAGAAAGTATCCTGAATTAACCTTTGATTGGGATAATTTGAATTTAGCTTGCGAAGTATGTAATAAGAATAAGGGAGAGAAGTATAATAAAAAAGCACCTATTTTGGATGCGGTAAAAGATAATCCTATTACTAAACATTTATCATACCGAATAGGAGTTGGGAGTATTGACAGAACATATAATACCGAAAGGGGGAAAACAACAATAGAACATACTAAACTTAACCGAGACTTATTGAGCAGAAGTAGGGTAGATGTTTTTTGGCATGTAATGAATGTTATTGATTTTATTAAAAGTAATCCTAGAGATTCAGATAACGAACTTAGAAAGGATGATTTAAAACGATTAACTAAGGGTCAGTATGGTTCAATGATAAAATGGTTAATGGGTTGTTATTTGAATTGAAGGAATGAGATAAAATATGGCATATGGTAAGGAATTAATTTTGGATATGCATAATTGCGATCCTACAACTTTCACTAGAAAACATATACGGAATTATTTTAAAAAATTATGTTCTTTAATAGACATGGAAAGATCAGATTTACATTGGTGGGATGATTTGAAAACCCCAGAAGAGGAAAAAGAAACAGAACCTCACTTAAAGGGGACAACAGCAATTCAGTTTATTAAAACGAGCAATATTACAATCCATACATTAGATTTGCTGAAAAGTGTTTATTTAAATATATTTTCTTGTAAAGATTTTGACTCTGAAATAGTTAAGCAGTTCACGCAAGAGTGGTTTAAGGGTAAAATAGTAAACAATCATGTTATCGAAAGGAAATAGATATGCTAATAGTTGAAAAAGAAATAAAAATACCAAGTGAAGACGGCTATAGCGGATTATTAGATTATTTCCGTAAAAAGGTACTGGAGAGCTTGTTATCAGATGAAACTCCTATTCGGTTTGTCATTACACAAACAGATAACGATGGGTATTCTTGTGAGTTAGGTGTTTTATCAGGTGGTGAAAATTTAAAAGGGTCAATCTTTGATTTCAATAGGCGGAAGTTTGAGAATGTAGATCAATTTAATACAGTTTTATTAGTTCCTACAGGGATTGGCTGCGAAATTGGAGGTCATTCAGGTGATGCTGGACCAATTGCCAGACTTTTAGCTTCAGCTTGTGACAACTTAATTACTCACCCAAATGTTGTTAATGCTTCGGATATTAATGAATTGCCGGAGAATGGGTTATATGTTGAAGGAAGTGTGATAACGCGTTTATTGATGGGAACGGTTGCTTTACAGCCAGTAAGGTCTAATAGGGTATTACTTGTTATAGATGAGCATTATGAAGATATTCTATTTGATGATTCGGCTATCAATTCTGTTTCTGCTGCGCGGGCAGCTTTCGGACTTGATTGTGCTGGTGTTGTTAAAATGCCAGAGCAGATTCTAATGAGAGCTTTGTGGTCAAAAGCCGGTAGAGCAGTTGGAAGAATTGAGTTCTTTGATAAATTATGCCAAGTAATAGAAGAAAATAGAAATAACTTTGACGCACTTGCTTTATCATCAGTAATCCAGGTGCCAGAACATTTCCACAAGGATTATTTTGATAACGAGAAGAATATGGATGTAAATCCATGGGGTGGTGTTGAGGCGATATTGACACATGCAGTTTCAAGTATTTACAATATTCCATCCGCTCACTCTCCAATGATGAATTCAAAGTCTGTTTTAGACTTGAAAGTGGGAGTGGTTGACCCTCGAAAATCTGCCGAAGCAATTTCCATGACTTATCTACATTGTATACTTAAGGGATTGCATAAAAGTCCAAAAATTATTAATGATTCCGAATTAGTTTGTCATCCTGATTTATTGAATGTATCTGATATTTCTTGTCTAGTCATTCCTGATGGCTGTGTTGGCTTACCAACATTGGCTGCTATGGAGCAAGGCATTCCGGTAATAGCTGTAAAAGAAAACAAAAATAGGATGAAGAATAATTTAAACGAACTTCCATTTTTACCCGGGAAACTATTTATAGTCGAAAATTACTTAGAAGCTGTTGGTGTTATGCAGGCTCTAAGAGCAGGTGTAGCACTGGATACTGTGAAACGTCCCATCGAATATACAAAAGTAAAACTAGCCAAATCCAAAGTTGAAGACTTTGTTAACAATGTTCTAACAAAACATGCCCAATAAATAGGGACCGTTAACACATAAATTGACAAATGATTCAGTCCTTCAGCGATATCTTTTGTACACATATTGACAACTGAGAATTTTCTTTTAATCTTTTTATTTAGTTGGTACTCTTTATTAAACTTGTACAAGAGTATTTTATTGGCAGTGTGTCATTTGAAATAGGAGGGATTAGAATGTCTCAAAAAGTCGGTGTAGTTATAGAAAAAGATGAACATGGTTATTATGCATATTGCCCAGAGCTTGAAGGCTGCCAGACACAAGGTGATTCTTTGGAGGAAGTTTTGAGTAACATAAAAGAAGCTATTGAACTTTATTTAGAAACATTATCAGAGGACGAAAAAAAGGTATCACTAAGCAAAGAGATTCTAACAACTACCTTAGAGGTGGGAATTGCCTAAGTTGCCACGATTAACACCGCAGGAAGCAGAAAAGATGTTATTAAAAGCTGGTTTTGAAATGATTAGAAGCAAAGGTAGCCATAGAATATACGCAAAAGATAATAGAAGAATTGTTATTCCATTTCATAGTGGAAAAATATTGCACCCAAAGATAGTTAAACAAGTACTTCAAAAAACAAAAAATACCAAATAGAAATAGTATCCCATCTTGCCTCAGAGAAATTGAGATCCGCCAAGCAAGACGGCGGGCAAGCAGCGCCTGTTTTTTGGCATAGAGAAAAGAAGTTATTCGTTTATTGTTATTTGATGCAAGAAGCAAGAAGCTAAAGGCAAGAAACTAAAATAATATTTACGTCTCTTTCCATTCGCCATAATCCTTTGTTGAGACTTTCCAGCCCTGTTTTTTGCACCATTCAAAGTCCGATACCATTTACTATCCAATTTCTGGAGAAAAGCCCTTTCGAATGGTGTTTTCTGTTATGGTGAGAGGTTCCATGAACTGAAGGACATAATCTGGGCCTCCTGCTTTAGAACCGATACCGGACATCTTAAATCCACCGAATGGCTGTCTGCCCACAAGTGCCCCCGTAATCTTGCGATTAATATACAGGTTACCTACTCGAAATTCACTTATCACCCGCTTGATATTATCAGGACTGCGAGAATAGAGGCCTCCGGTGAGAGCGTATTCAGTTCCATTGGCGACTTCCAGGGCTTCATCTAAGTCTTTCACTCTCATGATTGCCAGAACAGGTCCGAATATCTCTTCTCTGGCTAAACGGTGATGAGGAAGAATCCCCTCAAAAATGGTTGGTCCAATAAAAAAACCTTCTTTCGGGCACTCTGCCTGGAAAAGCATCCGACCCTCTGATTTCCCTATCTCAATGAAATTCGATATCTTTTTCAGTGCTTTATCATCGATGATGGCGCCTATCTGAGTGGCCGGGTCCATCGGATCTCCAATCTGTAAACTTCTGGTGGCTTCTACTGTCCGTTCCCTGAATCTATCGTAAGTATCTTCCAGCACAATAACCCTGGAGCATGCCGAACACTTCTGTCCCTGAAACCCGAATGCTGATTGTACCACTCCTGTAACTGCAGCATCAAGGTCAGCATCTTCATCAACAATGATAGCGTTCTTTCCACCCATCTCTGCCACCACTTTCTTAATTCCCCTCTGCCCCGGTTGAATGACAGATGCCTTCTGGTTTATCTCCAGTCCGACCTCTTTGGAACCGGTAAAAGCGATAACGTCTACGTCTGGATGCTCAACCATCCATGAAGTTACCTCAATTCCGGAACAAGGGAGATATTGGAAAATCCCATGTGGAATTTCTGTATTATTGACTACCCGTGCTAGAAAGGCGCCTGTGATGGGTGACAGACTGGATGGTTTATAGATGACAGTGTTTCCCGTAACTAAAGCTGCCATAGACATGCCGGTTGAGATGGCCAGAGGGAAGTTCCAGGGAGCTATGACAAGAGCCACTCCACGGGGTTGGTACGAATAGAGATTGTTCTCTCCCGGCATAGGATCCATCTGACAGGGACGACCCAGGCGTATCATCTCCCTGGCGTAGTATTCACAAAAGTCAATAGCTTCGCATACATCCGCATCTGCCTCTCGCCAGGTCTTGGAGACTTCCAAAACCTGTAATGCGGCCAATTCACCTCGGCGAGAGCGCAGGTTTTCTGCGATTTTCAAAAGCAGTCTGCCCCTTTGCCGGGTATCTGTTTCCCGCCACTCAATGAAAGCTTTCCTGGCAGCAGCCACAGCACGTTCAGCCTCTTCTTTTGAGGCCAGGAAAGTATGTCCGATAACCTGGGATGGCCGGGAAGGATTGATGGAGACTTGTTTATTTTCACCGTGAACTTCTTTCCCGTCAATCAGTAGAGGATATACTTTCCCTAACCGTGTCTGGACTTTTTCCAGGGCATTTCGAAAATAATTGCGTGAATTGATCCTGGCAAAATCGTGTAACGGCTCCTGATGGAACGGTTTAATCTCTTCATCCGAGACCGCTTTTTCTTTCAATGCTTCCGGACTTACCTGAGGTGGTTCTGGCCTGCAAAGGAGTTCTTCGACATTGGTATCCTTAGTAAAAGTCTGTCGCAGGAATGATTCGTTGGAGGTATTTTCCATGAGTCGCCTGACGAAATAAGATATCCCGGGAAGGAATTCACCAATTGGCACATACTCGCAGACGTTGTAGCCCAGTTGAAGAATTGCCTTTTTGATCGGATCGGCCATCCCGTAAAGCATCTGGATTTCAAAGGCGGCAGGGGGGTGGTCAAGGTGCTTTGCGTATATAATGCCGTGTGCGAGGGAACGAACGTTGTGACTGGCGATAGCTGTGTAGATTAGGGGATAATTTTCAAGGCACTGTCGTGTTGCCTCCTCAAAGGCGTTATCCGTCTCACGCTTGTCTAAAAAGACAGGGACTGGCCAGTTATCAAGCATGGCCGCTACCTGCTCGTAGTCCCAATAGGCTCCCTTAACCAGTCGCACGGTGAGAGTTCGTTTCCGTTCCCTGGCCCAATCTATCAATTCCTTAAGGTCTTTTCCTGAGTCTTTCAAATAGGTTTGAATCACGATACCGGCTCTTGGATTTTCACTGAATTCTTCCTCTTCAAGCAGGCTTTTGAAAATGGCAATGGTCAGGTCCTTGAACTTATAATGCTCCATGTCGATATTGATGAAAGATTCGTACTCCTTTGCCTTCCTGAAGATTGGGCGCAGGCGTTCTTTGACCGTCTCAATGCTTCCAGCAAAATTTACGGGATCCATCTGGGAGTATAAAGAAGATAGCTTGACAGAGATGCTGAGTCGAGGTAATCCAATGTCCTTGCGAGTGTCAGGAACAGGCCATTTTATAATCTCTGTTCTCAGCTCATCGAAGAGCTCCTGATAACGTTTCTGGTAGTCCAAAGCCTCTTTCTCACTGACTACAGCTTCACCCAGAATGTCCAGGGTGAAAAAAGTTCCCTGATCCCAAAGTGCGCGAAGACGTGGAAGAGCGTCCCGGGGAGTTGGCGCAATGATAAAGCGCCCGGCCATATCCTGGACGTTGTTTCTAATCATGCTAGCTGCTAAGGGTCCGGTAATGGGGTTGTTGATTAATGTATCTAAGACCAACTTTAGGAACGATGGAAGTTTTATGCCAGGTTGTGAGAAATACTCACGTATGTGCTGACTTATCTGATGCGGTGATTTTAGATTGGGAAGTACATCTACTAACCGAAACATCTGGACTTTGAAAGTCGGATGTCGTATACACCAATCAAGTATCTTGCCACTCCACCAGTCTTTTTTAAAGATGGATGGGGTATCATCTCCTATTAATTGAAAGATTTTTAGACCAAGTTGTTGGATTTCTTCATCGAACAGGTGTTTGTTTTCACGCATCCAGACTTCTTCTCTCCCTTTTGACTTTCTTCAGTGCTAATCTGCGCCAATCTGCGGTTAAGCGCTTCTCCACTCACCATAATTCTTTATAGAAACTCTCTGGCCACTTTTAAGTAAAGAGTATTTCCCGAAGTCATTCATATTATTAAGTGCCTGTGAGTTAAATACAGGCCCGTCCTTACATACCATTTGTCCATCGCAGACACATTGACCGCAAATACCTATGCCGCATTTCATGTATCTCTCCAATGATATCTCACATTGTATATCATGATTTTTGCAAAATTCGTATACCTTAAACATCATTATCTCCGGACCGCAGGTATAAATATTGTTGTATCTATGTTTACCATGCAGGTCTTCCAGGATATCTGTGGGATATCCCTTCCTGCCTTCACTTCCATCGTCAGTGAAGATCGTTATGTCCTTAAATCGGTTTTTAAATAACAGCGTTGTCTTTGTAGTTGCACCAATGAGTATTGTTACCTCCCCTTTGTACCCTCCTTTTGAAGGAGGGGAGGAGGGGCGGCGCTTTTGTTTACTTTTGTTTGAGCCTCTATTTTTATTATGATTAGATTGCAAGCTTTCAATAAGCACAGTCAACGATGCCATTCCACATCCGCCACCGATTATACATGCATTTCCATTGCCGTCTTTTATACTATCATGGATACTGAATCCTTTGCCAAACGGCCCCCTTATTCCTATTTGTTCTCCTACACTCATGCTGTGCATGTATTTTGTAAATTTACCTCTCTCAAGTACTGTGATTCCGAAGAAATCATCGCCGAAATATGATACTGCAAAAGGTTTCTCGTCTATACCGGGTATCCAGACCATTATGAATTGTCCCGGGTTGTAATCAAGACAGTGCCTGAACAGAAAGGTCTTTGTATCATCAGATTCATTAATGATCTTGTCAATCTTCATCATTACTGGTTGTTCGTAATAAAAACCTTCATTCATGGGCGATTCCTACTATTTCATTAATGTTACTGAAACCGTTATCAGACATCCATGATTCTATTTCATGGCAGACCTTTTGGAATACATCCATTCCTCTTTGATATATTCCAGTACCAATCCCAATAGCGATTGCTCCCGCCATAATCATTTCAATGGCATGACGTCCGGTGGAGATCCCTCCAACACCTATTATGGGAATCTTAACAGATTCGTATATATCATAAACACATCTGGTCGCAATCGGCCTTATGGCATTTCCTGAAACCCCACCAACTTTGAAGGAGAGTACGGGCTTACGAGCTTCTATATTTATAATCATCCCCGGGCCCAATGTATTTACGGCCGTAATTGCACAAGCGCCCGCATCTTCGGCAACCTTTGCAAGCTCACCTATCTCAGGTGTATTAGGGGATAATTTCACGAAGATTGGTAATTTACTCGCTTTCCGAACTGCAGAGACTATTTCCTTTGTACTTTCGGGTGTCCCCTGACCGGCTAATAATCCGAATCCGGGCGTGTGAGGACACGAAAGCGGGAGTTCTATGGCGGCAAAATTTATTTCTGCCAGTTTTTCTACAACACGTACGAAATCTTCTGCTTCTGTACCAATTATGCTCGCAATTACGGGTACCTCTATTCCATCCATGTTAGAAAATTCTCTAGCTACTTCTTCCGCACCGGGGTTTGAGTACCCAACTGCATTTAACATACCTGCTTCAAATGTAATGACGGTAGGATTTTTGTGTCCTTCTCTTGGTTCAAGACTGACTGACTTTATAGTAACCGCTCCTGCGCCGTTATCGGCAACCCTTTTCAGCAAGGATCTAGAAGTTCCTAGAAACCCTGATGGTAGGATAGTTGGGTTGGGTAGTCTGATTCCACATAGATCAATGGCGAGATTTAGTGCAGCCATTTTTGTTTTTTAGACAGGATTTACAGGATGAGCAGGATAAAGTAAAATATAATGAAAGCTATTTGCTGAAATATACCAAAAAGTCAGAATTTATTGAAGACATATTTTAAAAATTGCAAAAGGAAGTTCTGACAGGATAATATTATATTATCCTTAAAATATTGACTTTTAGTGGAAAATGTGTTTTTCTATTTACTTATAATGTTGGGGATAATTAATTTAGCAAATCCCCCTTTACTAAAGGGGGGGAGCTAAAAGAGATTATTTGATTTATCAATTATACTTATGCGAGTTCTAGGGATAGATCCTGGTACAATAATAACCGGCTATGGTGTCGTTGAGGATGTTAATGGTAAGTTGTCTTTCGTAGATTGTGGTACTATTGCGGGCGGGAGAAAGGATTCGTTTCCAGATCGACTCAAAAAGATTTACGATGGATTGAATAAAATTATAGAAGAGCATAAACCAGGTCACATTGCTTTGGAAAAGGTGTTCTATGGGAAAAATGTTAAAACAACCGTTAAAATCGGAGAAGGTAGAGGCGTGGCAATATTGTGTGCGGCCTCGGCAAAGATACCTCTATCCGAATATGCACCTACAGTTGTTAAGAAATCTGTTGTTGGTTTTGGTAGTGCTCAAAAAGTACAAGTAAAGGAAATGGTAAGGGTTATTCTGGATTTGTCTGAGCCTCCCGGGTTTGATGCCGCCGATGCCCTTGCTGTAGCTATATGTCACTGCCATAGAAGGAAATTGATGGTTTAATCTTGACACGTATACCGTAAAGGCTATAATCATAAGCTTATGATTTATGATGATTAAGAGTATTATTTATTAAGTAAGTAATAGAGAAATAATGAGTTTACAAGCAACAAGTAAAGACCCAAAACATAATAAAGGTGCTGATGCAATATGTGAGGACGTCTTATCATCTGACGTTAATCCCAAAGCTTTGAAAGGTGCACATACAGAAAGCTTATCAATGGAAGAGGCAATACGTAAATCTAAGGTCCTAATAGAGGCGCTGCCATACATACAGTCATTCAAGGATAAGATAGTAGTAATTAAGTTTGGCGGTAGCGCTATGGGCAACATAAAGACCTTTCAAAGTATCTTGCAGGATGTAGTTTTTATGAAGACTGTAGGGATGAAGCCCATCATAGTGCATGGCGGTGGTCCTCATATAACCAAAGAAATGAACAAAAGAGGTAAAAAACCTTTTTTTGTAAATGGTTATAGAGTTACTGATAAAGAGACTTTAGAGATTGCAATAGACGTTCTCGTAAATAAGATAAGCAGTTTAATTGTAAATGAGATAAAAGAAATGGGAGCTGACGCTTTATGTGTATGGCATGGAAAGAGAAGTCCATTGAAGGCAAAAGAATATGTGATTAAAGAGCAGGACAAATCAAAAAAATTTAACATTGGTTACGTGGGTGAAATTACTGAAATTGAATGTGAAACATTTGCTAATTTGTGTGAAAGTGGCAAGATACCTGTAGTACCACCAATTGCAGAGGGAACAAACGAAGAAAACTTTAATGTAAATGCAGACAATGTAGCTTCTTTTATCGCACACTTTTTAAAAGCTGAAAAATTAGTATTTATATCAAATACACATGGAATATTAACTGACCCATCTGATCAGGATTCATTAGCGTCTACCTTACATGAAAATGAGGTAAATGATTTAATAAAGCGTGACGTAATAAATGGCGGTATGCTTCCAAAAGCACAAGCTTGTATGTCAGCTTTAAGAGCAGGTGTAAGAAAGGCGCATATTATTGATGGTAAGATATCTCATTCTTTGTTACTTGAGATTTTTACGGATAAAGGAATTGGAACACAAATCATAGTATAACTTGTGATGGAGATAGTGAAGTAAATGTATTTCTGGCCTCTTGAAAAAACTAAAACACAAATATTTTCTAACAAATAATGTTTCTGGTTGTGCAACAACCTTCAGGGTAAAAGTGTTTTAATGGTAAATGAAGCGTAAGAAATTATTGAGGACGTAATTCATCTGGCGTTTTAGGCGGTGTAGTTTTGAGGCATTTTGAGATTTGGTCTTTTTGATTATCACCCACTTCAAAAGGGCATACTAAATTAACCTTTCCGTTCTTTTCTCACATCTCACATAAGATTCGTATAAGGAGAATTATTTGGTTAAAGATAGGGTTATAGAACTTTTTGACAATTTTGTAATTCCAAATTATATTCGTAATCCTATGGTTCTGGTTAAGGGTGAAGGGGTGTACGTATGGGATGAAGGCGGAAAGCGATATCTGGATCTTTTTTCTGGTTGGGCCGTTAGCTCTTTAGGACATTGTCATCCCAATGTAACAAAGGCAATACAAAAGCAGGCTGCTACTTTGGTGCATGTACCCAATATTTATTATACGGAATCACAGGGACTCCTGGCGAAATATATTTCTGAAAATTCCTTTAATGGCCAATGTTTTTTTTGTAACAGTGGCGCAGAGGCAAATGAAGCAGCCATAAAATTGGCAAGGATTCATAATTCTCCTAAAGGCAAATATAAAATTATTACGATGAGAAATGCCTTTCATGGAAGAACACTTGCAACCGTAACGGCTACGGCACAACCAAAGTATCAAAAAGGGTTCTCGCCCCTTATCGAAGGTTTCACATACGTCTCATTTAATAATCTTGGTGAAGTGGAAAAGGCTATAGATGATAAGACATGTGGTATTATGCTTGAACCCATTCAAGGAGAAGGGGGTATTAATGTCGCTGATAAAGAATACTTAAAGGGACTGAGGCAGATTTGTGATGATAAAGGGCTTCTCTTGATTTTGGATGAGGTTCAGACAGGTATGGGGAGGACGGGAGAGTATTTTGCGTATCAACATTATGATATAAGTCCTGATATTATGACACTTGCTAAATCCCTTGGCAATGGTATTGCCATAGGCGCTATGGAGGCCAAAAAAGATGTTGCTAGAAGTTTAGTACCAGGGAGTCATGCCTCTACTTTTGGTGGGAATTCCCTTGCATGTGCGGCTTCCGTTGCGGTGTTTGAAACAATTCAATCAGATAATTTGCTGAAAAATGTGAAAAAAGTTGGTGACTATGTTTTTCAAGAGTTAAGAAATATGTCAAAAGAATTTAATATTATTAATGAAGTGAGAGGAATAGGGTTGATGATTGGCATTGAGCTGAAAATTGAAGCAAATGAAGCTGTAAAGAAATGTATGGAAGCGGGATTATTACTTAACTGTACTCAAGGGAATGTGATAAGATTCATGCCTCAGTTGAATGTGAAGAAGAAACACATAGATGAGGGACTGGACATTTTGAGAAATGTCTTAATATCAATAAATTAAACGACCTGGAAATTCTATAACATATTGAAATATAAGGACTTTGTGCGTTAAAAAAATAGTAACTGTGTAACTAAGTAATTTAGTAATTAAATTTCGCAAAATTTATGTCCTGAATTCGATTCAGGATAAACAATGTTGCCATTTTCTCTCCAATTACTTAATTACCCAGCTACTCAATTACTAAGTTAGCGACTGAAGGGAGCTAATTTAATGCAGTGTAAAAATTTGGTTACAATTGAAGATCTTTCAGTTGAAGACATCAAAGAATTGTTTATGTTGACGGCTGAGATCAAAGAAGTTCATAAACAAAAGGAGTTTGCAACTTCCCTTGATGGTAAGACACTTGGTATGATTTTTGAAAAAAGCTCTATGAGAACAAGGGTTTCTTTTGAGGTTGCAATGACTCAGCTAGGAGGCCATGCAATATATCTAACTAAACAGGATATTAACCTTGGTGAAAGAGAAGCCGTAAAGGATGTGGCAGCGATTTTGTCTCGATATGTGGATTGTATTACAATTAGGACTTATGCTCATGAAACGGTTGTTGAACTTGCCAATCATTCGTCCGTACCTGTGATTAATGCGCTTTCTGATTATACTCATCCTTGCCAGGCTCTTGCAGACTTATTTACAATAAGAGAAAAAAAAGGGGACCTTGATAATGTTCAATTAGCATATGTTGGTGATGGGAATAATGTTGCCAGGTCATTGGCATTTTTATGCGCAAAGCTTAATGTTTCGTACAAGATAGCTTCGCCTGAAAATTACGTGTTGTCCACAGAATTTTTAGAAAAAGTTAAGGATGTTGCAAGTCCAAACACCTGTATTGAGCAACATAGAGATCCAAAAGAAGCGATTAGGGATGCGGACGTTATTTATACTGATACATGGATTAGTATGGGCAAGGAAAAAGAGGCGATAACCAGGCGTAAAGATTTTAAAGGCTATCAGATAAATAATGAATTAATTGCATTATGCAAAAAGGATGTTTTTGTAATGCATTGCCTTCCTGCCCATCGTGGAGAAGAGATAACAGATGAAGTTATTGATGGGCCAAATTCAATAGTTTATGATCAGGCTGAAAATAGATTACACATTCAAAAGGCACTATTAAAACTTCTAATGTGTAAACCCCGCTAGAAATTTTTTGTAAGGGGATACACTTGAGGAGGCATTAAACTATTTTTATTGTTTTTGTCTTCATCCCGTTTGATGGGGTATAATACAGAGTTTGTAGGTGAGTTTTTCTAACGGGGCAAATAAAATAATGGACGGATATGCCGAAAAATATGATCCGAAAAGACGGTAGAAAACCAGATGAGATGCGTCCTGTATCTATAGAAAGAAATTTTACTAAATTTGCATCTGGTTCTGTACTTATAGAGCTTGGAGATACTAAAGTAATTTGTACAGCCTCGGTGGATGAAAATGTACCTCCTTATTTAAAAAATACGGGTCAGGGTTGGATTACGGCAGAATATTCTTTGCTTCCAGGGGCTACACAAAAAAGGGCAGCAAGAGAATCAACACGTGGCAAGGTAAATGGGCGTACTCAAGAAATTCAAAGGCTGATAGGCAGGTCTATGCGTACTATAGTTAATTTAACCGCGCTGGGTGAGAGAACAATATGGATAGATTGTGATGTAATTCAGGCCGACGGTGGAACACGAGTTGCATCCATAACTGGTGGTTACGTTGCATTAGTTGATGCCATCAATTGGTTAAAGGATAGGGGGGAAATATCGGAAATTCCACTTTTGGGAAGTATAGCAGCCGTAAGTGTCGGGATAGTAAATGGTGTATCTATGTTAGACTTAAACTATGAAGAGGACTTCGCAGCTCAAGTCGATATGAATATGGTTTTAACAGGAGATGGTAGGTATGTTGAATTACAGGGTACTGGAGAGCAACATACATTTACTGAGGGTGAGCTTGCAGAAATGATTAGTCATGCCAAAAAAGGAATAAATGAATTGACAAGTGTACAAAAGAAAGTTTTAGAAGATTAGTGTTGATAAGATATAGGAACTCCGAGACATTATGTTAAAAACGAAGGAAATTGTAATAGGCACAAGTAACTGTAAAAAGAAATCTGAGATTAAGGAGATACTAAACGAGATCTCCGTAGATTTGATAGATTTAGAAAATTTTGAAAATCCACCTTGCGTTGTTGAAGATGGTACTACTTTTAGTGAAAATGCATCGAAGAAGGCGCTTGAACTGGCTAATTTTTGTAAAATGTGGGTAATGGCAGATGACTCAGGATTAGAAGTTGATGCCTTGAATAAACGGCCGGGTGTATTATCT
>JBHICG010000015.1:0-57539 GCA_046759445.1 Candidatus Scalinduaceae bacterium
CCATTTTTGAGAAAAAGGTTGTTATTATACATGTTGTTTATGAATTCCAAGCCATGATTAGTTTCTGTTGCGGAAACGTTATTTTGTCACCCTGAATCCTGTGCTGAACTCGTTTCAGTATCGTTTCAGGGTCTCTGATCCTGAACTTGATTCAGGATTGATTTATATAGATTCTGAAAATATTACAGAATGACATCTTTAGGAATTCCAGTCTTCCGCAACAGAAGCTAATTAAGACAATCTATTGTTAACAAGCAAACCTACAACAAACAAAAACTCATAATTTAATCTTATTCTTATTTCTTAATAAATCAATTGATATTAAGAAAAACTCATTTACGATAGCCCCATCATCTGATATATTTAACAAAAATGTTTATTACAATTTGCTTGTTTAAACAAATATGGAATAAATTATGGACAAATCATTGGTAGATATCTTTTGGGTATTGATATGTGCGGGCCTGGTGTTTTTAATGCAGGCAGGTTTTACTTGCCTGGAATCCGGACTGACACGGTCAAAGAACAGCATAAACGTTGCCATAAAGAATATAACCGACTTTGGAATCTCTACCATCTTATTCTGGGCTTTTGGCTTCGCACTGATGTTCGGAACATCCCGTGGTGCCTGGATTGGATCAACGGGATTTTTTTTACCCCTTGACGAAGGAACATGGCCGACTGCATTTTTCCTGTTTGAGGTTATGTTCTGTGCCACAGCAGTGACGATTGTTTCAGGGGCTACAGCGGAACGAATGCGGTTCAGGAGTTACATCATCATTTCAATTATACTCTCCGGCCTGATATACCCGATATTTGGACATTGGGCCTGGAACGGTTCCCAAAATGGAACATCCTCTGGTTGGCTTGGAATGTTGGGTTTTGTAGATTTTGCCGGTGCAACCGTGGTTCACAGTGTCGGGGGATGGGTTGCCCTGGCAGCATTGCTGGTTATAGGCCCACGTGAAGGTCGCTTTCCACCGGTTGGTACTCACATAAAGATTCACGGTAGTAATCTTCCCTTATCGGTACTAGGCGTATTACTTCTGTGGATCGGTTGGTTTGGGTTCAATGGTGGTAGTACTCTTGCCTTGAATGACCGAATTGCCGTAATCATTACAAATACATTTTTGGCTGGTGCCGCAGGTTCTATGGTTACACTTGCTATAGGATGGTTACTTCGGCGGCGCGCCGATGTAGAACTACTGATCTTCGGGTCTATAGCAGGTCTTGTGGCTATCACTGCCACGGCACATGCAGTAAATGCAATATGGGCCATAGCTATCGGAGGGATTGGCGGAATTGTGATGCTTGGTGTTGAATATCTTTTAGAATATTTCCACATTGATGATGCGGTCGGCGCTGTCCCCGTTCATCTGGGTGCTGGTGTCTGGGGCACACTTGCTGTTGCAATCTTTGGTGAAACTGAACTCCTGAACACAGGACTCAACCGTTGGGCTCAACTCTTGACTCAAGTCACAGGCATTGCAACATGTTTTCTATGGGTTTTCGGAACGTCATATATATTCTTTAAAATCATAAATCGCTTCTTTCCCTTACGTGTTACTCCTGAAGACGAATATATCGGTCTTAATGTCTCTGAACATGGAGCCACTACAGAACTCCTGGATATGTTCAGAACTATGGATAGCCAGGCAAAGACTGGAGATATGAGCCTCCGTGTGCCGGTAGAACCCTTCACTGAGGTTGGGCAGATTGCTACACACTACAACAGTGTGATGGATGCCCTTCAGAAAGCTACAGCCAGGACTGAGGCTTCTCTTGAAGAAAAGGAAGTGCTTCTACGAGAGATTCATCATCGCGTTAAGAACAATATGCAGGTCATTTCCAGTCTACTTAAGCTTCAGTCTAGAAATGTTAAAGATGAACATCAAATCGAAATGCTCAAAGAAAGCCAGAACCGGATAAAAGCGATGGCCCTTATTCACGAGAAACTTTACAGGTCCAAAGACCTGGCAAAAATTGATTTCAATGACTACATTAAAAACCTTGTAAATGACTTGTTTTTGTCTTATAAAGTGAGTACTGGCAAGGTTGCACTAAAGATGAATATCGAAACTGTTTCCTTTGGAATTGATACTGCTATACCCTGTGGATTAATCGTCAATGAACTGGTATCAAATTCACTGAAATATGCATTTCCAAAAGGAAAAGACGGTGAAATTAAGATATCCCTGCGTAGAATTGAAGATTCAAAAACCGAAATGTTTGAACTAATAGTCAGCGACAACGGTGATGGCATACCAGAAGATTTGGATATCAGAAAGACCGAATCTCTAGGTTTACGGCTGATAACCAATTTAGCTGAGAACCAGCTTCAGGGCAAAGTTGAAATAAACAGAAATGAAGGGACAGAATTCCAAATTAAATTCAAGAAAGCAAAATACAAAGAAAGGATATAAGACATGGCAAAGTCAAAGATAATGATCGTAGAAGATGAATGGATTACGGCTGACGATATAAAAATGAGTTTGCAGAGCTTAGGATATACTGTAACATCCATGTCGTCTTCTGGAGAAGAAGCAATTCAAAATGCAGAGAAGGATAGGCCTGATTTAGTGCTAATGGACATTATGTTAAAGGGTGAAATGGATGGAATTGAAGCGGCGGGTCAAATCCGCTCTTGCTATAATATTCCCATTATCTATCTCACCGCTTATGCCGATGAAAAGATACTGGAACGGGCAAGAATAACAGAACCGTTTGGGTATATTTTAAAACCTTTCGTAAACGAGGACTTAAAAATAGCAATCGAGATAGCTCTTTACAAGCATAGAGTAGAAAAAGAAAGAAAGAGGCTCATTGAAGAACTCCAGGGTGCCCTCCCCAAGATTACAACATTATCCGGCTTACTTCCCATCTGTCCTTCCTGCAAAAAGATACGAGATGCCGAGGGGAATTGGAAATAATTATACATGTGAGTTTCTTAAAAATTGTGACTTAAGGTGGATACTCTATTGGAAACGGAGTTCAATTTTTAATTGGTGTGGTCAGATCGACGCTGTCTTTAGCAACCACGGCCTCATATCTAGCAATGAGAGCGTTTGCATATTCAATATGAGACCACATAAGAGGAGTAGCAAAATGAATGACCTCTTTCTTATCTTCGGTAATCTCCTTTCTAATCTCATCATATGCTTTTTTCATGAAGAAGATTTCATCTGCAATTAAGTCATAGGAAAGCTTCGGTATCAGGATTTCTGAGTGGAATTCTTTTCTTACATCAAGCCCAACCTCCCATTCTCGACGAATAAATTCTTCAAATCTTCTTTTTGTACTCAGATGCTCTGGAATATATCCCTCTTCAGACCGGTATTTATCAATATGGTTTAGAATACTATCTCCCCTCTCAATATATCCTTTTTTGTAATAATATTGAGCCAGCATAGAAGTGTATTGAATCCAGGGACCATTCCCGGCATGAAGATGAGTCTCAATATCTTCGGTAAAGGGAAGGTACCTTTGTAACATCCCAAGCTCAGGATCCCAGAGATTCTCTACCATAAAATTGACAGAATTGTCAATAATATCAGGATGGTCATTTAAAACACAAGACATACATTGATCTTCTTTACATTGGAAGTAATTTGGGCTAATCAATGTGACGTCCGGGCGTAAGTCAAATGTTCCATTCGGAGTTATACGTCTGACAAACCTATCGTTGAGGACAAAATGCTGATGCACTGAGTGGCAAAAACTTTTTTTGAATGAAAGTTCGTCGGCAAAAAAGTCTTTCAGGAGAATTTTTCCAGACAACTGAGAAATAAGATTAAAGATGAGTATATAAACGTGATTCACCCAGATACTATATCCCTTTTCAATTGCCGACTCATGTATACCAGTTGTTGAGAAAAAAAGGAAAATCTCCTGTCGATAAAAATTCTTAATTGCAAACTGTATTCCTTTTTTAATCTTCTGAAGGTAATCCTCCAATTCAGCTGGCTGCTCCTTACGGTGGAAAGATGCCAGCAAGTAATTGGCTAAGATAATAGCTCCATAGGCAGTATTATCCTCCTGAACGTAGATGGCCTTATTTTGACCACTTAATCCATAACGCTGCACCCATTCTCCCTCTTCATCCTGAACAGCAGCCATAAACTTAGCTATACCCTTTAAGAGGTTAAAAGCGTCTTCATTTGGCCCAAGGTCTTTTTCCACCATCTGTCTGAAGAGCATAGAGGCACACGCATTATCTCTTGGGTAAGCATACGGATAACGTGACTCTAGAAAGGTTGCTAAAAGAACAGCTCCTTGTTTGGAAGGAATAGTACATTTAGAAATTACGCTGAGATGTTCAGATAATTTCTCGTTAAGGTCATTCTTGTCCATAACTTGAATCTTTTCATACTTAAGAAGAGAATCGATTATATCACTTCTGTTTCTGCACTACCAATGCCTGATAGCACCAAGTACATAGAATGCGGGGAACCGGCAAAGGTAAGGTAACCTTCTCTTCCCCCATACCCCATTTGTAAGTTTCAGTTACAGGTATTTGCTCGCGAACTGAATGTTCCTTGCAAACGGCAATTCCGCAAACAATGCATATTGCTATGGCCTCGGTTTCTTTTCCGTCATTGTTACAAATATAGCACTTCAAAGCTCTCCTCCTTATTTAAAAAATTTGCATCAATATCAGAAGCTTAAAGATAATCTATAATTATGTCAAATTAATCTAAAAAAATCAAGCTTAGTAGTTTCTGGTTGTCAGAAAAAAAAAGAAGCTATTTTAGTCCGTGCCACACCAGGCAAGGATGAAATACTCCCTGCTTAAGACGATTCAGAGAATTGCGGGGAATCCAATTTTATTTTTAATTTCCACTAATTAGTATCTGTTGCGGAATTACCAATGACATTTATGAGCATTTACAACAGGAACTAGTGAAAAAATCAAATATTATTGTGATGGGATTTACGATTACGACAGTCCTAACTTTAGCATCCACGGCATAGGCTTTACCATGGACGGAGGTTGGTAACATGGAAAACTGCCTTCTACGGCACAGTTCCAAATAGGAAAGTTGACATTACTGTTCATGGGCCTGGTGGATCTGATAGGACTGATAGTGGGCAGACAATTAGCTCGCATTCCTCGCCGGGCAAGTTTCACTAAAATTCACCTATAACATTCGAAATTTTTTATCTACGTTGCATTTTTCCTCTTGTATTCGTAGACTTTATAATAGTATAATAGTCAAAGTAGTTGGAATTGTAGGAACATTAGATATTTTAAAAATAGTCGATAGTATGAAAAATATCAGAGATGAAATGAAACAGAAATTAGATACTGCTTTGAGTACAATCCAAGATTTAAGAGAAAAGATAACAGCATAGATTCCTGCTCGTCTGAAACATAAGTCGTTCAAAATTAGCTTCAATAATCAGAGCATAGTTGGTGTTTTTACCATAAGATACGTATTAGCTAATTTGTCCTTAATTTTTTTAATTTTAGTATTTCATTCCTAATAATTTTGCTATCATGTGAATCTGGAACTATCTCTAGAAACGATTCGAAATCTTCTATTGCTTTTTTAAACAGACCTTTTTTCTTAAATAACTCCCCCCTGTATCTATAAGCAATAGGGTTTTTGGGAAACAGTTCAAGTGATTTGTCAAAATCAGTTATAGCTTCATCCAATCTGCCAGCTTGAAATAAAATAATTCCTCTATCTACATATAATCCTGCATAATAAGGTCTGATAGTTATCGCTTTATTAAAATCTTGAATGGCCTTATCTATTTTGCCTATTTCTTTATATGCCTTTCCTCTCAAATAATACGCAAAAGTTTTATCTGGAGACAATTCGATACATTTTCCAAAGTCTTCAATTGCTTTTTTAAGCTCTTTTATGTCAGCAAAGAATATTGCCCTGGCAAAATATGCATCGCTATGGTTAGGGTTCAATTCTATTGCCTTATTAAAGTCATTAATCGCATCATCAAATCTTCCTGTTTCTGCAAAGGTAACACCTCTATTACAATATGCTTGTGCAAAGTCAGGATCAATATCAATTACCTTGTTGTAATCTTGTATTGCCTTTTCTGTTTGGCCAATCCTCTTAAAAGCTATTGCCCTGTTATAATAGGAAAGTTTGAATTCCGGATTAATAGAAATAGCCTTGTTGAAATCTTCAATGGCCTTGTCTATCTCGTCCACTACTCCGAATGCAGAGCCTCTATTATAATATGCTGATGCATATTTATGGTTAAGGGTTATTGCCCTTCCATAATCATTTATTGCTTCCGTGATCATTCCCATTTTTTCATATATTACACCTCTATTACAGTACGTGCCTGGGTCTTCAGGCTTTAACAAAATGGAAATATTGCAATCATTTAACGCCTCCTTAAGATTTCCACTTGTTCTACTTATTTTAGAACGATTTAAAAATATATTGGCAATTACTTCCGTTTTGCTTAAGTTCCTTAAATAACAACCATTTTCTATACTCGTCTTATCAAATCGTTCCATACTATGTGTTATGTAAAAAGAATCATTTAGATTAATCCCTTTATGTCCGGTCTCTATATTTATCTTTGTTTCACCATCATCATATCTGATAAAAATGTGTTCAGGAACATTTACACCAAATAACGGCAACTGCAACCTCTCCACTATGGAGAGATAAAGGATAGACATCCCTACACAATTCCCTTTTCTTCTATCTATTACGTCATTCAAATACAAATCTTCTAAATTACCCGTTTTAACATAGGTAAATCCAAGTTCATTAAATAGAAAATCATTTATAATATTAACTATCGTTTCCGGCCCATCATTATCCTGTATTCTTGATTTTATCATTCTTGCATACCAATCAATGCATTCCAAATAGTCTTTTACATTGATTTCTGCATTTACTTCCTTTGCAATAAGCAGTGATGACTTAGCAATATCCAAACATTCATCGTCAGCCTGCACTAACTCTTGAAATAATTTGTTATCTAGATTTTGTGCATGACTAAATTGAATATCCTGTGGATTTCTGAATATATCATTATTTGAAAAGATTCTTCCTGAATTGAGAGAAATTAACAGGATATATATTACAATCTTTACCAACCAACCAAATTTTATTTCCTTACGTACAATCTTCTGAATTATTTTCAAGGCAAAAACCTCATTAAGTTTTATTAAGTAAAAACACAAAGATATAAACTTCTTGACTCGAAAGCAAATTTTAAATAGCATTAAATTAACTTGCTTACTGCCCAACAGCAGGCAGACGTTTGCTAATCCTGACCTGTCGTCAGGACAGATTTATGCCATTTTGCTATGCAAAACATTATATAAAGAAGCCTTTTTTATTCTGAACCTTTTATTGCAAATCAAAACAATAAATTGGTGACGGGATGGAGCTAATTTACATGCGACATAAAAAGTTTATGATATTAGCAGGACTTTTAGCTTCAATTTTCATCTTATCAACCTTAACTTCGGCTGAGGATGAATCTCCCTTTTTGTTTAAGGGATTTGATTTCACAAGTGAAGCGCCATCAAAGGAGTTCATAAATGAGTCATTTGATGATTTGTTTAATATTTTCGGCAAGGATAGCACCTTTACAGACTTACGAAAAGAAGAAACATGGTTTGACTATAAAGGAAAGTACGTGAGATGGCAAGGGATTGTTACCTATAAGGGTATAGCTGTAGCTGAAGACGAACGCATAAGGATTGGCATCAGTCACACATTGGGTACAAATGTCGAACTAATATTCGACGACGACAAAAAAGATATAGTTAAAATGGTAAGCAGAGGAGATAGTATCGTTTACACAGGTAAATTATCAATTTTTTTTAAGAGAAACCTTATATTCGGGCTTGAAGATGCTAATGTCGAGATAATTAATGGTGAATTAGTTGATGTATTAAAAGGAAATCAAAAGGACGATGCCACACTATCTTCACAACCCTCTCACATTAAGCCTGCCCAAATACGTTCAGGTAAAAATATATCTGTAGAGTCTGAATTAAAAAAATCACTTGAAGTTAAAGAAGATTACGCCTTTGACGATTTAGACAGGATTTTTGGTGAAAAAAGCAACTTAACATATGTGCAGAAAGAAGAGTTGTGGAGTAATTACAAAGGAAAGAATATAAAATGGCAAGGTAATGTTACTTACAAAGGTGTGGGTAAAAACGATTGGAAAAGGGTTGGCATCAGTCATAAACTGGGTACAAATGTCGAATTAATATTTGATGACGACAAGAAAGATATAGTTAAGATGGTAAACAAAGGAGACAGTATTACCTATACAGGAAAACTGTCAAAACTAATTGGGAGAAAACTTCTGTGCAGTATTGTGAAAGTAGATATAGAGAAAATTGGTGGTAAGGCAATTGGTGAAAAAGGAGAAACAGTATCGAAGACATCAGATACAAATATCGAGAATAAAGTAGTAAATGAAACTGAAATTATAATGAAAGAATCAATGGCGCCAAAGATTATTAAAGAGGATGATATAAAAATTATAGAAACTCCAGAAGGATTCGTGGACATCTCCTTTGAAGAACTGGATAAAATATTTGGTAAAGAAAATAGAATGACTGAATCGCAGAAAGACAAATTGTGGAAAGAATACAAAGGCAAATACGTTAGATGGACAGGGGAGGTTACGAATAGAGGGTTGGGAAGAACTAGCGGTCTCAGGATGGGAATAAAGCATAAAGAAGGTACGGATGTTGAGCTATATTTTGATATTGACAAGAAAGATAAGGTGTTACAAACAAAAGCCGGTGATACCATTATTTATACGGGTAAGCTGGTTACCAGGCGCGGATATATCTTGCCGTACAAATTGGAAGATGGAAAAATAGAAAAAATTATAGCTTCTATTAATAAAAACAGTAAACATTATTATTCATCAAATATGGAAAGATATACTGGTATAATTACTAAAACTTTAATGACTCTTAACTTCAACAATTTAATTTAAAGAAAGTGAGGTATTCCATGCTCAAGAGAATTTCCTCCTCATTCCTAATCTTATTTGTGTTGTCTTTTTTTGACAGTATTATAGTCACAGTTTCAGCCCAACACAGTCTTTCT
This sequence comes from Candidatus Scalinduaceae bacterium, assembly GCA_046759445.1. Taxonomy (GTDB): domain Bacteria; phylum Planctomycetota; class Brocadiia; order Brocadiales; family Scalinduaceae; genus Scalindua_A. Next base: position 9,069 of record JBHICG010000015.1, read on the forward strand.
GGCAGGGAGGGTGTTTCGAAACACGATGAAATGATCATTAAGGGAAATAGATTGATTATCAAGAAAAAGTACAATGAAGCACTTGCCGCCTATAATGAGGCAATAACGTTAAAATCTAATTCATTCAAAGGATGGTATAATAAAGGCATAACCCTTGACTTACTTGGTAGATATGAAGAGGCAGTAGAAGCGCTGGACCAGGCAGTTAAGATACAACCAAATAATCATGAAGCCTGGTTTGTAAAGGGTAATGCATTAGACAACAATACAAAATATGAAGAATCAATTTCTGCCATTGAAAAGGCGTTACAGATTAAACCAGATTTTATCGAAGCTCTTTTTAAAAAAGGAAATGTACTTGACCACGTTGGTAGATATGAAAAGGCAATAGATACATACGACAGGATTATTGAATTGAAACCAGATTCACACGAAGCCTGGAATAATAAGGCTCTTACTCTTGCGCGAATACCAGAGAGAAGGGTGGAGGCAATAAATGTATACGATAAGGCAATAGAGCTAAAACCAGATTATTATGAAGCTTGGATTAATAAAGGCAATGCCTACGTTCGTATAAGAAATTATGAGGATGCTATCAAGTCCTATGATAGGGCTATATCCATAAAGCCGGGAGAACATGCTGCATGGGCGGACAAAGGCTTCACTCTTGCTGATCTCGGAGAAAATGAGAAGGCCGTAGAGGCATTTAAAAAGGCCGTGGAGCTAAAGCCCGATTCCTACGCTGCATGGAACGGTGTAGGCTTATCACTCGATAAGCTCGGTAGATATGAAGAGTCAATAGAAGCTTATAAAAAAGCCTCAGAGATAGATCCTGGTTCCTATGGTTCATGGACTAATTTAGGGCTTGCTTATTCCCGTACCAATAAAAGTATGGAAGCCATAAATGCTTATGAACGTGCCATCAAGATTCAACCAGATTCATACGAGACGATAACGAACAAATCACTTGAGTTGATAAAACTAGCAAAGTATACAGAGGCATTTACAACAATCGAAAAAGCCATAAAACTTAAACCAGATTACCCGCAGGCATGGAATACCAAAGGTGAGGTGCTTATAAATCTGGGAAAACTTAAGGGGGCAATCGAAGCCTATGACATGACAATTCAAATAATTTCTGATGGAGAGGCATACGAAATTCCACGTCTGGGAAAGATTAAATATCAGGCTCTTAACAAAAAAGGTCTTGCCTTCGTTCGACTTCAACAATTTAAGGAAGCGGCAGCAGAATTCGATAAAGCTATCAAGATAGATCCAAACTCCTATGCAACCTGGATGAATAAAGGACTTGCTGTTGTACGAACGGGTGAGTTACAGGAGGCCCTAAAGGCATTTGACAGGGCAACGAAACTTAATTCCGGTTCTTATGAGGTGTGGAATTATAAGGGCTTTGTTTTCGAAGACCTCGGGAGATTAGAAAAGGCAATATTAGCCTTTGATAAGGCCGTAAAGGTCAACCCAGATTTTTTCGCAGCCCTTAATAATAAAGGGCTTATACTTGATAAACTTGGAAGGCACAAGGAAGCAATTGAGGCTTACGATAAGGCATTAAGTATCAATTCAACATTTGATGCTGCATGGTTTAATAAAGCCTGTACATATTCCCTTCTGAATGAGAAGGATAAGATGTTGAAAGCACTTAAAAAGGCATTGGAATTAAACCCTCAATATAAAATGGTCATACAACAAGTACCTGACTTCGAAAGTTACAGAAACGATCCTGACTTTATAAGATTGGTAGGGAGATGATTAAGAAAACGTAGCGGAACCCTTCAGGTTTCCATGACTTATTCTTTCGAATCCTGTACTTCTCCTTATGTTAATAATGTGGTATAATATTTTGTTATATGTAGACTCTGTAAATAATTTTTACACCAACGTATGATTCTGTTTTGACAAAAAAGCATATAATTGTTTAAATTACTTATTAATTTTTCTTATCTTTTAAGAGGTAGCAGTAAATGAAGAACATAGATGAAAGAAAATCTATCACCTGGGAATTGATAGAGACTATCAAAGACTCTGATGTAATAAATAAACTTGGAATTACTCCAAAAGATATCCGTATAGGGGTGTTTTACACAGGAATTGTCTTAAGCACTGGTCATGCGGGAATGTCATATACGCCCGTTCAGGAGATTCCGGAGGCGGTATGTTGTCCACGTTCACACGCTAAGATGCCTTCGGCAGGAACCTTGCTCGACTTTCAACTTACAGACCTCATGAACTATGCCCTTGACGACAATGCCCTTAAAGCGGCCGTTGGCATCGCAACAATAAATGCGCTTTCAGCAATATTGCTTGAAGATGAGACTTGTCAGTATAAACCCTCAGCATATGGTAATGCATTAGACCTGGTTAAGATTACGAGCGAAGATTCCGTCGCAATGGTTGGAGCCTTTCCACCATTTATAAAAAGTATTCAAGAGATTGCAAAGAAACTTTTTGTGATTGAAAAAAACCCCAGGATTGTTGGCAAAGGTGATATGGTTGCAATAGAACCAGAGGTTCGTTTGAAGGAAATAATACCTCAAGCGAATATCCTGGTTATAACGGGAGTTACACTCGTCAATCATACGCTTGGTCCTATACTGCAACTTGCCAGAAGAGAGAGTGAAATTGTCGTTGTAGGGCCAACTGCCAGTGTTTATCCAGAACCTCTCTTCAAAAGAGGTGTAACTGTATTAGGTGGTGTGAGAATTAGTGATGCAGCAAAGATGATACATCTTATTGGCGAGGCAGGTTCAGGATACGACTTCTTCGGGAATTGCGCAGAGAAGATAGTAATTCGTAACGAGGCAAGCCCCATTAGATAATGTGTTTTGCCAACCACAAAAACTGCCAGTCCTCAAAAATATTCATTTATGAAAAAATTACTCTTTGGAACTGCGGGTATTCCGCACTCGTCAAAAAATAATTCCAGCATTGAAGGGATCAAAAGAGTAAAGAAGCTTGGACTTAAATGCATGGAATTGGAATTTGTGCAAGGTGTCAGAATTAACGAGGAAATGGCGATGGAAGTGGCAAAGGTGGCGAAAGAGAATAATATTATTCTGAGTGTACATGCGCCATATTTTATTAATTTTAATTCACCGGATAAGAAAAAAATTTATGCCAGCAGACATAGACTTATACAATCTGCACGTATAGGTCATTTATGTGGGGCAATAAGTGTGGTATTTCATCCGGGTTTTTATATGGGTAAGAAAAAGAGTGATGTGTACAAGGTAATGAAGCAGGAGATAATGCAAATAATTAAGGTATTAAAAGATGAAGATAATCCTGTACAGTTAAGGCCAGAGGTAACAGGCAAGATGTCTTCATTTGGAGATTTGGGTGAGGTCTTAAGGCTGAGTCGGGAGATAGAGAATGTACTTCCCTGTATTGATTTTGCACACCTGCATGCAAGAACCGGTAGTTATAATTCATACGATGAATTTTACAACGTCTTAAAGTTTATTGCAGATGAATTGGGTAAGGATGCGCTGCAAGAGATGCACATCCACGTTGCTGGCATACAGTATGGGCCAAAGGGTGAAAGAAAGCATCTTAATCTCAAAGAATCAGACCTGGATCACGTAGATCTTTTAAAAGCATTGAATGACTTTGACGTAAAAGGAACAGTAATATGTGAAAGTCCAAATCTTGAAGAGGATGCCCTTTTGTTACAAAAGAAATTCAAATCACTCTCAAGCCGTAGAAAAGAAGTTATCTTAAACGGCCGTCTAAGGGTTTAGTATCCTTGAGATAAGCGGGCTGAAGTCCGAACTGGCATGTCCATTAATCTCAGGAATTATTTTTACAATCCCCATTTTCTTCCCCTCTTTTTTGATAAAAGAAGGGTGTGTACTGGTATAGCAGAGTGGAAGATACATGAAGGTTATTAATTAATTTGAGGAATAAAAATGACAAATAAAAGCAACAAAGGAATTTCATCCAAGAATAAATGTTTTTCATCAGCAAACTCTCTAAAAGAAGGGATTGAGTACCACTTAAAAAAGACTCTCGGCCTTGGGTTGAAGGGGATTATATCTGTAGAAGATGCGGTGCAGCAAAAATTATATCTCCATATCTATAAGGCCCTCTCTTTTGCCCTGCGAGACGTAATCACGGATAATTGGATAGCCACAAACCAGGAGTATGTAAAGAAAGATGCAAAACAGTTATATTATCTTTCTGCAGAGTACTTGACTGGCAGGTTTCTGGGAAATAACCTGATTAATCTGGGTACCCGGAAGGAAGTAAACGGCCTTCTGAATTCCCTGGGATTAAGCCTGAATGAAATTGAAGATATGGAGATGGATGCCGGGCTTGGTACTGGAGGATTAGGAAGATTGGCCGCCTGCTTTTTAGATTCTGTGGCCACCTTACAATTACCTGGACATGGGTACGGCCTGCGTTACGATTATGGCATCTTCCGTCAGGAGATACTGGACGGATATCAGGTTGAACATCCAGACCAGTGGCTTCAGCATGGGAACCCCTGGGAAATACAACACGAAGAGGATGCGGTTATAGTCAAATTTGGAGGTCGCATCAAAAGAGATAATATTTCGAATTGCAAGGAGAAAACTGAAACTGAGGGCTGTGAAATTGTTACGGCCATTCCATTCGATACACCCATAGTAGGTTACAGGAACAATACCGTTAACACGTTAAGATTGTGGAGCACGTCCGTACCTGATTACGACCAGTTTGATATAAAGGCCTTTGATAGAGGAGACTATGAAAATGCCTTAAGGCGTGTCTTAAACCATGACGATCTAACTATGGTATCGATTTTATACCCAAACGATAAACACGATTCAGGAAAACGGCTGCGGTTGAAACAGCAATATATTCTTGTGTCGGCAAGCATACAAGATGTTATCAGAAAGTACAAAAATAACCACAAAACCTTTGACCTTTTCCATAGAAAAGCTGCCGTTCAGATTAATGATACACATCCGTCACTTGCCATTACGGAATTAATGAGATTACTGGTAGACGAAGAGGATGTCGATTGGGATAAGGCATGGACAATTACGGTGAAAACCTGCGGCTATACCAATCACACGGTGTTGAACGAAGCTCTGGAGCAATGGGACGCTCACATGATGAAAGAACTTCTCCCCCGAAATTATGAAATTATTGAGACTATCAACCATGACTTTTGCAAATCTATAGAGAAGAAATTTTCCGGTGATATGGACCGTGTCAGTCGCATGTCCATCATTGAAAACGGGAAAGTAAGAATGGCCAATCTCGCTATTGTAGGGAGTCACTCAGTTAACGGGGTAGCGCAACTCCACACTAAAATCCTTAAGGAAAAGGTCCTCAGCGATTTCTACGAGATGTTTCCCAAAAAATTTAATAATAAGACCAATGGGATTACGCCGAGAAGATGGATCCTGAAGCCAAATCCAGAATTAGCCGATCTGATTACGAGTAAAATAGGAGACGGCTGGATAACTGATTTATCGGAACTGAAAAAACTGGAAAAGTTTGCAAGCAACATAACTTTCCTTAATCGACTAATGAAAATTAAATGGCAGAACAAAGAAAGGCTGAAGGATTACATATATAAGCATAATCCATTAAAGGATGGGAGTGGGCGAATAATCGGGAGAATAGACGTCGATCCTAACTCTATCTTCAACGTGCAGGCAAAGAGATTACATGAATACAAAAGACAGTTGATGAACGCCCTCTATATTTTGATGCTATATAACGAATTAAAGAATAATCCGGAAAAAGACATTATACCGAGAACCTTCTTTTTTGCCGCTAAATCAGCGCCCGGGTATGATATGGCCAAAGCGATTATTAAATTTATTAACATACTTGCCAGAATTATTAACAATGATCCAGAAATAAAAGGAATGATTAAGATCGTCTTTCTGGAAAATTATAACGTATCCCTCGCCGAAATACTCCTGACGGCAGCCGACGTTAGCGAACAAATATCTACGGCAGGGCTTGAGGCATCCGGTACAGGCAACATGAAGCTCGCCCTGAACGGGGCATTAACGATTGGAACCATGGATGGCGCAAACGTAGAAATGTCTGAGGAAATAGGAATAGAAAATATGTTCATATTCGGACTCAGGGCTGAGGAAGTTGAACAACTGAGGAAGAACAACTATAACCCCATGGAGGTTTATGATAATATTGATATTATTCGAAGGACTATTGATCAATTACGTTCGGAAGAATTGACCAGCATTCCAGAAGAAAGGGACGTCTTCAACAAAATAGTGGACTCATTGATAGGAGAGGACAGACATTTTATACTTAAGGATGTGCTGCCTTATAAAGAAGCTCAGGAGAAGGTGTCAGAACTCTACAAGGATAAGACTTCCTGGGCAAAGAAAGTTATACTCAATATCGCCAGGATGGGCAAATTTTCCAGTGATCGGACGATCAAGGAATACAACAAGGAAATCTGGCGTCTCAAGAAGACACCCGTGCATAAATGATAAGCGGTCAATAAAAGAAGTAAGATAAATAGAAAAATAAGACAACTATTGGATGATGACACGATTGGTAGTAATTACACTATATCATTAGATAATTTTAAATAGGAGGTAAAAATGATGAAAGGTTTTAAGAGAATAACCTTCAATCCAAACATTATGGGGGGGCAGGCTTGCATCAGAGGCATGCGGATTCCAGTCTCTCTAATTGTAAGCCTTGTAGCCAATGGAATGACAACAGATGAAATAATAAAAGAATATCCTGATATTGAACTTGAAGATATAAAGGAATCTTTGAGATATGCTTCATGGTTGACTAAAGAAGAGTTACATCTCGCTATCGGAACAAAAAAATGAAATTTCTTGCTGATATGGGAATTTCCCAATCTACAGTTAGTTGGTTAAGAGAGAAAGGGCATGATGCTATCCATTTGCGAGAAGAAGGCCTCCACAAGATAACTGATATAGAAATAATTGAAAAAGCAAGAAAAGAAGATAGGGTTATACTTACCTGTGATCTTGATTTTGGAGATCTTATGGCTGCCTCAGGTGGGATATGTCCCAGTGTAATAATATTTAGACTCGAAAGTGAAGTGCCAGAAAATGTGAATAAGAGATTAATGAGTGTATTAGATGAATCTTTTGATGCATTAGAAAAAGGTGCAGTAATAAGCGTGGAGGAAACAAGACATCGTGTACGTTTTTTACCAATTTAAAAAGTAACGGAAACCTTCAGGTTTCCACCAACGAATGATTTGTATCAACGGGTAATATTTATTTTGGTCGCTGCTATGCTGCGCTATGCAATCCAGTGATATTTGGTGAAGGCAATGTTTTTCTTCAGGTTTGAGCCAGTCGTTGCTGGTTATCATCGACTATTATGCTTGACTTTAATAGTTAGCCTTAATATTATAAACCTCAGAATTTCAACAATTCACTAAATTGTCATACCATATTTATTATAGAAAATTTATAACTAAATCAAACATGTATAATGTAAACTATCCTTAATCATACTTCCAAAAGGAGAAATAATATGAAAAGCAAAAAATTGTTTTTTATACTTGTTTTACTGATTACGGGATTATTTATTGTCGGAACTACAAACGCTCAGTCTATTGATTCATTAGATGCTGATATTCTAGGGTTTGATATTCCTGATAATGAATTTGATGAAGATGAAAACGACACCAGAGATACCAAAAAATTAGAGGAAAAGCCTGTCAAAAAAAAGTATGAACCACCGCCATTTCGAATACCATACGATCCATATATACCAGCAAAAAGGGTTCTTGTTTCTTCATTTGATATTGCCGTAGCGGGGATTCCATCTGGGCTTAATATTGAAAAGGGATTAAGAGCTCAGTTAATAACTACTCTTTCAAAGAGCAAAAATTTCATTATTGTAGATAGGGAGACTATTTCTGATTTACAGAATGAGCTTATATTAGCACAGTCAGGTGCTGTTACAAAAAAGACAGCCGTAAAGGCAGGTAGACTTTTAGGTGCACAGGTTATTATTAAGGGGGTTGTAACAGAGTTTTCTGAAGCAGCTGAAGGAAAATCTTCTGGGTTTAAGTTTAATCTAGGCACGATGGCAGGAATTGCTGGTGCATTTACCGATTCAAAGGAATTAGATTTAGTAGAAGCCATAAATCCTGAAATTGGAAAAGGTAATGAAACAGTAACTGGAAAAGTAGGTTTGGATGTTCGTTTGATTGGTGTAGAAACGGGTATGGTCATTAAGAGCATCGTAGCAAGGGGAGAAATTACTAAACAAAAAAGCAGTCGAGTCTTTGGCATAGCGGGCTTCAGTACCATATCTAAAGGGTTTGAAAATACAGTTATAGGCCGAGCTATTCGCATGGCAATTGAGGATGCAGTATGGAAGATATTTGATGGCATGAAGGATATTACCTGGAAGGGGAGAGTTGCAGCAGTTAAACAAGGTAGAACAGTAATTATAAACGCTGGAAGCAACAAAAATATTCGTCCGGGACAGTTGATGTATATAGAGTCTGAAATAGAGAAAATAACAGACCCTGAAACAGGTTTAGTTCTTTATGCTGATATTGAACAGATTGGTGTAATACGCATTATGTCGGTAAAAGAAAATGTCAGTTTTGCAGAAATATTAAGCGGAGAAAATATAAAGAGGGGAGATATTGTAACTATGAAATATGATTAGTTTTACAATTTATCATTAAAGTGGTAGGGACTAATTTATAAAAACATCTATTTGTACACTCTATTAAAAGAAGATAATAATTATGGTTTCATAAAATCCAAAAAAAGTTATTTCTATTAATCCTTTAGTTCTTTTAAGGCATGTTCAAGATCTTCTATAGAATGTTCAAATTCTTCTTGGCTCACGCTGTCTTTTTGTAGCAATTCTCTTAATGTCTTACTCTTAAAGGCAAAAGGGTCATCATCTTTTTTGATGTAATAACTTCTTTCTAAAACCTTCTGATAATCTTTCCACAATTGATATTGTACAATTAAGTTAAGTGCACCAACTATCTTGCCAACATCAACTTTTTTTACTGGTTGTTTCTGTGTAAGTGTTTCTTTGTCTTTTAATTTCAGACTATCTTCAATATCTCCGAGTTGCTTTTTTATGTCCTTCTGAAGCTCTTCAACCTTTTCAAGTTTTTCTTTAATTGCCAGAAAGTCTTTATCTGATAATTCTTCATCTGTATATGCTAATTTTATAGAAAAGGCTAAAACGCATATAATTATTAATGCAATCTTAATCGTTTTCATATCCACCACAAAAACTATATAACGCCCTGCCCGCACAGTTATTTACAGCCCGGTGCTTTAGCGATCCAGTAGATCCCAAAGCTCGTTTCAGCCTTCCTGCTAGTCATTAGCGGCGGATCCCAAGCTCTGATGAGGTTACGGCAATATGCCTTTTGAGCATCGGATAAAGAAGTAAATGGACCAGCTTTCATTTGATACTTCACTTGAGGACAACCCCTGGCCAGGTCATCACATGGCCCGCCACCAGTGAAAGTGCCGATAGCCCTGTTCTTCAACTTCCCCTCTTCACCCACCCAGAGACTTCCACCAGGAGAAACGTTGGTAAGAACGAAAACCCCATACACCTTACTGGACCCTCCTGTCCCGGCAGTTGAACCGCCGGTTTGAACCGGGGTTCCGGCAGTTGAGCCGCCGGTTTGAACCGAGGTTACTGTTGTTGTATCCCTTTCAGTACGTTTTCTGGCTGCCTTTGCTCTAATTTTTTTTAAGGCTTTTTCGGTTACAGGTTTTCTGCTTCTTTGATATTCACTTACTTCGTCTAAAATGTTACTCTCACTTGTGCTTTCAGATGGATTTGGCCGAACATATGGTGGTTTAGTAGAATCTTGTTCTTGCTTATTACGTTTTACCCGTTCCATTGCTTCGATTGCGTTTGCAATATTGGGTTCTTCATCTTTGTCAGCACGGGACTCTGTGTTCGCTTGTCTGATTTTTCTGATTAATGCATTAAATCTAGGCCTTGCTTCTGGTGGAAAATTATTTCTGATTGTTGATATCTGTTTGATTATCTCATTAATTATATCCTCATTAACTACATCTATTTTGGGCGACAGAGTATTGATTTTTGCTTCTAAACGACTCAACGTTTCATCGAGCTTGCCGAGATTTGCTTGCTGTTGTTGACGGTCCCTTTCATTTGCTTTAACCATAGGTGCGTTAGCCCACCTATCTCCGGCATGATACCCACCGGCAACAACGGCGGCCGCTGCGACGAATGGAGCTGCTGGAGCGGCTGCAGCAACTGCAGCGGGGCCGGCAACATATGTAGCACCTGCCAATATGACACCGCTAGCTATAGTGCCTTCTACGGTACCCACAACAACCTCTTTTACACATTCAGTATGTGTCTTCCCTTCATCAATGCAGGCTTGATAATTTACACCGGTAACGATTGTGCCACCTAGTACTGCTACTCCACCAGCCACGTTTGATGCTGATACCCCACTTGAACTCGATGTACTCATTGAGCTGCTCCCCGAGCCACCGGAAGCAGACCCTTGAGAAGCTCCTCCTCCCGATCTACTTGGAGTGTGCGAAGTTGCCCCTCCTGGATGCCTCTCCACAATCCAATGCTCCGGCACCTCACCTTCAACAAACCATTCAGCCTCTACTCCTGGCCCTCCTGAGAAAACCCTGGAATTCAACTCACTATTGGGCACACGCAATTCAATAATCTCTCCGTGTCCTCCTGACCAATATCTTGCAATAGATCGATCAGTTGTTAACGAAAGAAGGGGTGAGCCTTGAGATGTCCCTTGATGCAGTGTTATAGCTCTTTGTAATCCGCTCGGTCTTCCTGTCTGTGGATTTATCTCGTTCACTATCTGAATTAATCTTTCGTAAGATGCTACTCTTCCGCTCGTACGCATTAAGTCACTCTCAATACTTTGAATCCCTCTCATGTTATGTCCACGGTAAAATACCGCATATTGATTACCGTTCTGTGTAATAATCTGGGGCTGAAGACCCATAGGGTCTGTTAGATTAACAGGATTGTTTAAGACATAAGTGTATGGATTCAACGATTGTGGCTCGTGTATTTTACCAGGAACTAAATCAGGGGTATAGAAGCGCCCAAGATCAGGCTCATAATAACGTGCGCGATAATAATACAGTGCTGTACTAGTATCGAGTTCGCGACCTGTATAGGTGAAGGGATTTTCTAAGACAAAGGATTGACTTTTTAGAATACCGAATGCGTCATAATCATAGGTTGCTGCTGTGACACCTTCTTGATCTGTAAGTCTAGCCACACTCCCCAGATCATCGGTGTGGTAGAAGTAACTTCTTTCATCACGAGTCATCATTAATGGATTATCAATTCCCTGCCCATGAAGATAGGTGGCCTTGGGTTTCAAGTTCTCATCTAACTCAGCCAAAAGGTTCACACCGTCGGTCACAAAGTGGGTGAGACCATTGGAATCCCTCCGCCAGACCCGTTCTCCCGTAGGGGCATATCCAAAGCTGACCTCTTCTCCATCTGGTAGTAAAACTTTGACCAATTGGTCCTCGGAATCGTATGAATAGCGGGTTACTCCTTTTGGGCCTTTACGCTCTACGAGGTTGCCGTTGGCATCATATTTGAAAGTCTCATCATCTGTTTCTAAAAGCTGGTCGGCCTGGTTATATCTAAATTGTATGCTCTTTCCTTCTCTTTTTAGTTTTTCACGATTCCCACCAGGCAGGTAGCTATATTGGACGAGATCGCCAGTTCCTGAGCTTTCTTCGATAATCTTGTTGTCTGGGTCATACCGGTATCGGGAGATCCGACCGTCAGCCTTAATGGTCTCTATAAGATTTCCAGCAGCATTATACTTATATTGCCACCCAGCAATGGTCTTCCGGTTTGTGTCCGTATACGTTATTCCGATAGGACGACCTGTTACATCATGCTCCCACTTGCCCTTTGTCCCGTTCGGGTAAGTGGTAGAGACTAAATTACCCCTGGCATTATAAGCAAAGGCAATCTCTTTCCCGCCAGGAAGTTTGATGGTACTTAACCGATTAGAGGAGTCATACCCATATCGAATGACTTGACCTTCTGAATCAATGAACTTCGAAAGGAGACCCGCTTTATCATATTCGTACTTTAAAACCCGCTTGATTGAAGGGTATTTGATTTGATTCAAGCGGCCTCTATCATTGTAGGTGTAACGGACAGGAAAAGTCCCGTCGTTCGCTTCAATAAGATTGCCGATTGAATCATATCTATAACGGACGACCTTCCCGTCTGCAAGCCGTTTCTGGACTAAACGGCCAGCGTGGTCATAGCTGAAGGTGGTGGTTTGCCCCTTTGCGTCGGTCGTGTTGACAAGTCTACCTGCCTTGTTGTAGTAATGACTTACGTGATGATCGAGCGGGTTCTTGACATTGACGAGATTTCCCATGGCATCGTAGGTAAACCGGCTTACACCTTTACCGGGGTGATGGATTACCTTCAAACGACCTGCAGCATCGTATTCATACTTCGCCGTATCGCCAGAAGGCTCAACCACTCTAGCAAGTTCACCAGTAATAGTGTATTTCCTTCGCTGCACCTGTCCCAATGGGTTGTTGACAGATATGAGGTTGCCAGCAAGGTCGTAGTTGTACTTGGTGGTAGACCCTAAGGAATTGGTAATCGCAACGAGGCGGCCCAACTTGTCGTAATTGGCCTTGCTTCCGCCTCCAACATTGTCTTCCCAACTATACAGATTTCCTGTGGCGTCATAGTGGTAAGAAATTACCAATCCGCTGGCATGAGTCTCTTTAATACGCTGACCCAGACTATCGTATTCATATCGAACAACCATTCCACTGTCGTTGGTCTTACTGATGAGGTTACCGGCTTTGTCGTAATGATATAATCTTGCACTTGCAACAGGGGGAGTAAGCTTTGCTAACCGGCCATTTGAATCGTACTCGTAATGGGTGATTCGGCCAGAAGGATCAATCTCTTTAATAAACTGGTTTTGTGCATCATAGATATATTGCGTGACGCCCCCCAGGGGATCAATCAGCTTGGTGAGAAGCCCGGATGGCGAGTACTCATAGCGTGTGGTTCCCCCACCTGGATCGGAAAGGCTCGTAATGCGCCCTAATGCGTCATACTTACGCTTGGTAACACCGCCCAATGGATTAATTTCCCGAACCAAATTACCGGATGGATCATACTCGAAGCGAGCTGTAGCGCCGGTTACATCTGTAACACTTTTGACACGACCGTTTGGATCGTATTCATAGCGGGTGGTCCGGCTTGTTGAATCTGTTACTGTAACGAGTCGCCCCCGTGTGTCATAGCTATATTGAATGGTGCCTCCAGCTGGGTCAATCAGGCGGGCAATGAGCCCAGTCTTGGAGTACTTATAGCGCGTGGTTCTTCCTTCTTGGTCAGTCATACTTGCCACCCGGCCTTGAGCGTCATAGCTCCAGAGAGTATCATTTCCCAGTGGGTCAATCCGCCGGGTCAATCTCCCGTGGGGGCCGTACTCAAATCTTGTTATCTTCCCAAGGGCATTGGTTATCGACTTGAGTAGTCCGTTCGGGTGGTATGTAAACGTTTGTTTTGGCTGTCCTAACCCGTTTATGGTCGCAACGCTACCATCTTTATGATAGGTGAAGGCTGATAAAGTCTCGCCTCCTCTCTTGATTGCGGTAAGGTTTAAATGATTGTCGTACTCAAAGATATGTCTGGTGCCATCGGGGTGGGTAATAGCCTTCACCAGTGAGGTATCGCCGAGATACTCCGTACGGGTTTTACGCTTTATCGAATCCTCGACCTCTACGGTGCGGTCTTGTGAATCATAGGCAATGCGTGTTGCCAGGCCGGTTGGCCCGGTGATTTGGACGGGACGACCTTCAACGTCATATTTGATTGAAGTTTTGTGCCCAAGCGGATCGATTACTTTCTGAAGGCGTTTGTCCTTGCTCCACTGAGTGGTTGTTACTGCTCCGGTTGGATCGATGTGGCGTACCAAGTTTGCTTCATCATCGTACTCGTATAGCTCCTGACTTCCGCCTGTAAAGCTGCGGCTCAAGACCCGTCCTTTTGAGTCGTACGAAAACACAGTGCCCCCTGCTCTCGGATTATAAATGCGAATCAGCGCTCCGGCACTATTGTAAGTATATTGAAAAATGAGTTCCCCGTTAACCCGGACTTCGGTCAGATTATCTTTGACATAGGTGTACTTGACATTGGTGCCTGTCGAGGTCTCTATCTGAAGTATCCGTCCCTTTTTATCGGTTATGAATTGGAAGAAACTCCCTTTCAGTCCCTCAATCAGTGAGAGTCGACTGTCAGCAACGTAGTTTAGGACAATCTTGTTGCCATTCTGCAAGTCGCGTTCGACCAACCGTCCCTGCTCGTCGAATGTCTCCCTGGTGCTATCTGGCTTACTGCGAGTCGCTCGTCCATTCTTGTCGAAGACAACCCGCTCTCCCAAGATAGTCTTGTACACTTGCGTGTCGTCGACCTGCTCAAAAGAGACAGTCCCAAGTTCCTCCTCGATCAGGACGCGGGGGCCTGCATGAATCAAACGACTCTCCCAGTTCAACCGCCACCTGGTTCCTAGAAGTCCTCCATTGTTTTGTTGATTCTGTAACGATCGTCGAATCTCAAGATTGATCGGACCTGATGGTAAGATCAGGTCTGTGGAGGAAACAAACAACTGGCCTGAGCGGGGATCGATAAATTCTTTGGCGTGAATTGGAAAGAACGATAGTAGTGTTATTAGCGTGAGCGTTAAGCAAATCGTGAGCTGCGTAACAAATAATCGCTTATAGTCAAACTTCAACGCAAAAAACATGAGACAAAACCCCCTTTCCTTTCACTGAATCAGGAAATTTGTACTAATCATAAACTGTACCAACCAGGGTTTTTTTAACTAACCTTGTTAGTTTCTATTCCTTTTACTTTATGCTTATATTTATACATAGAATGAGTGTATGTTGTCAAATAAAATATGTATGCATTTTCAGTAATAAAAAACTTTTTTGGAAGTTTTATAACTTGCTTATAAAATACAACTTAGAAAACTAAGTAGAAAATAAAAGTTAATGTAATCATCTGCTCTTTTTCAGGATATTTCATGTTGACATAAGAGATCAAGTTATTAGTATTAAGTCGTCTATAATTGGCATTGGAGAAAGACCTGTCTCATGAATTTTAAAAAGACGTATCTTCTTATTACAATAAGTTGCCTTTTTATGACAACTCTGGCCTTTGCCTCTAGAGGGTTAGAAGTTGTCTCTGTTAGAGATAGCGCAGGCAAACAAGTAGGTTTGTATAAAGAGAGCCACGCTCTCGTGATAGGAGCAGGTAATTATACAAGCGGCTGGCCTAAGCTGACAGGGATTAAGAAAGATGTCCGGTTGGTTCACAAGGTTTTGGAAGAACACGGGTTTAATGTGATAACGGTGAATGACCCTGAAAAAGAACAATTAAGAAATGCATTTGATGATTTTATCAACAAATATGGACAAAAGCTGGAAAACAGGCTTTTGTTCTATTTTGCTGGGCATGGTTATACGAAAAAAATGTCTTATGGAGAAGAGATGGGTTACATAGTTCCTGTCAATGCACCTAATCCCGAAAATGACCCCAATGGTTTTTTAGCTAAGGCGATGGATATGCATATGATTGAAGTATTTGCCAAACGTATCCAATCCAAACATGTTATATTCTTATTCGATAGTTGTTTTTCCGGTTCTTTATTTGCTCTTTCACGGGCGATTCCAGGAAACATTTCATATAATACATTAAAACCAATACGTCAGTTTATCACAGCGGGAAATGCAGATGAGGAGATGTCGTCTGATGAGAGTGTATTTACACAACAGTTTATAGCTGCGTTAGAGGGAGAGGGGGATGTAAATGAAGATGGTTATGTGACAGGCACAGAGTTAGGTGAATTTCTTCAAGATAAAGCAATTAATACAAAGGGGGAGAAACACCCTCAATATGGCAAAATACGTAATCCTAATTTAGATAAAGGGGATTTTGTATTTGTGATAAGGGATCGCGTTGAGAAATCACCTGAACAAGATATTCATCAAGCTCCGGACATAGTAGAGAATAATGATAATTTCGAGAAGATTACCAAGGAAGTGGAGGCCCCAAAGAGGAATTGGAATGATTGGCAAGAAACTATGACATTTTGGTATTCCCAAAACAATGAATTGGATAAAGGCACTGCGCTTAAACCATCGGAGAAAGTACAAATGTGGAAAAATTATTTGAGTAGATATTCTGCTGATAATCCACTTAGCACAGATGACCAGATGATGCGTAGATATGCAGTGGAGAGAATAGAATATTGGAAACACAATAAGAACCCCGCTCCTATAAAAAAACAATCTGTAATCATCCAGAATCAAGTAAGAAATGAACAAAAACACAT
Source organism: Candidatus Scalinduaceae bacterium (assembly GCA_046759445.1). GTDB lineage: Bacteria > Planctomycetota > Brocadiia > Brocadiales > Scalinduaceae > Scalindua_A. The sequence continues at coordinate 25,465 of JBHICG010000015.1, forward strand.
AAAAAAACCTGGCTCAAAACTACGTTTATGGTACAAGCCTTTATCGGTAGATGAAGTACAGGCTATGCCAAATATTTCAATACGTAAAATGAAAAGATGGGGATTTTATGGCCATAGTACAATCAAACACAACTATGAATTGGTAGAAGACGATGGTGACAAAGTAGTAATAGATCATGCTACAGGGCTGATGTGGCACCAATCTGGCTCAAAGGGACTTTTGGATTGGGATGAGGCAAATGAGTGGATAAAAAGATTAAATCTCAATAATTATGCGGGTTATAGTGACTGGCGACTTCCAACTTTGGAAGAGGCTGTGTCACTATTAGAATCTAGCAAGGAGAAAGGCAGATATATAGATCCAATTTTTCATGGTAGGCAAAAATATATATGGACAGGTGATGAAATAAATATTAATGCTGCAGCCGCATGGTACGTTAACTATAGCAAAGGTCACGCTAACTGGGCACACATGGACGGTACTAACGGGTTCTTTTTTGCTCGCCCGGTCCGCTTATGGAATGATACGGCCCAGTGAGTCCTGAATTACAGTTACGTATACATATTACTAATAAGGCACTCTACTTTACACCAAACCAAATCTCACCCGTTATATCTCTGTATCCTGATATTTATTCTTCCATCCGCAATATACTAAAACAATTCGCTGTAATTCTCTATAGCAAAGGCAAGAAACTCTGGGCCTTGAATTTCATCGGTGAGTATCTGCTTTTCTATCTTATAGGAGGTCTTAGCGGCTATTTCACCTTTATTAAATTTTTCTAGGTCAATAAAAGAAGTAAGATAAATAGAAAAATAAGACAACTATTGGATGATGACACGATTGGCAAGTATGGTGATAAGATATATGGTATAACCTGAATCTTGCACAAAAAGTAACAAATCACCTATTCCCCCTTTCCAGGCTGTGTCACAATTGTGAAAACACGTAATACGTCGTTGCAATTCTGCAACAGCAGAATTGCTTAGGTGATTCTACTCGTCGAGTAGAATCACACCTGAACCAGATCCTGAATTTAATTCAGAATCTAATGATTTCAATAACTTAAAAACCTATAAGATCCCGAAACAAGTTCGGGATGACAATTATGACACAGCCTCTAAAGGGGGATTTGATTTTAAACATATTGTTTTTTTAAGCTTGATTTTGCACTTTTATAAATTTACTATTTGATGTGCAGGAAATCGCAAACCGTAACCATGTTCTTTTTTTATAACATATTTTTAGGAGATTATTATGAGAATTTCTGTTAAATCCTTTGTAATAGCAATAACTATTCTTTTTTTATTCATAGGATACCAATCACAGCAAAGAGTGGAAAGCCGTGAATCTCACCAACATGTTTGCGTTGCGTGTGAAAAGGGACAAGCTGGTGAGACGGTTTGGTGTGATAGTTGCAATGCCGGCTATATTGATGGAAATATGATAAAATGTAAAAGCTGTTTTGATGGTAAGGCTGGAAAAGTAGTTTGGTGTGACTCTTGTAATGTTGGTTATACAAATAAATCGAAAATTACTTGCAAAGATTGCTTTGACAAAGGGACGATTTGCGAAAAATGTCAAAAGAAATAACCAGGCTGATATAGGAATCCTTATCGCTTAAAATCCTATTCCCCTTTTTTACTGTATAAAACCAAAAGGCATTGTTGTGTCAATTAGATGCAACAATGCCTTTTTTGTTGATTTTAGTTTCCAGCCTCACTAATATAAACATCAGAATTTCAACAGTCTACGTGTCATACCTTACAGACATATACTCTGTCAAATGATGGAAGGGTAAGATTTTTCACATAATTAATGATTTAGATGCGATCTTGTAAAGCTAAGTCAATTAAATAGATATGGTGCCCCGATTTTCTCGGGCGGCGTATTGGGAACTGCGAAATTTGAAGGCAACCTTGGACCATTTATGCAAATTCTCAAATTGGGTGAATATATCCATTTGGGTAAGGGAACGAGTTTTGGTTTGGGGAAATATGAGATTCTGTAAATTGTGTAAAATCTAAGGAATGTATTGTTGCCACGAACTAGACTATAAATCGAAACTGTGAAGAAACCTCTATCATACAACTTTTGATTTACAGGGATTATGTATGGGAGAAAACATTGCTTAAATTTGAACAGTTATTTTCCGCATTAAATAAGAAGAAAGTTAGGTATTTAGTTGTTGGAGGGATTGCGGTAAATCTCTATGGTATAGAAAGGGCAACAGCCGATATTGACCTTGTGGTGGATTTGGAGGAAAGTAACCTTCAGAAATTTATCAAGGCTATAAAAGATCTCAATTTTAAGCCAAAGATTCCTGTAAGTCTCGATGATTTTACTGAAAGAGAGAAGAGAGAAGAATGGATCAGAGAAAAGGGGATGATGGTTTTTAGTCTTTTTGATCCGCGAAATCCATACTTTCTTCTGGATGTATTTGTAATAGAGCCATTTGATTTTAACAGGGTATATGAGGCAAAGAGAGAGATGAAGTCTGGAAAAGTAAAAATTCCAGTAATTTCTCTAGGGCATCTTGTTGAAATGAAAGAAAAGACCGGCAGGCCACAGGATATCTCTGATGTGTTTTATTTGAAAAAAGTAATGGGGGAATGGCAAAATGAAAAGTGATCCTTTATTGTATTACAAAACTAAAGCTGAAATAGATGCATACAGAAAAAAAACTGTAAGAGAAAAACTCACGTGGCTTGAGGCGCAGATGGAGTTCTTTTACAAAGCAATGTCAGAAAAGGCTAAGAGGATAAGGGAGAGGCTTTTGTCATGAGGCTTGTCCGCTGTTTATGACTGATTACCCTCTAACAAGAGGGGTTTTGGGATGTGAATTCTTCCTTCTAGAAAGAGGGGCTGTTCTAGGTGGAACAGCTAAGCAATTCAAAAATTGCCGGATTAAGGGGTGTGTGTTTACAGACATCAACACCGTTCACTGACACAGACACTGTAAAAACGGAGTTTAAATATGGATGAGAAACAGAAAAAAGAATACCAGACTGTAATTTTAATGGTATTTTTGCATGATATTAAAAATTCTGCCAGTCAAAAGCAGAGGGTGACGATGGGAGGATTCATTGGCAAAGCCGTTTTTGAAGGAGATATTGAAGGGTTTATGACCCTGATAGCTCTGGGCGAATATGTACATGTGGGTAAAGGAACATCATTTGGGCTTGGGAAATATGTGATTCGTGGTACGTAGAGAATGATGAATTAACAAAGTAAGCATTTCTCACAAAGAAGGTTGAATACAATGAGTAAATTTATTGCGGTAAAAGAGGAAAATATTGCCTTACATATTCACTTTATCAGAGGTGAAAGTGTGATGCTTGATTATGATCTTGCAATGATATACGGTGTAGAGACCAGGGCATTGAAACAAGCCGTGAAAAGAAATATGAAAAGATTTCCTGATGATTTCATGTTTGTTTTAGCAAACGATGAGGTTAATGCGCTGGTGTCACAAAATGTGATACCATCCAAAAGCCATCTCGGCGGTGCATTGCCTATGGCTTTTACCGAACAGGGAGTTGCCATGCTTTCCGGCATATTGAATAGCGAGAGGGCTATTGAGGCAAATATCGTCATTATGCGAACCTTTGTTCAGATAAGAAGATTGATGAGCACGCATAAGGCGCTGGCAAAAAAGATTGAGGCCCTGGAAAAGAAATATGACGAAAGATTTAAGATAGTTTTTGAGGCTATTAAACAACTCATAAAACAGGAAAAAGAAACGGGCAGTAAAATAGGATTTAAAACTGGAAAGTAGAGGGGCATAAACCGTCGTGATCGTTTAAACCCCTTGATGAATTAGGGACAGAAAAGAGAATGAGTAATTAACAATGATGAATGAGGATTTTGTGAAACATGTAAAAAGAAATAACCAGGCTGATATAGGAATCCTTATCGCTTAAAATCCTATTTCCTTTTTTTTACTGTATAAAACCAAAAGGCATTATTGCATCTGATTGACACAATAATGCCTTTTTTGTTGATTTTAGTTTCCAGCCTCACTAATATAAACATCAGAAGTTCAACAATCTACGTGTCATGCCATACAAACACAACGCCATCAGATGATGGATATGCTTTCATAAGATATAAAATTAATTCTACATTGTTATGTAGAAAATAAAACTATTACTCTCTCTTGTGCAGATCTTTCTGTCTGTCTCAAAGGATTTCTTTTTTTGGGATAGACAACCTAATTTATAAATTACGAATAATATTCCTATAATATCTAAAAATTAATTTATGTTTATTTCATGATAACTAGTCGAATTTCAGATTTCATTTTAAGGAATTTACCCTTTACCATGAGAGTATGATATAACACTCAACGGTGCTGAAGGGTGTAATATTTTTACTGAAAATGCTTAACAATTTCACATTTGCAAAGTTTAGATTTACTTTAAAGGCAATGGAAGAAATCCTATTCCCCTCTTACAAGGGAGCTGTATTCAGGGGTGGCTTTGGATATACCTTTAAAAAAGTTGTATGCATTCAACGTGGAAAGAAAGAGTGTTCAGAATGTATTCTGCACAATAAATGCGTTTACAGTTACATCTTTGAGACAGCTCCACCTGAAGATACAAAGGTACTAAAATTGTACAAAACAGTACCACATCCTTTTGTCATTGAACCACCATTGAGTGATGACAGGGTAACCAAAAAAGATGAAAGAATCTCATTCAATCTAATCTTAATTGGTAAGGCAGTTGATTACCTACCATACTTTATATTTACGTTTACCGAATTGGGTAAACAGGGAATCGGTAAGAATCGAAGTAAATTTACTTTAGAGAAGGTTGAAAGTCTGGATATAAATAGTGAGAGTAAGATTATTTATGAGTACAACACCGATATGCTTCAAAACAATTATTCTTTATTGGAGGCTTCACAGTTAAATCATACAGAATCCAAAAAAGATAGTAGCCAGGTTGAGTTAAGATTTTTAACCCCATTTCGGGTTCGGTTTGATGGGAAGATAACTGATAATATTGAATTTCATGTAATGTTTAGAAATCTCCTTCGCAGAGTATCATCGCTATCATATTTTCACTGTGGTAAGGAGTTAGAATGTGACTTCAAATCATATATTGAAGAAGCAAAGAAAATTAAAACTATATCTAATGATTTACAGTGGTTTGATTGGGAGCGCTATTCCACCAGACAGAAGCAGAGGATGAATCTAGGCGGAGTTCTAGGAACTACCAAATTTGGAGGCAACCTAGAACCATTTTTACAGTTTCTTAGATTAGGTGAGCATATTCATGTGGGTAAAGGGACGAGTTTTGGCCTGGGGAGATATAAAATTTTAAATTAGAATAAAACTTACAAATAGGAAAAATAAAATATGACAAAGGAATTAATTCCAGAACTACATGATGTTTTGAAGCTCACAACACTAAAACATAACTTTTCTGATTTCGACAAGTTTTTATCATATTCACCCAAAACACGAACTTGGGATGGCGTTTTACAACATCACTGTAGTAGTAAAAAAGAAGAATTTCCTGCCTATCCAACTGATATTGAAACCTTCCTGCTACATTTGGCAGATGGTATGGCGGCAGGTTTTTCAAGACATAATCAAAGTTATGAAGGAGAGTCTTCTTTTATATTACATAAATTGTGGAACCCATCTTCTGTAAATAAAGATACGCGCTTGGACAAAGAGGAGGAAATTATTAAATTATTAAGTTTTTATGCAAAAGACCCCACCTTTAATGAATTAATTGCAAAATACGGTAACGTTATTAGGTCAAGACCAGAGGATGCTCATGCTGGAATGAATATCACAAGTTTACATTCTCACCTGGTGCTGACAGGGAAATTTTATAGGTTATTTAAAAATTCATCTTTTTGGCCTATTGATGCACGTGAGGTAGAACCTGATGTTAAAAAGATTTCTGCACTAAGAGATAACAAGGTAAAGACTTGGCAGATTTATCTAGCACGTTGCAGATTTCACTTTAATCAAAAACCATTTAGAGTGCGAGATATGAATGTTTTCGAACTACTCCAAGAGAATATGTCAAAGATTCAAAAGGAGTTCTACGACAATATTCTTTTTGCAAGTAGTGATGAGATATTGATTTGTTATGATGACCCCTCTGTTCTGCAAAGAATATGCTCTATTGCAAGAGATAGTAGTCTATGGACAACAACCATTTGGACAAAAAAGACAATTGAACAAATGAATGGTGAAATCAAACAGAAACGTAAACCAGACCCAAGGTTGTTAACCTTACATAAAGTGGAACATATTTATGAAAAATTACCTGCTCACATAAAGCCACCAATCTGTGAAATCTGTCAAATGGCACCTGCAGATAAGGTTTGGCCGACTGATTATCTTTTGCAATACGAAGAGGAGATTGACGATGATGAGGCCGCAATAGAGAATTTGTGCACAACATGTTTTTCCATCCGCAACCGTCCTTCGAGATTAAAGAAGTTAAAAAGATGGACTGAAACAGAAAATACATCAATTATTTGGATTAAAATAAATCTTGACTATGAACTGTTGACGAACACCCTGGAAGAGCTTTATTCAAACTATCTGTCAAAAACTAATCCTAAGGCTGGTGATAGTAGAGCAGAGGTAAGGTTCTCTTTAATATTTGAGTTTCAACATGATTATAATGAATTCTTGGTGAATTTTCGAAATAGTTTATTAAAAACATTTAGTGGGGAAAATGTAGAAATAGTTTTGGACGAAATGTACTGTTTAAAAGCACAAAAAACAAACGACGTTTTTAAAATTTTGGACTTAATTAATATACATTTAGACAGTTTCTTTCCAGAGTTTAAAAAGTTGATGGATGGACCAATAAAGTTTTCTATTGTATCATGTAATTCAAAATTTCCTTTTTTTGAAATATGGAAAAATATTGAAGCACAAATATCTAACTTACAGATATCACTTATTGGTCGTGGGAAGATAGAAACATCTCTTATGTATCTAGACCAGTTACTTCTTGCCAGTGAGAAGTCATACAGAAAGAGTGCCCTTTTTAAGCTAGCTCAGATTTCCAAACTATCTGAGAAATTGGCTGAATTAAAATTTAATGATAGCTCAGAAAAAGCGGACTTCAAAAGTTACGAAGTATTAAAAAGAAATTTGTTACCTTTGGGTATGGACTTTGAAGGAATTCTAACCTTTGCTAAACTGGTCGAAGATTAAAAATGCCATTTATTGAATACAAACTTACATCAGATATACTTTACCTGGGAGATAGGTCAAAAGGAGGTATTTTTAAGCCGTGTGTCTACACAATTCCATTTAGTCAGATTAGTGGAGCTCTCAATTCCAAGTTTGGATTAAAAGAAGTTAAGGCCGTAGGGTATTTGCTAAACAATTCGGGCTTTAATAGGAGAGATTATTTGATTTACTCGCCACGTGATAGAAACTCTGGTACAAGTAAAGTACCTCTTCAGGTAGAATTTATAACTAATGTTATGGGAAAAGTCTTTATTCTGAAAAACAATGAGACAAAAAAGTTCCCTGAAAGATTTGAAATTTCGATGGGCGGTCTGAGGTCAAAGGGATTTGGCAGATGTTATATGGCAAAGCAACAAATGTTGCAGGAAAGTGAAGTGGCAAAAGGCGAGCTAAATGTTAGGATTCCATTAGAAGAGCAAAGTACATTTAACATAAGGAAGGTAGAAAGGCCAGTTTATGGATATCTCTTTAAACCTATACCAAATACATTTACAGGTAATTATGTCTTGTCAGTTTTTGAAGGAAGTGAGGTTATAGCACCTAAGTTTCTTGTTAAGGATGAGAGGAGATAGAAGATGGATACTATTCAAAGGTTGATGAAAGAAATAAAAGCTGATAGAGAGGTGCAAAACTGCAGATATTTTACTTCAAATTTCTTGAACAATGTTGCTGATGTCTTTGAAAAGCACGGCTTTGGAGTCACAAAGGTCTTTTTAATAGAAAAGAAAGTCCGCCGTGAACTTAAGTGGCAAGCTACAGCCTTATTGTCAGTTTTAAATATACTCGATGGGAGTGAAGAAGTAAAACAGAAAAGAAGTATTGGACGCTGTATTATAAAGGCTCTGGAAACTATTAAATCTAAGGAGGTGTAATATGTTAAAGGAAAAAACTTTTGAAATAACTATTACAGCAAAGGAACCTTTAAGAATAGGAGGTAAAGAAGACCCTCTTTCGGGGGCAGATAACCCTGTAACTCATGTAGGAGGGAAGCTGGTAATACCAGGTTCGTCGCTAAAGGGCGCATTACGGACGGAGATTGAAAGGTTTTTCATTGATTCATATTATTCAAATGGTAAGTGGAAAGAGGGTTTTGAGTACTTCAAGCCCTGCATTCCATCTGATAAGTTATCAGCTGATGAAGAACGATTAGTTGAAGCAGGAAAATACCGAGACCAGGGAGGTAATTGCAGATATCCATGTAACGACAAAAAATGTGGTAATAACAAAAGCCATTCAATATGTCCTGTTTGTTATTTGTTAGGGTCTATGGGGTTAAATGGATTTGTTAAAGTTCCATTCTTGTACGCAGAAACTTCTATAAATGAATTGTATTCTTCTAGGATAGATAGGGCTACCAAAACAATTTCTCGTGGAAGTAATAGACCGTATGAGCTTGTACCAGATGGTTCTGTTTTTAATGGGACATTGACAGTTTTGTTAGAGGACACAATTCTGAACTGGAAGTTAGGAGAATCAAGAAATCTTGGCGAAGCTAGAACACTAGGTGATAAGTGGTTGGAAGACAATAAGGGAAAGGTAAACAACAAAAAACAGGAAGAGTTTATAAGCATGTATATTTTGGAAAGATTAAAGTCAATCAATGTACTTGGTGGTTACAAATCAAAAGGGTTTGGTTTGGTACAAATTTCAGCCTCATAAAACATGCGCTAGAACATTGACCTGATTAAAAAGGGATTGCGACTCACCTGGTTAAATACAGGTGGAGACTTAGACATGGATTTGGGGTTTGAAAACGTGACCTGATTAAAAAGGGATTGCGACAATAGTTGTTTATTGTACATGAGCGTTTCCACATCGGCAGTTTGAAAACGTGACCTGATTAAAAAGGGATTGCGACCAATACTCACAAGATTTTATAACTGGAGGCATAATAGGTTTGAAAACGTGACCTGATTAAAAAGGGATTGCGACGACAATATGACCCTACTGGGACATTTTCCATTCTCATGTTTGAAAACGTGACCTGATTAAAAAGGGATTGAAACTTTTGTTATTTGGTATGTTCTTGACATAGTTAGTTGTAACTATGAGAACATCGACCTGATTGAAAAGGGACGGAAAATAATTAACAATGATGAAATGATCAATTAAGAATTAAGAACGGAAGTAGTATGAATAGGAATTTTGGGCGAAAACAAGGTCATCCATGATAAGTAATGTCAAAGGGGAAATAGACACAGAATTTAATACAAATCAATCCTTGCTTAAGGAGCAAAATAATAAGTTAATTGAGAAACCGAATTATAAGTTAGTCGAAATCACAAAAAACCTTCTCACTATATTGCAGAAATGGTACAAAAATGTGGGAACGAAGAAAAAGTAAAATTAATCTTACAAGAACACTTGATATCGGGAAAAGCTTTTGAGTATATGAAAGAAGATGATTTTGATAACTTTATAGTTGAAAGAGAAAATACAATTAAACAACATATAAAAAATATATATTTATAAGATTCCAGCGAAATAAATTCCAATAAACCAATAGATTATAATAGACACTTATTAAGGTTTGCCACTAACCTTGATTGTATTAAAAATAGAGAAGGTGATCGTTAAAAAAGTATTATGCCCGATCTACGGTTTATATAAATAGTGTCCCTAATTATCGCTAATTATTGTCGAAGAAGTCAAAGTCCAAAAATTGCAATGAGCAGAAAACAAAATGAAACTTGATAAATATTTTAACAACCTTATCCGAAGAGTATTTACAGGAAGAAATGTACTTTGAGATTTGAAGAATTTGAAGAACTGCATTACATAACACCGATTGAGAATATGAAATCAATTTGTACCGTTGGAATCTTATCTCATCAAAAAGTCCAAAGAATTCAACATAAATCTGTTGCAATGAATAAAATTCAGCAGAGACGCAAAAAGATTATTGTACCCGATAAAAAAGGTAATCGACCGCTTCATCAATATGTAAACCTCTATTTTCATGCAAGAAATCCAATGATGTTCAAAAGAAAGGACAGACATAAAGAATTATGTGTTGTAAGAATAAGTAAAGATATTTTAAAAGCTTCTGGGGTCGTTATTGCAGATGGGAATGCTTCAAGCGACTATGTTCGTTTCGCACCTTCACCAAATGGTCTAAGAATGATAGATAAAGAACTCGTTTTTGCAAAATACTGGAACCATGCAGACCCAATAGAGAAATTCAGACATACTTTCATTAAATGTGCCGAGGTTTTAGTGCCGGACAAAGTACCAAAAGAATATCTACTTGGAGCTTATGTTTCATGTTCGGAAAGCAAAAAACAGCTTTATGATATTATTGTTGCTATTAAAATAAATTTTGATATAAAAGTTGACCCTGACTTATTCTTTTTGTGAGAGGTTTAAAATGATAAAAGTTTTAGTTGGTGATTTATTTCAATCAAAATGCCAAACCCATGTAAATACAGTTAACACAGTAGGAATAATGGGTAAAGGAGTAGCGCTAGAATTTAAAAAGCGTTTTCCTGAAATGTTTGAAGATTATAAAAAACGTTGTGACAAGGGATTAGTCAAGCTTGGTGAACCTTATTTGTATAAGAGACTTGTGCCACCTTGGATACTGAACTTTCCTACAAAAGAACATTGGCGCTCTGTATCTAAATTAACGGACATAATTCAAGGCTTGAAATACCTTGAGCAACATTATCAGGAATGGGGGATAATTTCTATAGCATTGCCTCCACTTGGATGTGGTCATGGACAACTTGAATGGAGGATTGTCGGGCCAACACTTTATAGACACATGAAGCGTCTTAATATTCCTGTAGAACTCTATGCCCCGCTTGGAACTTCTGCTGGAGAATTAACAGCAGAAGTTCTTTCTAAAGATGCAACACAATTAGTTGAAGCAGGGACTTTTGTAAACAATAAAATAGAACCAGGTTTAATTGCGATTGTAGTAGTACTTTCAAGGATTGAAAGAGAACCTTATCATTGGCCTATTGGACGGACAATGTTCCAAAAGATTGCCTATTTTGCAACTGAACTTGGTTTGCGCACCGGACTAAAATATGTTCGGAGCAGCTTTGGCCCCTTTGACTCAAATTTAAAATCTAAAATAACTAAACTTGTTAATAATGGTCTTATTAGAGAAGAAAAACTTGGAAGGATGTTCAGTGTTAAAATTGGGCCGACTTATAAAGACGCAATCAGAATTTACAAAAAAGAAATTGAAGATGTCCAGCCAATCATTGAACAGTTAACAGACCTCTTTCTTAGAATGAATACCACTCATCAAGCTGAACTTGCAGCTACAGTTCATTTTGCAACACAGAACATTCAAAAAGAATTTAAGAACAAACCATCAGAAGTAGATGTTCTGAAGGCAGTTATGGATTGGAAACGACGCAGACACCCTCCTCTTGTTAAAGTTGAAGTTGCACAAACAATCCGAAACCTTGCTTCATTAGGATTACTAGCAGTAAAACCGAGTAAGGACTTGCCTGTACATGATGAAGTTTCAGTTTAAATATGGATTCGACAAACACCCATCGGACTTGCAAGACACTCATTGACAAATGATTCAATCTCATCAGGCCCGTTTATGGCTGATATACTATCAGCGAGTGATCTTCGATCAGGTTGCAGGGGCCATCTTTGATAGAGTAAATATAAATCAATCCTTGCTTAAGGCGAAAAATAATAAGTTAATTGAGAAACCGAATTATAAGTTAGGCATAATCACAAAAAACCAATAAGGAGAGGATGAAAAAATGTCAGTACTGATTGAAGAACTTAAGAAGGACCATTCCGAAATCGTTGCCGTACTCAACGAAGTCAAAGAACTTGGTATTCTTTCAAAAGAAGGACAAGCCAAGCTCTTGTCTGCAAAAGAGCATTTGCTTACACATCTCAATAAGGAAGACGAGCAACTTTATCCGCTTCTCAGAAAAAAAGCAGAAAAAAATAAGCAACTGAAGAATGCATTAGATTTATGCGCAATCGATATGGAGAATGTCTCAAGAGTTGTGCAAGGATTCTTTGATAAATATTCTAGAGGAGTAATTCCAGACACTGAGCTTCAAAAAGAGTTTGAAAACCTTTTCGTAGCTCTTGGTAAAAGGATAAGTAACGAAGAAGACATTCTCTATGATGAGTATGAATGGGTGAATCAATAATATGTTGTGATATTGTCTTGCTTAACACCTATAAGGCCCGTTTATGGCTGATATACTATCAGCGAGTGATCTTAGATCAGGTTACAGGGGCTATCTTTGATGCGTAAGTATGACAGACCATTAAAAAAACACAGGGAGAAGGAATTGAAAGAAACTAGGAATGAAGGGAAGGGTTTGTAGCAAAGATATATGCGGTATTCTGTAACTGAAGCAAGAGCAGTTATTGAACAATTAAGAAAATGTTCAATCAGCGATCTTGATACGTTATTTAATGTAGGAACTTTGCCAATGTTTGAAGAACTTGAAGGTGAAACTGCAGGTGCTATCCTTGCTTTGAATCCAAGAAATCCCTGGTGGTTAATGTGTATGATTAAAATTTTATTTAAAAGTCCATTGGGACAATGGACTGGCAAAAAGTTTCTTACTTCATTTGATAAAAGAAAGAATGGTTATGGCATTAATTTGTTTAAAAGTAAATTTATACCCTGCCTTTTTAAGTTTGACACCTACATTAAAAATGCATACGTTGACGATAAACCTTGTCTTGCTTTAGATTACAGAGCGCATCATTCATTGATCTTTGGGTTGGTAGATGATGTAAGGAAAATCAAAGATGGACTAGTATTAGGACAAACGTATTATAAGTTTCCGTGGAGAAAGCAAATGTGTTTTGTAGGATACTTTGTTCTATGTGCCCTCAACAAAGACAAAATAATGTAAATAATAAAATAATAGTGACCCGCCAAACTAATCGTTGCGCTAGTCATAATATAAATCAATCCTTGCTTAAAAAGAAAAGTAGTGGTAAATATAAAAGCAATTAAAAGATTCTAATAAGAAAGAAAGAGGTTACGACTGTGAGGCGAGTGATGAAGGAGGAGAGACGAGAAAGGAGGGAAGATGGACGAAGGAAAAGAAACGAGGAGGATAAACAGTGTGAGGGATTTAGAGGTGTATAAGTTGTCGTTTGAATCTGCAATGAAAATATTTGAGATATCGAAAAGTTTCCCTAAGGAGGAGATATATTCCTTAACCGACCAAATACGTAGATCGTCAAGATCAGTATGTGTTAATCTTGCAGAAGGCTGGAGAAAACGTAGATATAAGGCTGTATTCGTTAATAAATTAACAGATGCAGAACAAGAAGCGTCAGAAACTCAAACGTGGTTGGAGTTTGCATTGAAGTGCAAATATATTAACAATGAAACATATAAAATATTGGACGAAAAGTATGAGCATATTTTTGCAAAGCTTATTACGATGGAACGAAAAGCAGACTCGTTCTGTAAAGTTAGCTGATTTCTCATCTATCGTCTGTCGTCTATCGTGTCTGAAGGTACGGTGCAAAAGATGACCCGAATGAATAAGGAGCTTTTACAGTGGCCAGTGCCCTGGTGACGGGGGTCAGTGTTAGGGATCAGTGGTCAGTTTCCAGATGACAGTGGATTAAGGTCGAATAATTGAATGTGTATGGATTAAAAATGTGGATAAGAAAAAGTAAGATTGCTGATATATGGAAACTGGCAACTGGAATCTGAGAAGGTAGCGATCTAATGTTGAATATCGGGATAGGTTTTTAAGAACTTATAGAGAGGTAAAAGAAAGAAGGAGGGGACTGTGGGGAGAAATGATTTATGAAAATAGGCGAGTTCTTTGTTAAAAATAATTATGTTACACAAGAGGAGGTGAATGAGGCATTGGAATTGCAAAAAAGCAATAAAGGTAAATATATAGGAGAGATTCTTGTTGAGATGAAGGTAATTACAAGAGAGCAGTTAATTGAATATGTTTGTGAATATGATGATTATAAGAAGGAAGAAAAGGGGTTGTAGTATATTTATTCTTTAATTATTGTATAGGTATTACTTCACCAAAACGAGTATTCATTTAAAAAGGAAGGTGTATATGGCTGGATTTTTAGATAAATTTAGAAAAAATGTAGTTTCATCTGTATGGAAAGACAAAGAAGATGTGCCTAAGGTGAAAGATATAGATGATAAAATTGCTTTGGGGGTATTACTATGGATTGTAGCTGAGGCTGATGAGAAGTTTCTAGCGAAAGAAGATGAGAAAATCAAAGAAATCCTTATTTTATATAGTAAAATTTCAAAGGAAGATATAGCGACTGTTTTGGCTTCAATCAAGGAAGCCGCGAGGGAAAGAATAGATTTGTATCGTTTTACTCATGAGGTAAGCGAGAATTTGCCTTATAACGTTAAGATATCAATTATAGAAATTCTTTTCCGTGTAGCGTGTTGTGATAAAGAGTTGGATCATAAGGAGATCGAAATAATAAGGAAAATATCAGGCTTATTCCACATAGCGCATAAAGATTTTATTGATGCCAAAATAACGATTAAGAAAGAATTTGGCTTAGATACCTATAATTAAAGAGGAGACATAAAGTTTAAAATTTGGACAGCGACCGTCAAAGGCAATTCCAAATCTTTGATTATGCCTGATTTATAATCAGGTTGAAATTTTGCTTTGCAAAATTACCTTAAATAGGGACAAATGATTATGAAAAAAATGAAAATAAGCATTAGTTATACATTCTTAATCTTACTGTTTTCTTATACTATCAATGCAGAGGAGAAGGATTATTGCAATGACCCTGATGTTAATGCTAAATGGGAGGCTTTAGTTGAACAGTATCCTGATGATATGGGGTTGCATGCCTTGCACGCCTTAAGGCTTGGACTGTGTTTGAAAGTAGGACTAGGAGATATAAGCATAGATGAAGCCAAAGAAATATTTGGAAATGTAAGAAAGGCATTTATAGATAGAAAAGTGGACGACCTATTAGAGGAGTCTAACGAACAGGAAAAGGGGTTGTAGAAATATCAACACAGTTTGATTTACCTATGAACTGTTATTCACTTTGGTTACGATTATCATAAGTATCTAAAAAGAACAACCGTTATTCCCATAACGATAAGACCTGCTAGAAGGAAGTATTCAAAAACGCTAATATCGTTTCTATCTTCCAGGAATTTTATCAACTTCTCCATATCGATTTCTCCTTACAAATATATGAAAGTCAGAATTTAACAACCTTTCATTCGCTTTATCCTACATTATTATTAAGGCAGTACAGCAGCGACTGTATTAAATTTAGCTTTTCGTTTTAAGTAAATACTTATCACAGACAGCTATAATTCCTATAGCAATAGTAACCGTTATCAGACCACATAGAGATGCTATATTCAAAAAGAATTCTGATGATTTTTCCACCTTAATCACCCTCTTTTTAGCTATTTAAGTTTGTAATTGGTTAATATTACTTTAGTACTCAAGCAGGGAATTCTAGCAAGCTGATTGTACAGAATGTTTACCCGCATATATTACGGCCTATACTTATTATCGTCATATTCTCATAAGTCTTAACCCATCAAACATCAAATTATATAGACCATTACACGTAAATATGAAATAAGACATTCCCTTGACGCTTAAAACATAAGCTGTCAGTTATGCAGATATTAACAGGTTAAACACGCAGGCAAAAATAAACCCGACCGTATTACATACCTGCTTTTTTTATATCTTATTGGTGATTGATGCAGTAGGGGTAAAGCTGTGGGGAGATGTTGGAGAAGTGAAACGAGAGGCAGAGGAAAACATTTCGTTTTAACACAATAAAAATTGATTTTATTTTCTTTCTATCATTTCTTATTTAGTATCTATTGTGGAGACACTATATTGTCATCCTGAAATCGTTTCAGGATGACAAAACCGCGCTTCCGCAATAACTAATTATCGTTTTTATACCCAAGACAACAAATTCCTCAGGCATAATCATTTTGGAGATACTTATTATTATTTTCAAAGGTTACGATTTTTTTGTAAGATAATTGGATTCTTCTTTACTCTCGGTTTGAGGCTTAAAGCTGAACACCCTTATGCTATTAAGGACGTAATCGGACACATAAATCTTATCATTTGAACTAGCTATCGCTGTGAGTTGCGGAAAATAGCTGGGACCTTTTCCTGACGAACCAAACTGTATAACGAATTTTCCCTGCGGGTCGAATATCTTGACCGAGTGGTTTCCTCTATCGGCGACATACAAAAAATCTTTTTCGTCAATATCAATGTCTACGGGTTCAATAAATTGTGTTACACCATGCATACCGCCAATTTCTTTTAAATACTTGCCATTTTTTTCAAAAACCTGAATTCTTTTATTTCTATAATCAAGAACATACAGATGCTCCTTGGAATTAAAAACCAGGTCTTTCGGGTTCAGAAAAGTCCCCGGTTCGGCGCCATGTTCATCAACCTTCTCACTTTTCTTTCCGAAAGATCTTAGATATATCCCGTCAGCGTTAAAGACCTGAATGCGATTATTATTTGTATCGGACACATAAATATAACCTTGTTTATCTGCGACAACTCCCTGAATCGCATCGAATTCACTGCGATCGTTCCCCTTTCTGCCGAAATGGTAAAAAGGCGAACCATCTGGATTTAAAAATGATAATCGGTGATTTCCTGAATCGGCAACGAGAATCCTTCCATCCTCAGACACATAAATGGCCATTGGTTTTTTTAGTTCGGAACCATTTTTAACTGATTTTCCCAGGAGTTCGCTGTTCTTTCCTTTTAATAGTATCTGTCCTTCATAATCACGGAGGGCATAGAGGCCTTGATTGGGGACATAATTTAAATCTACGACCGTATCTCCCGAATAAATAGCCTTTTCATAATCTATTACTGGTTTTGTATATCCGACTGGTTTCAAACCGTCTTTTTGACTTCCCGAAATATTTAATACTTGCACCCTTTTATTTTTCGAATCAGCCACATAAATGTTTCCTTGACTATCAGCGGTAATACCTGTTGGTTTGTCAAACTGACCTTTTCCGTCACCTTTAGAACCAAACTCTAATAGGACGTTTTTATCTTGGTCAATTTTGATAATACTGTGATTGCCAAGTTCCATAAGATATATGTCCCCTCGCATGTCTACGGCCAGGCTTGCTGCATTAGAAATAAAATTATGAGTTTTGTCATTTAAAGATATTTCCTTAATTTTGCCGTTATGATGAGGATATTTAACAACCTTCCCCGCTTCCGTAAATAGAACATACATATTTTGCTCTACGTCAAAGACAATGTCTGTGGGTCTATGCTCGACTGACCAGACACGAAGAAAACATCCATTAGGGCTAAATTTTGAAATCTTTTTGCTGGCAATATCGGCAACGTATATATTTCCTGAATGATCAACGGCCACACCGGTCGGTGATTCGAATTCACCAGGTTCTGTTCCCAGATTCCCTATTTCATAGAAAAAATGGCCGCCAGGTCCATAAACCTGCACACGACTATTGCCGGTATCAGAGACGATGATTTCACCCTTAAGGGAAAGTGCTAAAGATTGAGGTTTGTCAAGCTGTCCTAATAATGAACCTTTTTTTCCAAAGCTTAATTTTATATTTCCTTCAGTATCAAAAACAAAAACTTTGCATGATTTTTTATCTAATACATATACGTCTCCCGTTTGTGATACAGCGGCGTCGATGGGTTCTTTTAATTCCGATTTTAACTCCCTAACAAATTTCACTTCTTCAAAGGCGTATCCAATATGATTGAAACAAAATGAAAAAGTGGATAATGTAACAAAACCTAATAGAATACTTATAATGCCTTTGTTTGGTTTGGTTGAAGTCTTCATTGCTTTCTCCTTACTCCTCTTAATAAAGGTTACATCCTTCCCATCCTCATACACAATTGCAGATTCGGAAGGAATTAAAGAATTATAATGTTTTATTAATTCAACCGCATTTCTGATAAAAAAAAAGGCTCTTTAAGTGCCTGTGTAGTATTCTTCAACCTGCTTTTAAATTTAAGTTTAGGAACTATACAGATTCCCGCTATCAGTTTTTTTTAGTTGATAAAGAATTTTTAAAACACATGCAACAAAGAGCCTTTTATTGTCTTCACTAACGTATATATTTATTCACAAACCTTAATTGAGAGAACAATAAATGTGCCAATTTTTGCATATTTTAGTAATTTTCTTTTAGATTGGATTTAAGTGTAGATATTTGAACATGATGCGAGAAATAAATTTATTATGGATTAAAAGACATAATAATGGTTTTGATAAAAAAAAGGGGATAATAGTAATTTCCTCCAGTTGTCATCCAAAGGATATTGTTTTTTGCACATATCTTTGTACTATTTTGAAACAATATATATTTGATGGAAGCGTAAGTTTGAACATTGCAGACGTTAGCAGAGGCGTTATTGGATAGCTCATTAGCTGGCGTAAAAAATGGGTTTTAATCTGGATGACATTATTATCTCATGTGTTGCACTTACTCATTCAAGTTAAGCTGCCTTTGGCAGCGACTTTCATGCTCCCCTCTAAAAAGAGGGGCTAGGGGTGTGTTAAAGGTATATCTACACACCCCTTAATCCCCTCTTTCTAAAGGGTAAACTATGATTGAAATCCCTATACATCAAGTTAAGCCTTCGGCAGCTTTAATATAATTTTACACGGTAGGAGCCAACTCCCGTTAGCGACAGGGGCCTGCACAACATTGTGGGATGCTGCTCGCCGTCAGGAGACGGCTCCTACCAAAATAAGGTTGTCATAGAAAGACTGGACTTGAAACTTGGGATGCTTTATAGATGTATTTTAGTTCTGAATTGACTTTTAAGTAAATTTTATTAATATCAAGCAAAATGAATTAAAGGTGATAGATCTCGCCTGAAACCGCCGTATGGTTTTCCATATGGCTAAGACTCCTGTAAATATCAGATGGCTGTATGGCAACATCACAATATCTACACAAAAATATCTCACACGCTAAGATAATTCCTCAATTTTAAGGAACGAATTTTCTGTGTTATATCATATATACCAAAGGCGACCGTTCAGGCTGCGATAGGCGCAGTACCGCTTGAAGCAGGCGTCAGATCGGGTGATATAATTCTAGCCGTATCAGTGCTATCCATACTTTTTACGGCACCTCTTGGTGCGGTGGGAATAACGATAGCTGGTCGAAGATGGCTTGAAAAGGAATTAGCATGAAGAATGTTACCTGGTGCAGATCATTAATCTCTTTTAATTCACCATATTTTTAGATATCAGGTGTGCTTTACGAGATGTCCTGGTGCTCCTAAACTGTTTGTTAGCCAGGTTTGCAATCCAAAGGAGTGTTATGTTTTTTCTCCAGAGTCCTATTCTCCTGAAAATGGATGCTAGCCGATAGAAACGATCGTATGCCCATTCTCTATTTGCGGAGAGTTCCTCTGGTGAAATCCGCTTTGGTTGAAAGACAACTCCCTGATTATCATAATTGCGCCAATTGCTGGTTAGTATCCTGCCTTCCTTTAGAAGCCTTTCTCTCAACTCAGTACCAGGGAAGGGCTTTAGGATTGAGAATCGAGCTGTCTCTAGCTTGGCTTTCTCAGCAAAATTGACTGTCTCACTAAAAACTGAGGGAGTATCCTCGTCCAGTCCAAAAATAAATGCTCCTTCAATGCCAATAGAATACTTCTGGATTATTTTGATGCATCGCAAATAGTTTTCCGGATTTGCCCAGGATTTATTGGCACTCTTCATATTTCCGGGATCGACAGACTCCAAACCAATAAAGAGGACCATGCATCCGCTCTTGCTGGCCAACCTCAGCAATTCTTCATCATTGGCAATTCTAATCGTTGCCTGTCCTACCCACTTCACCTTGAGTGGAATAAGGGCCTTGAATAGTTCTTTTGCTCGTGCAGGTACGCCGGCTATGTTGTCATCAACAAAGAATATGCGCCTGGCTCCCATCTTTTTGATTTCTTCCACAACAGATGGTATGGGACGTACCCGATAGCGTTTGCCATAAATAAGGGGTACTGTGCAGAAGTGGCAGCTCATGGGACAACCACGAGAGGTTTCCATTGTGTTATTAAAGATATATCCCTTGGGCTTAAGCATATCCCGTCTGGGGAAAGGGATTGCGCTCGAATCGGGTAGCTCCTTGGCCTTATAAATTCCTTTTAGTCTTCCATTTGCAGCATCTTCGAGCACAGTATTCCAGACTGGTTCGGCCTCTCCCACTACTACGGCGTCGGCATGCCTGAGCGCCTCGTTTGGGAGAACAGATGCGTGAATGCCGCCAATGACGACCTTTCGACCTCGTCGGCGAAACTCATCGGCAATAGCGTAAGCGTGGGTGACTGTCGCTGTCGTAGCTGTTATGCCAACTAAAGCGACTGGCTCATCAAAGTTGAGTGGTTCAATATCCGTGTCAACTATCTTTACCGAAATGTCTTTCGGAGTAAGCGCGGCCAGATAGCACAGGTTCAGTGGCGGTACTAAACCTTTCCATCTTAATCGCTTGGTCGGATGAATGCGAGGGTAGATAAGTTTTATTTTCATAATCTGCTCAAATCATTACCTTGTTAAAAAAAAGAAGGTATTCTATGGGAAATTTTAATAAGCTAGCACATGAAGTGTGGGAATGCAAATACAATTTAGTATAGTGTCAAATAGAACATGAAAAAAGAGAGCAAAGTTGAAAAAGGTATATATTGTGTTATCTTTCATCCGCTCCAAAAGAATTGTTTTAATCAATGCCATTTTTAATTTTATGTTAATTGTGCGCTCCGCGCCTCTTTCGCTTCATTTATTATTTGAACACCACCTCTGATAACAACCACAGAAATGATACAGCCAATAGTTAAATCAGGTATGGCTGAACTGAAATAAGCCACTAACACACCAGCAGTAATGACACCTAAATTTGCAATAACATCATTCTTAGAAAAAATCCATGTGGCCCGCATGTGAACTTCCCCTTTTCTATGCTTAGTCAAGAGAACAAGACATATTACATTTGCAACTAGAGCAACCAAACTGACAGAAATCATGAATACTGAGTCCGGTTCGCTTCCCATGATAGCACGTCGGGATATATCCAGCAGTACACCTATACCTAATGTCATTTGCAAACAGCCGCTCAACATTGCGGAATTTGCTTTTATGCGTAAACTTTTGCCAACAGCATATAAACCTACACCATAAACTAATGCATCAGCAAACATGTCTAATGAATCTGCTATCAAGCCTGTTGACTCACTTAACCAGCCTAAGGTGAATTCCATAATAAACATAACTGCATTTATCGATAGCAGTATTATTAAAACCCTGCTTTCTTCTTTACTCTTTATTTCTATTTCACATCCACAATTTGCCATCTAATAAATTTCGACTTTTTAAAAAATTTTAGTGATATTATTCACTTTTTTTATTTCATTCTTGAAAGGTTTACATTGTATACCCTTTTTGGATGGGTCCGAAGCTTTAGAATCTCTGCTTTGTCTCTTATTTTTGAGCAAATTTATTCGATTTTCATATATTATAATATTGTTAAGTACATTTATTACTTGACAATTTTTTTGATATCCAAATATAACCAATAGCCACAGAAATAGTTGTTATTACGGCTATAAATGGCTTTGCTATGTCTAATGCTTTTGCACCAAAAAAGCTTAGATATACAGGAAGTAACGGAGAACCACAGCAACCAGTAAAGAAGCATTCTACATCATAAACAATCGTTAATAAGCTTATGCCACCAGCCAAGCCAACCCCTCCACACCTTCTATTTTCTAACGTTATTATGATTGCATAAGCTGTTAATGCTCCCGCCAACGAATATGAATATCCTAAATAAAAATCATGATGTGAAATATATGACTTGAATCCAGATTTTAAATCAGCACTCTGATTTTGCAAACAACCATACTTTGAGCTATTGGATAAATATATTATGTGAAACAAAAAAATAGAGAAAAAGATTGCTAAAGGTATATAAATGCAAATCTTTTTTTATATATTTTATACATTAAATTTCCCCTTGCACATAAAGTTCATCCAGATGTTCAGGGTATGTTTCAAATATCGTATGTGCTAAGCAAACCTTACACTCAAAACATTTTTTGGTATCTTCTGTGAATTTATCGCATACTTCTTGTACTTCTTTTTCAACCTTACTAAAAGATATATTCACCTCTTTTGGAAGTTCAGATATTTGTCTTTCGATTTCCACTACTTCCTTTCTCAATATATTGAAGGCATAATAATAGCAAACACACTTTTCAATATTATGGAATTTCTGACATGGCCTCATTATTTTAAGGAATTCTTCTAATTTTCTTATCCTTTTTTTCATGGATTAGATTTTTTAGTTAATTTATCAGTTATCTTTTCAATAATAGGAACTTCAGTAAATGCCCCCTTATCCCATAATTTATATTCATTATTTCTAAAATTGAGGGTAGAGGGTTTTTCTTGATAACAAGCACATACCACTTGCTCTAAAATTTTTTTATCAAGCGAATTACTTACATCTAATAGACTTATTTGTTTCCTGAACTGTTCTATTGCTTCTCTAGAAATGTTCTTAAGGATAGCTGTAGGAGCAGGGGTTTCTAATATGCGGAAATGTTCATCAATACCATTGCATACAAGGGCTTTTATAGCACTGTCGGCTTTATGGGCAGATTTTCTACCTGTTAGTACGATCCAACGTATATTAGGATTAGAGACAATATTTAGAACAATTTTTTCTATTCCTAAATTAGCCGTTTGTAATGTGCCAGAAATAGCTGCTCCTTTTTCCACTCCTACCCTCACAAGGGTTTCAGTCTCTTCAGGTATCTTGTCATAATCAGCTGTCAAGATTACAACTACTGCAACAGGAGAAAAGAAATTTCCTACTAAATAATGACCCTCCTCAACTGGCCAGTTCCATGTTATTTTAACCTTTTTCATTATTGGATTTTTGCAAAACGTTTGTTTTGAATACCTAAAAGACACTTCCCTTTTACTCGTATATTAAGGCGTTTTGTTAACCTTTTCTGGTCATTTTTTATTATATCTTCAGGGATACAACCAATAAGCTTATAAAGCGTTTTTTTAAAACTATCTTTTCTATCGGCAACCGAATAATATACCCATCTACCTTCTTTTCGATCCTTTATTAAACCAGCATGTTTTAAGACCTTAATATGTCGTGAGATATTGTATTGAGACTCTTCAAGCGAATCTACAAACTCACATCCACATATCTCGGTTCCAGAATCTATCAGCAAACACGTTATGCGAAGACGGGTCTTATCGCCAAGCGCCTTAAATATTTCTACATGATTTTTCATGACAACCTCCTTTATTAGTTGCTTATATGTGCATCTATGAATATTGTAATTAATTTATTTTTTACTGTCAACCTGATTTATTCTAGATATTTACTATTTGGCAATTTTAAGTTGCGGGGTAAAAAATCTAGATTTGTTCTATTTTAAATGAAGTGAAGTTTTTATCGTTTATCAAAAATACTGGAATACGGTTTATCCAACCTATAAGGCAAAAGGATGCGAAAAAAACAACAATTAGAAATGAGCGAATTTTTTTATATTTAACTCACTTAATCCTGGAAAGGTCTATATTGTATTCTCTTTCACGATATGGCCCTTTAACTATTATGATAGTTTCGGCATTTGGATCAAGATTACTGTAAAGAAAACTTGATGTCACGAAATCATGATCATATCTATTACCACCATCAAATCTGCATAACTCACAACACGGATCTTCATAATCTGTATTGACTGGCTCAATAATGTTTTCGCCCTGTTTTAGTAAAATAATTACATCGTCCTTCGTGCGCACCTCGACCCTAAGATATGGAGAGCTAATGATGTCCTTTATCTCATTATCTGAAATCTTCTGCCCTTCATTAAACCACATGGCAGCAGTAACTGTAAGATCAACAAACTTACTCCTTACTAACATGCCACCTTGTTTAGGCCAAAAGCTGATGCATGCATTTTTTAGAATGGGACTTTTAAAGATGTCTTTTCCGTGTTCCACACCATTTTTAATAGCATCTTGAACTTCTTCTTGCTTAAGTTGTATATTAATACCCAAGGCATTTTTAGAAAGTAAAAATAAAATAATTGATAAACTAAAAAGCACTTTTACCAAACTTATAATCTCTCCTTTTTCTACAAAAAAGTTAAATTATTTCAAATTGCCTCATCTCCTGCTTTTCCTGTTCGGATGCTTATCACCTCTTCGATATTAGAAATGATAATCTTACCGTCTCCTCCTCTTCCTGTATGTGCAGATTCTTTAATGACATTGATAATCTTTTTAGCGTCTGAATCAGAGCATATGGTTTCAAGCTTTACTTTAGGTGTGAGATCGACAATATAGTCCATAGAGTAGTGTGGGTAACTTTCGTCCTTTTCTTTTCCAGCCCCTTTTATCTCTGTTATTGACATTCCTTGTATATTTATGCGTCTTAAGGCAGTTATTACCTTTTGCAGCATAAATGGTTGGATATAAGCCTTTATTTCTTTCATCAGTATTGTACCTCCTTTTTTTCAAACCAGCAGTAAAGTGTAGGCAGTACGATTAAGGTTAGAAGTGTTGAAGATAACAAACCTCCAACTACCACAGTTGCCAGTGGTTTTTGGATCTCAGAACCAGTGCCGTGGCTGAGTAGTATTGGTATTAATCCTAATGCGGTGGTTAATGCAGTCATAAGGACAGGACGAAGTCTGTGTTCAGCCCCCTTTAGTATAGCCTCGTGTAAACTCATACCTTCCTGCCTGAGTTGATTTAGGTACTGTATCATGATTATGCCATTTTCCACTGCTATACCAAAAAGTGCTATAAACCCCACAGAAGCTGGTACACTTAGATTTGCACCAGCTATCCACATAGCAGGAAACCCACCTATTATGGCAAATGGTATATTCAGGATTATTAAGCCTGCATTTCTAACAGAATTAAAACTGCTAAATAGTAGAAGGAATATGATAAGTATTGTTAATGGTACTATAATGGCGAGCCTTTTGTTGGCACGTTGTTGGAGCTCAAATTGCCCTCCCCATGTAAGATAATATCCAGGAGGTAAATCTACGTTTTTTTCAACTTTTTTCTTTGCCTCGGACACAAATCCACCAATATCTCTGCCTAAAAGATTGCATTCAACTACAATCCTCCGTTGGCTATGTTCTCTGCTTATCTGGGCAGGTCCTTCTTCTATCGTAATCTTTGCCAGTTGGCTCATGGGAACCCGTTCACCACCCGGTGCATTAATAAGAATGTTTCTTACACTATTAATGTCGTATCTCCTTTCTTGGGGGTATCTGACAATCAAGTCAAAACGTTTTTGACCTTCTAAAACCTGGGTTGCTGCCTTTCCTCCAATTGCAGTTTCTATTACATCCTGAACATCAGAGATGTTAATTCCGTAACGGGAGATTGATTCCCTATCAATCTTTATCTGCAGTACAGGCAGGCCCGCAACCTGTTCCACCTTCGGTTCTACAACACCGCGTATCCCGGCAATGATCCTCTGAATCTCTTCTGCCTTCTCCTTAAGGATTGACATGTCTTCGCCGAATACCTTTATTGCAATATCAGATCTCACACCTGATATAAGTTCACTCACTCTCATTTCTATTGGTTGTGAAAAACTGTAAGTAACACCGGGAATCTTATTTAATTCTTTATTCATCTTTTCTATCAATTCTTCCTTATTTGCTACAGTCCATTCTCTTTTCGGTTTTAATATTATAAAGACATCACTCAATTCTGGTCCCATGGGATCTGTTGCTATCTCTGGCCTTCCTGTCAGTGACACTACTGTTTCTACTTCAGAAAAACCTTTGAGGATTTTTTCTATCTTCTCACATATCTCTATGGAACTTGTTAAAGAGATGCTGGGAAGCCTGATGGCATGAGCAGCTATTGAACCCTCGTTCAATTGTGGCATAAACTCAGAACCCAACCTGGTCATGATACCAAGACTTATCATTAGAAGGATGATGGCTGAAATTATCGTTATTAAACGATGGTGCAGTGCTTTGTTAAGTAAAAAAAGATATGGCTTCTTAATCGAACGAATAATGATGTTTTCTTCTTTTTGTGCCTTAACTTTTAATATTAGACTGCACAGGGTTGGTGCAAGTGTCAGTGATAAGACAAGAGAACCCAGCATTGCAAAACTAATCGTAAAGGCAAGTGGTTTGAAAGTCTTGCCTTCTATACCCTGGAGGGTAAAAAGCGGTAGGAATACAACAATTATGATGAAAATTGCAAAGACAATTGGACGAGCAACCTCTTTGGCAGATATCAAGACAATTTGTACAATATTCTTGTTCTTATACTCAGTTTCAGACAAATGCCGATAAATATTTTCAACCATTACGATAGAACTATCCACCATCATACCAATTCCGATAGCCAATCCTCCGAGTGACATCAGGTTTGCGGAGACTCCCTGTACTTTCATTAAGATAAATGCTATTAATACGGCCAGTGGTATATTAATGGCAACAATGATGGCACTTCTTAGATTTCCAAGAAAACCAAATAGGACTAGAATGACCAGGATTCCCCCAATCATCAGGGCAGTTGTCACAGTCTTTATACACTTTTGGATGAGTTCTGACCTGTCGTAAAATGGTTTTATAGTAACTCCTTCCGGCAGTGTAGGTTTTATCTCTTCTATCTTTTTCTTCACTAGATTTACTACCTCTCGCCCATTTGCCCCCATAAGCATCATAACTATACCTGTAACAACCTCTCCTTCTCCATCCTTTGTTGAAGCCCCATACCTGACTTCAGGGCCAACTACTACTTTTGCGACGTCCTTAATACGAACAGGTGTTCCATCACGTGCCTTCAATATAATGTTTTCTATATCCGTTATAGTAGATATAAGACCTATCCCGCGGACTATATACTGTTCCGAAGAATGCTCTATGTATGCACCTCCAACATTTGTATTGTTTTCTTCCAGTGATGTAAATATCTGTTGCAAGGTTAAATCATGGGCTACCAATCTATCCGGATCAACCAATACTTGATATTGTTTTGTAAAACCACCAAAACTATTTACCTCGGTTACACCAGGAATAGTCAGCAACTGGAATCTGATAATCCAATCCTGAATAGTTCTAAGTTCCAATTGGCTATAACCTTCACCTTCAACCACATATCGATATATTTCTCCCAACCCTGTGCTGATAGGACCCATAATGGGAGTGCCAAGTCCCTTCGGTATCTGTTCCTTTGCTACCTGTAAACGTTCCATTACCAGCCTTCGTGCAAAGTAGATATCCACCCAATCCTTAAAGACCACAGTAACCTGAGATAGCGCTGTCTTGGATAGTGACCTTATCTCATCAATATCAGGAAGTCCCATCATGGATGCTTCAATAGGGAATGTAATTAGTTTTTCCACCTCGACAGCACCCAAACCGGGGGCTTCTGTGTTAATCTGCACCTGGATGTTAGTGACATCTGGCACAGCATCGACAGGTAGGCGAAGAGTCATATAAACGCCTGCTCCGATGAGAAGGACAGTAAGCGTTATTACCAAAAAACGAAACCTTACCGAGAAATCAACAATTCGTTCAATCAATGTGAATGCCCCTCACTGATGGTTTCTTTTAGTAGTTCAGATTTTAGATAGAATGCTCCCTCAGTTACTACCCGTTCTCCTTCCTTGACTCCCTCTAATATCTCTATATCAGTTTCAAATTCTCTTCCGGTCTTTACTGGACAACATCCAAACAAATTTTTCCCCTTATCGACAAAAACCACTTCTTTATCTTGCAACCTTTGGATTGCAGATAATGGGACAGTAAATATTTCCTCTGGTTCACCGGTTACAATCTTTGCTTTGGCAAACATACCTGGTTTCAACATTCTCTTACTATTATCTATCTCAACCCTTACCTTAACTGTCCTCGTAGCCTCTTCAACTACACTACTTATATAAGTAATCCGTCCCTTGAATTCATCCTCCGGATAGGCAGATACATATAGCTCCACTTCCTGGCCTAAATCTATTCTCGCCAGGTCTTTCTCATAAATATCCAGGATAATCCAGAGAACGTCCAGGTTTGCAATTGTAAAGAGCGGTTTTTCTGGGTCTGTCATTTCTCCTAATGTAATATGTTTCTCAATGACCGTTCCTTTATAAGGTGAGTGGAGTGGAAAATGCTCGATAGAGTGTAATTGAGAAACGATACTCTGGATTTCATCTTCCGAAAGACCTAAAAGATGGAGCTTATTCTCTGCCGCCTCGAATTCAGCTTTTGCCATGAAATAATTTCCTTTAGCATCGAGCATCTCTTTCTCAGAGGATATCCCTTTTTCCCGCAACCCTTTTTCCCTCTCGTAATTTGCTTGTGTAACTTCCATCTTCGTCTTTGCTCTAATGTATATCGAACGGACTTCACCCAGTTCTATGCTGTCAAGGACAGCGAGCTTCTGACCCTCTGCCACCTCATCACCAAAGTCTGCAAAGATTTCAACAACTCTCCCCTGGATTCTGGGGCTGACACGGAATAGTTTATTAGCATTAAACTGTATTTCTGCTGTGGCATCTATGTGCTGGCTAACAATCTTCCGTTCCAGTTTCTCTAACTTAAGACCTATAATTTCAAGACGTTCTTTAGAAACCTCAACCTCTGAGATTTCTTCATGCTCATCATGTTCGTGTTGATGCTTTTCGTGTATGTGCTCATGCTCCTCAATGACTGCTATTTCTGATTTATTTTTTTTGCAAGAAACTTGAACAACTAATAAGAAAAACATTATCAAAAATATAAATAGTCTAAAATTCATTCTTTACTCCATTCTGATGAAAATTATGGTTGTAACTTCATACCTGATACAGTTTCAAGGTTTACAACGGCCTTGTTGTAATCGAGCAGTGCGTTTAAATATGCTGCTCGTGTATCTATGAGATCACTTTCCACAGTAAGAAATCCAACAAAATTAATCTTGCCTTCCTTGTATGAAATCTCGTTAAGCCTCAAGCTTTCATCCACTTGTGGTATAATTTCATCCTTATATATAGCTATACCATCTTTTGCTGCCATGAAGGAACGATATGCAGCCTCCACTTCCTTCTGAATTTCCAGATACTTGTTCTTTATGTTTATGTTAGCTACATCTTTAGCGGTTCGGGCCTTTTTAAGTTCTGATTGTTTCCTATCCCATATTGGTATTGATATGGATATCTCTCCACCTACAATATCATCTGTTCCTTCTTCCCTTGTAAAGAATCCTGAAAGGTCAGGATTTGGAATAATCTCTGCCTTATGTAGGGATATTTCCTCCAATGCCCTTTCTCCCTCAAGCTTTATTGCCTTTAAGTCAGGTCTGGTTTTGTATGCAGATGCCAAAAAGTCTTTGAGGTTTACCTGTAGTGGTTTATAGGCTAGGTCACCATGGGGGGTTAACGGTTTATCCTTTGGCTTTCCCAGAATGACTTTCAAATTCAAGAGACTGTTTTGATAGTTTTTCTTTGCAACAAGAAGGTGTTGTTTTGCAAGTCCATACCTTATTTTTATTGAATTGAGTTCTAGAGCGGATATTGCGCCTGCCTTGTGTCTTTCCATTGTTGCACTCCATAGCTTTTCAAATATTTCTTCAACATAGCTCTGAAGTTTTACAATTTCTAAAGAACTTAAAGCCTCATAAAAACTATTCTTGACATTCGCAATAATATTTCTTTCTACATCAACAATTTCATATTTTACCTTCTCTATGTTCTTGTCGGTTACACGTATTCGTTTCCGTCTTTGTCCATAAACCTCAAATTCTTGAGATAATGAAATACTGTAGTCTGTATGTCTTTCTTCAGGAGAAGGAGATTCTCTCCTTCCAATTTCAGTTTTCAGTTCAGGATTTGAAGGGAAAATCAATGATGCCTTAATACGGTCAGCTTTGACTGCTCCTAATTTTTTCCTTGCAGAAGCCAGTTGTAAGTTATTTACAAGAGATATATTAATAGCTTCTTTGAGGGTAACGGGTTTAGTCTTTAATTCAGCGTGAGCTATTAATGCATCAGAGGATAAAAAGCGTATAGAAACCAGTAATGTTGCAATAAATACATACTTGAAACGGTAAAAGGAAGATATACGGCAATTTAATAAAATCCCCTTAACCCTCTTTACTAAAGGGGGGAATAGTGAAATTTGTCCTTCTAATTTGATTTTTTTCATGTTATTAAGCTGACAAAATCTTGCATTGTATGTCGTAAAAGAAATAACACTAACTATTACTATCTAAATTATTATCACACTTGTTAATGCTGGAACAAGTCCATGTTTATTCATATCTGTGAGTTCCAGAAATTTAGATAACTAATTACATTATGAGGGCTATTTAGTCCTAATGCCTGCGTGTGAACTTTTGTAAATTCAGTAATAGTTAAATATGGAAACGTTTGAGTAATAAAAGATGATTAGCGAATTGATTGAGGAGGGCGAAAGAGGATTTTTGCAAATAGTTCTTTGTAAAGTATGTCTTCAGTCGCCGAAGAAGGTTGAGATGTATTAATATCAAAAATGATGCTCGCTGATATGTTTTCTACATAATAATGTGAAAATATACAACAGACAGGGCAGTGTTGACAAGGCCTATTGGGGACAATCGGACAGTGATGTTCATTACAAGAGTTAGTTCCTTCCGAAGAAGCATTAACTATTTCAACTTTGTCGTTAGCATTTCCAAACGAAAAAACAACTTCTGGAAAGATTGAGAAGGTTAAGACTAATATTAAGCAAACCTTCAATATATGAATTTGTCTTAATCTCATTTTCATAAACATTTAATCAAAATACCACTTCAAATTGCCAGAGTTAACAAATAACAACTTCACACTAACATAATCTTTATATACATGTCAATTATTTTTGGATGGTAGCATATGTATTTATTTCTATACATACCGTTAAAGGATTCATTTTGCAGAGCAAAATGCAAATAAATTAGCAACCAACGGGAGCTAATTTATGTCAAGACCATTTATTATTTGTCCGGGATTGTCTGAGACTAGCGCTCTAGCCTCTTTATCCCCTATAATTTTGGCGGCTTTTTCAACTGCTTTGGATAATATTGGTGGCCTGCCGGTAAGCGAGTGAGTGTCAGAAGCAATAAAATGTACCATCTTATGTTTTAGAAGCCGTTCGACACATTTCCTTTCTCTCGATCCAAAATTTCCTAACAAGCTCTGTGCAGTCACCTGAACAAGAGCTCCCGACTTAACTAATTGTTCTACAATTTTTGGATTTCTTTGAAACATTGTTATTCTTTCTGCGTGTGAGATAATTGACACAATGCCAAGTAATTTAAGGTCGAATATGAATTTTTCAGTCCCTGGTGGAATAAACATAAACGGAAGTTCAAGCAGGATAAATTTCCCTCCATCGTTAATCGTGAGCACTTCACCATTTTTTATACTTCCCATTAATCCAAAATTAATGTGTATTTCTGATCCGGGAAGTATTTCCAAATCAATTTGAAGTTCTTTCAACTTGAGATTAAGTGTCTTAACCTTTTTTAGTATATCATCTTTTTTTGCCTCATATACTCCATCTTTAGAATGAGGTGTTGCAACGATTGTCTTAATTCCATCATTTGCCGCAATCTTGCACAGTTCTATCGATTCCTCAATCGTTTCTGCGCCATCGTCTAAAGAGGGAAGTATATGTGCGTGTATGTCTATCATAAATAAATCCTTTTTAATGGTTTTTATAAGTGTCTGATTTTGTGTCTGTTATACCGCTATCACTTGATTTTACAATAACTTATAAATTTTCTTTTAGGCTTATCCGGTTGACTGCCGTAGATGCAAGATGTAGTATATTGTGTCTA
>JBHICG010000016.1:0-53937 GCA_046759445.1 Candidatus Scalinduaceae bacterium
CAGAGAGTAGTTTTAGGCAGAATTTCCTATCGCTAAGCAAGGATTGATTTGTATTAGAACCGGATCGAAGATCAGGCCTGATCAGAAATGATGGATAGAATCATTTGCTGTCCTTTTCTTTACGGAATCCAATCCGGCCTTTTGGTTTTTCTGGTTGCTCCAATAACTTCTTTATAGCATCAAAGACAATCTTAAACTGATAATTATATTTTCTTTCCATAGCTTCAATCTTTTGTTTTAGTTCCTTGTGGGTTAAAATCATTTCTCTGAGTTTAGTAAACGTTCTCATGATTTGGATGTTTACTTGTATGGCTCTTTCGCTATTAAGAACACTTGAAAGCATAGCTACACCTTGTTCTGTGAATGCCATAGGCTTATACCTAAGACCCATTTTATCACCTTTGGAGGTCACAAATTGTGACCTCCAATTTTCAAACTCTTTTGTTGTTAACTCAAACATAAAATCATCAGGAAATCGTTTGGCATTACGTTTTACTGCCTGCTTGAGGGCTTTAGTTTGAACCCCATAAAGCGCAGCCCTGATCGCAGATCAGACATAATCCTTATCAAGAATTACCTTTTTACCTCTGATAAGCAATATCTTACCTTCTATTGTTTCCTGTGGTATTAGACCGGGTTTTGATTTTTTCATATTAACCTATTTATACAAGTGAAATCTGTCCAAAAAACAAATGTCTGTCCTTGATAAATAAGATGTCCCTGTTTGAAAGACGGCTCTGATGGATTGAATCATTTGTCCATATATTTGGTTGCCTCTGACCATAGGTCAGGCCTCTGATCGCAGATCAGACATAAGCATAATTCCAATCAGATATTTGGAATTGCCTTTAACGGTCGCTGTCCCTATTTTGTAGTCCCTATTTTGTAAAAAATAACATTTGACTCGATAATAAAATCAGCATAAATATATGGCCTTCTTTTCTTCCCTAGTTTGTTTCATTTCACGTACCATTTGAAGAGTAAGAATAGCTAAAACTACTGTTGCAATGGAACCTAAAAGAGGAATAAGAACTGCAAAATAATTCTTAACATTAAAAAACAAATTATATCTGACCAGTAATGCAATAAGGAAATACAGAAAACCCAAAATTAATAGTAAATAAATAATAGATTTTACTACCAAGTAGAACTTATCAGGAAGTCTCATTTTTTACCACTCTTCAACTTTAAGTAAAAGTTCGTGGAGCCAAAATCTACCCTTAATTGCTTGATCTGACTCATCGGATCTATGGCGGTGCCTAAGACATAGTTTGAATGTTTCTATGACTGGTTTCTTTGAATTTACAACAAATAACCTACTTTGAAAATGAAAAAGATGCTCATACAATTTTTCTGTATAAGGTGGTTTTCCCATCACAAAATTTATATTATGTTTTGGAATTAATTCATTAATCCTCAAACAAATTTTTTTAAACAAGTTTTCTATAGAATTGATATCATCCGTTGAATCTACAAGTAATATTGTAATATACGATCTTAAAAACTCGTCTCTTTTCAAAAGACTAATTATTTCTTTCTCATCAATGTTAGAAGGTTTCTTGGCCTTGCATTCAACATATATTAAGTTATTTTCTGATCTAGCCAGAACATCGTAATCACCACCATTAGGCGCCTCTACTATATGGACACCCCAATCAGAAGTGCAATAAAATTCCCTCTTGAATATTTCTGAAATATACCATTCGAAATTTTCTCCAAATTCGGCTTCTCTTTTTTTTAGTGATAAATTACCATCTTGGTTATTAATAATAGCTCTAATTTCAACCAACTCTTTTAATAAATTATCTATTTTATCAGTACTCCATTTATCATATAACTCCTCTTTAGTAAACTTTGGTTTACTTGTACATATTTTCTTTAAGATTACCCTATTAGATACATCGTTCATCAATTTATAAAGCCTGTATTCCTGCTCCTCTTCAAAGATATCAATGTTTAACAATAACTTTTTGGAAAGACCTGTCTTATTACTCTTAAAAGTATAACCTCTCCTAATTAATGTTTTTTCAATGCTTCTATCATCTTCTAATATTCGGTCAAGTATTCTTTCTTTTTCAAGACGTTGAGAAATCTTCATGGCTTTTAAATTACACCCTCTCTTCCTAACTTACCAATTCTCCCCTGAATGCTTTTTGCATGAGGGAGTTGAAGAGGTTGTTCAGTTCTTTTTCAGATTCGCGCTGTTTTTCTTTTAGTTTTTCTACTTTTTGGACAAGGTCGGCGAATTTTTGTTGCTCCTTTATTGGAGGAATAGGTATTTCAATTTTAGCGAATTCTTTTGAACGAATTCCTTTTGCAGTGCTGCCGGTAGTTCTTTTAAAAACTTCACTCTTGATTTTATTAGACATTAAACAATAGACTAAATAGTCAGACATAATAGATTTCTTATTACATTGAAGCGCTATAATTCTTTGGGCAAGAGCTATTTTCTCCTTAACATTAAGCTTTGCAACATTACCTATAGGAGCTTCTGTAGTAAAAAGGACATCTCCGTCTTTTGGAAACCCTCTAGTCATCCAAGCTTCATATACTTCTTCTGATATATATTCTTTTGGCTCTTTAGAAATGTATCCTTCTCTAATATTTTTTGCAGTAATTAAAGGAATGCCTTCTAATGACTTCTGAGGTGTCTTTCCTCTGTAATCGATAAAATTTACAGCATCGCCAATCGCTTTTTTATGGCATTCCTTTTTGCCAGATATATAAATATCAAATATTTCCGAAAATGTAGCTTTGAGAAATTCGTCAGTAAGGCGGTTGGCTTCTTTGCGTTTTTCTCTGGCAGATTCAGCTTTTTCAAGGATAGAGGCGATTTTGCGTTGGATTTTTATAGGTGGAATGGGAACTTTAACATTCGACAAATTGGTAGCATTTACACCTGGTAAAGTAGTTCCTGATGTTCTTGCTCCTAATTGAGCAAAGAACATATTTGATTTCAAAAAGAAACCTGCATAAAAAGGAATCAATTCTTTTCCTGGACGAAAACGAATTAAATATGATGCGAATACTGCCCTTGGAGGAGTTTTAACAACTACAGATACACCAACAGAACCAGCTCTTGAAATTAAAATATCACCATCTTTAAGGCGATATCGTTCTTCATCGATTGGAGGTTCTGCACAAAAAGGAACAGATTTCCAACAAATATCCCCATTAGAAATATCAGTTGTCCGAACAAAAAGTGGTCCTTGTCCATCAGGTTTTGCACTCGTTGTATAGCCGTATTCTGGTTTCTCGCAAACCTCGCTTAATTTTTTCCATTTCCAATCAACTTTTTGTTTCATTTTTAATTCTCTTTACATCTTTAATGATTTCATCCTCTATTGCCAAAAGTTCTTTCATTATCACTTCTGGCTTTTCATACTCCATTTCTTCATACTCTATTGGCTTGTAGCGAGAAATGGATAGATCATAGTTATTATTTTTTATCTCATTATAATCAACCCACAGCCATTTATCTCCTTTTTTGGGTTGTTTGTTCTTATCTCTGTTTTTCCATTTTTCAATAATATCAGGTATGTCGTTCTGTTCGATTTTTGTACGCTTGTCGTCAAGGGAGTAACCGTCTGCCTCCATATTATAGAACCAGACATTATCTGTCTTTTCTCCCTTGGTAAATACAAGTACTGCTGTTGATACACCCGCATAAGGTTTAAATACACCCGAAGGCATAGAGATAACGGCTTCAAGTCCGCAATTGTCTAAGATAAGTTTTCGCGCATCAATGTGCGCATTGCTTGAACCAAAGAGAACGCCATCAGGTACAATTACACCACATCTTCCGCCGGGGATCAGCATGTTTACAAAAAGGTTTATGAATAGTAATTCTGTCTTGGGTTTTTTGCTCGATCCTGTAACGGTTAAGTCTTCGGCAACATCGGTCTTATCAACATTCCCCTTAAAAGGAGGATTGGCAAGGACAATATCATAGAGGTTTCTTTCTTTAAATCCCTTGGAGAGTGTATCGGCGTATCGTATTTTTGGATTTGCAATACCGTGTAAGACCATATTCATGAGACCAATTCGAACCATGGTGGTGTCAAAGTCATAACCGAAGAAAGATTTCTCCCAAAGAAATTTCCAGTGTTTTTTGTCAACTATCCTATCCGCAGTTAGATTATGTGGAGCGCCGTCTTCATCGTACGTAATATTTTCCGGGTCGGTATTTTCTTTCAGGATATGATTAAAAGAGCCAATCAAGAAACCGCTTGTGCCGCAGGCAGGATCGCAAATCCTGTTGCCTAATTTCGGGTCGACAAGTTCAACAATCATCCTGATGATATGGCGGGGAGTGCGGAATTGCCCGTTCTTGCCTGACTGAGATATTTCACTCAACAGGTATTCATAGATATCTCCCTGGAGGTCAATGCCTTTTGAGGAAAGGTTTATCTCATCAAGTATCTTTACTGCCTCCTGAATAAGTGATGGTTTGGGGATAAGAAAGACGGCGTCCTTCATAGACTCGGAATAAAAATTATTTTCACCACTTAATTCTTTTATAAAGGTAAATACAATATCACGGACATGATTTAACATGGTTTCAGCATCAAAGTGCATCCAGTGTGACCAACGGCAGGTTTCTTTACCTTTGAATATTGAAGTATATTTCTGCTTTCTTCTTTCTGACGCCTTTCTCTGCTGGTTGTCCATATCTTCGAGACGTTTCATAAAGATGAGGTATGAAATTTGTTCGATTGCGGAAAGGGGATTGGACATACCTCCGGAGTAAAACATATCCCAGAGTTTATCGATCTTGCTTTTTATTTCTGGATAAGCATTAAGCATAGAATTTAGCTCCTAACGTCGCTAACTTCTTGATTTTGCTTTGCAAAATAACATTTACTAAAATCTCTATGAAATATTTTTATTTTTTGGGCCTCCCCTTTATCCCCTCCTTGCGAAGGAGGATCGAAAAACTTTCATTTTACGACCTCCCCTTTGTCCCCTCCTTGAGAAGGAGGGGATTTAGGGGTGGTCTTTATAATTATATCTTGTATAACACCTTCTATGTTCTTTAGAATATCATTATTTGTATATCTTAATACTTTAATCCCTAAGGCTTCTATTACCTTCTGTCTTTGACTATCAGAAATAATCCGAGAATTATAGTAATGAACTCCACCATCGATTTCGACTGCCAATTTCAGTTCAGGACAATAAAAATCAACTGTGTAATTATTAATCCCATATTGCCTTCTAAATTTTAAACCATTAATTTGTTTGCCCTTTAATTTTGCCCAAAGGTATATTTCCGCTTTTGTCATATTCTTTCGTAAATGACGCCTTCTCTTTGTATATTCTCTTTTATTGAATATCTCTGTCATATTTGAAAGTCCTTATCTTACCTCCCCGTTCCCCTCCTTTACAAGGAGGGGATAAAGAGGTGGTATAGAAATAACATCCTACCGACTTCCTCCTTCGCAAGGAGGGGAGACCATTTTGCTTACGGCGTTATAGCACCTGAATGTATGTAGTGATAAGCCCATCAAGATGGAGGAGGTTACGTATTATAGTTTGTTTCCACAAAATATCCTGAATGACCACATTAAAATACCTATCCCTGTAATATTGTACTTACTTTTACTTACTTTTCCGCACTTATTAAGTAGGTAATATAATTGTGATATTACCTACATTAAACATAATTATACCTACTTATTTGATGTCTGTCAAGTAGGTATTATAGAATTAATATTACCCACTTTACAGTTCTATTACCTACTTTTTTTTAGCCCATACAGCACCCCTTCCCATGCTCGTGGAATGGATTATGCCGGCATCGCGAAGCTCTCTTAAAATCTTCCTTATCATGTCTCTGCTTACGTCAGGGCAAATCCTCTCTATGTCGCTTATAGAGAAAGGCTTAACAAAGGTTTTTATAGCTGATTTAACCTGTTCTGTCTTATAGCCTTTTCCCTTAAAGCGACCTACCCTTGTCTCAAACTCTTTATATGCGGCAATAAGAGTCCCATGAAAATAATCTAACCACGGGAAAATATCGTGCCTTCCTTCATGCCATTTTTTGGAGGAAACTGCTAATGCATCATAATAACTGGATTTTGAATCTTCTGTTATCTTCTCCAGGCTGATATATTTTCCAACCTTATATCCCACCTGATACAAGAGTAATAATGTTAAAAGCCTTGAAATTCTTCCATTGCCATCAATAAAGGGATGAATACTTGAAAAATCAAACACAAAAAGAGGGATAAGGATAAGAGGGTCAAATGATTCTTTAATTAAATAAGTTTTATATAAAGAAATCAATCTCTTCATATAAGAAGGAGTATCTTTTGCCGGTACGGGTTTAAATCTGAGAATTTTTTTGCCGCCGGGCATTACGTCCACGATTTCGTTATCTATTTTCTTCCAGAAACCTGATTTTACAGTTGTGTACCGATAAAGCATGGAGTGAAATTGTAAAACAACGTTTTCTGATAAAGGAATATCTTCATGGGATTGGTGAATGAGGTTTAAGACGTCTCTATAACCGGCAATCTCCTGTTCTGGTCTGTTGCGGGGTGTTGCATTTGCCTTAACAATCATCTCAATTCTTTTATGAGGCGCTTTAACTCCTTCTATCCTGTTTGAAGATTCCGTGCTCTGAACTATAGCGCTTTCAAGCAGTTTCTCGAGGACATCAGGTGATTGCTTGTTATATAATTCTTCCTTACCCTTATATTCTCCAATGGCTCGTAGGTTTGATAATACTTCATGTGGAAACCTTAATTTATTTAAATATTTTTTCTCAAATGATTTCATTGTGTTTCTTTGTGCAGACCGTTGGAAATCCCCGTTAGGTAATTAAGGCTTGGACTTTCTCGTAAAAAATTCCACACACCTCTAATTCTCCTCTTGATAGAGGAGACTTGCTTATCTCCCATCTAAAAAGAGGGGATCAAGGGGGGTGTATTATCTTTTTTTCATGATCTTCAATAAACAATTGAATTGCCTGTAAAACTCCTTCCGGATTTTCCATAACATCCTCATCTCTGAATCTCAATACCGTTATCCCAAATTTCTTTAACCTTTCTTGTTTCAATTCATCCTTTTCTACAATTTCTTCAAATGTGTGGGTATAGCCGTCCAACTCAATAGCAAGTTTTAATTTATTACAGAAAAAATCTACGATAGAGTTATCAATTGGTTTTTGCCGATGAAAATCATACCCCATCATTTTCTTGCCTTTTAAGCATTGCCATAGTTTTATTTCTGATTTCGTACTATTATTTCTCAATTTTCGTGCAAGTTCTTTGAGTCTTGGATGGTAATTTATCTTCATGGTATTTTTTTTACACACCCCCTCACCCCTCTTTTTAGAGGGGAGAAATACAGATAACCCATCTTGGTAGAGGGAGAAAAACACCCCTTTTATCCCCTCTTTCTAGAGGGGAAAATATGCACCAACTTATGCTGCAATCTTATTATAAATATCTATAATTTCCTGCAATTCTTCTTCTGAAAAGAGTCTTGTAGCTGCGTCTGCTCCGAACTGTGTAAATGGTGGTTCAAATAAATCTGTATATTCTATTTGCTTCTTTTGAGCAAATACATTTTTTACTGTCCTTAAAAATCTTATTTGCTCTGCGGAAAGTGGGTTTTTATTATTTCTTTCTACAACATAAGTTTGAAAAGACTCATTAATTAATTCTTTAGCATCAGGAAATTTATACTTTCCCAATATACTCTTTAGAAACTGAATAAGTGTGCCGTACGGCTGTAGAAATGCTTTACGCAGATTGTCCTCACTTATATATAACTCAGGGCTATTGAGTGTATCTTCCAGATCGGCTAGATCTTTATCCGTAATAGGGATATCATCCTTTATCTTCTGTAAAGCAGGGTGAGTTTCTGCCATATCCAAAACCTTCTTTTCAATCTTTTCTATGTAGTTTGCCACATAATCACCTTCACCTTCCGGACCAAATTCAATCCATTTTCTTTCAACAACTAAGTCATCCAGGTCTAACGTTACCATTTCTCTGCCCTCGGGTAACTTGTACTTCATGATTTCAGTTAGATTATCCTTCATATACTCACACTTTTCATAATCAAGATCATACCAGAATTCTTCTGATAGAACTTTATTAATATGTTCTTCTTTTTCCTTAATTACACTTAAGTTTCTGGGAAGGCGTTTTATATCATCAATAATAGACTCTTTGATTCGTTTTATTTCCTCTTGATTGGTTTGCAACAGAGAAAGACCAAGTTTTTCCACCTTAAGCATAAACTGGGTTTGATAAAGATTAAGGTCACTTCTAAAACGCATAAGAGGGGCTATCTTTTTGTCCAAAAACTCTAATGATTTTTTATCAAGATCCTGCCAAACAGAATCAGAAAGTGCTTTGTCTATATTTCGTCTATTTTCTTTCACTGTAATGGAATTTCCAGGTAGGTTTTTTATATCATTAATGATTTCTGTCTTTACCTTTTCGAACCTTTGTAAATCTTTGTTTTCTTGAAAAAGCTTTAATTTGGCCAACCGTATCTTGAAAATTTTCACTGGAACAGCATCTTGCACTGGTGGGGCCTCTCCCTCCGGTTTCTCACCAAAGTATTCAAAGTTATTCCAATGGTCTATAATGAGGAATTTATCTTTGTAAGTACACCATGGTTTCCTGTTTGAGATGTCCTTTTCCAGAGTGCGTGTGCCACGGCCAATCATCTGCCAGAATTTAATCTTACTAAATACAGGTTTGGCAAAAACAAGATTGACAACCTCATGTATATCCACACCCGTATCTAACATATCCACAGATATGGCAATTCTTGGGAAGTTTTCATTTTTGAACTTATCTATGAGCTTCAGTGGTCTTTCCATCTTAGAATCTATAATTTCTACCAGACGTCCTTTATACTCAGGATATAATCTATTAAAAACCTCCCAAAGCCTTTTTGCGTGATTGTGTGAAATAGCGAAGATGATGGATTTACCTGGAAGGACTCCAGAATCGTCCTTAATACAAACATCCATAAATTCCCTGGCCAGAGATTCATTAGTACCGATATTTGTAACTTTCTTCTCTAAATCTGTTCCTTCAAAATTTATATCTTCGAGAGTCAATCCTTCTTCAACAAGTTTCTTTTGAATGCTTGGCGGCAATTCATTTCCCTTGATACCCTTTATCTGGAAATTTGTTTGAGCGGCGTATGGAGGTCTGAAATCAACTAAATGATGTTCTTTGACTGCGCTATCATAAGCATAATTATAAGTAGGTACGTTTTCATCACAACCAAAGAATTTAAATGTATCTCTTTCGATATAGTCAGAGGGTGTTGCTGTAAGTCCGATTTGAATGGCGTGAAAATAACTTAATACGTCTCTCCATTTATTGTAAATTGAACGATGACACTCATCAGAGATTATAATGTCAAAGAAACCTGGAGATACTTTATGAAAACACTCCATCATTGTCTGTATCGTTGCAACAAAAAGGCGGGATGATGAATCTATTTCACCAGCTTTTATATAACTTCGTGATTCATTTGGAAGATGTTGTTTGAAACCATCACGATAAGCTTGGATTGCCAATGCCTCTCTATCTACTAAAAAAAGCACTTTTTGTACCCAACCTGCACGCATAAGGACATCAATTAAGGCCATAGCAGTTCTTGTCTTTCCTGTTCCTGTTGCCATAACTAAAAGAAATTTTCTTCTGTTTTTTATAAGACGATCAAAGACATGCTTTATTGCCTCTATCTGGTAATCTCTATCCACAATTGTAGGTTTTATGGTAACAGAATGCAGGTCTTTTCTAAATTCGTTCTGGTGTCGAATGCGCTCCAGGTCATGTCTTGTAAAGAAATCGTGGATCATAGCTGGAGCATAACGCTGTCTATTCCAATACCACATTTCATATCCATTTGTAAGGAAGATAAACGGATCAAATCCTGTTATTTTCTTTATACCATCTGCATAATCTTCAGCCTGTTGTTTACCTACCACTGGGTCACGGGATGTACGTTTTGCCTCTATAACAGCTAGTGGATCTCCAGCCCTGTCAAGTAAAAGATAATCTGAAAACCCTGAAGGATTAAAATCTGGACGATTTTGAGCACTTGTAGGACGAGAAATACCTGTTCCCGTTATTTCGAATTCTTCTATTACTTCCGAATGGTCATTTAAATGCCAGCCAGCTTTTTCCAGTAAGCCATCAATAATCTTTTTGCGAGTTTGATTTTCTGATAAATTTTCGTTTAACATATTAATTAATATTTCTTAGTTACTCTCTTGTCAAAACTATAGAATTCCTCTTCTCCAAATATGATGTGGTCTAGGAGTTTAATATCCATAAATTTGCCTGCCTCTTTTAACGCCGAGGTAAAGGTCTCATCTTCTTTGCTCGGATTAGGCTCTCCAAAGGGATGATTATGAATACAAATAATTCCAGAGGCAAAACTTTGCAAGGCTTTAGACATTATTTCTCTCACTATGGGATAAGACTCTGTGGGAGTCCCATGAGCTATCTCAACTACTTCGATAATTCTATTTCTAGCGTCACATAAAATAGCCTTGAAAACTTCATTTTTAAGGCCTCCCATCCTTGATTTAAATAATTCAACCACTTCTTCGGTAAATTTAATTGTTTTTTTCTTCCCTTTTTCTTCCCGATTATTAAAACGCCTTGCAATCTCTATAGCTGCCTTTAGTTGTGCGATCTTGGCATTACCTAAACCCTTAAAGTCCTTCCAATCTCTCATATCAGTATGACTCATGTTGTGGAAGGTTTTAAATTTTCGTAATATTCCTCTGGCCAGATCAATAGCACTTTGTCCCTTTATACCTGTTCTTAAAAGAATTGCTAACAACTCCGAATCACTTAATGTATGTTCACCATTCTTTAGCAATTTTTCTCTTGGCCTGTCTTCCTTTGGCCAGCCTTTTATAGATGTGTTATGCTTTTTCATAGTGGGAATAATGGCAATCTTTTATTGATTTTTACTGGGTTTACCGTGGTGATGCAATTCATCAACAATCAAAAATTTTACAGGTTTGCATGGTGAGTAGTAACTTGTTGCAAATATAAAAGTATATCCATCGATTGATGGAGTATGAGTCTTGCTTATGAAAGCGAGACTTTAGTAGATTGTTGAAATTCTGAGGTTTATGATAGTGATGCTGTTTACTAAAATCAATAGGAAAAA
This sequence comes from Candidatus Scalinduaceae bacterium, assembly GCA_046759445.1. GTDB lineage: Bacteria > Planctomycetota > Brocadiia > Brocadiales > Scalinduaceae > Scalindua_A. The sequence goes on from JBHICG010000016.1 coordinate 11,170, forward strand.
TGATGATTAAACCTATCTTGACAGGCTATTACAGAAGTGATACTATCCACATGCTTATCATTAAAGATAGGAGGATTATACTATGATTAATGGTCAAGAAAGAAGAAAATATGGAAGAATAGAAAAACCTTTTATGGCAAGTTTCCGAATCAAATAATATGAAGTTTTAGAGTAGAAAAATCAAATGGAAAAGAACTATTATTTGAAAATCATAAATCTATAATAATTTTAATAAAACTTAACCAAAGGGGGATAGAAAAGACATGGATAGAATATATTCAAAATGTTTTTACGTGTTCACAATTGCAATAATTTCTCTTGGATTGCTTAATATAGGATGTTCTTCCCAGTCGAAAAGAATTGCTACTCTAGAAGAAAAGGTCGAAAGACTAGAAAAAGAACGTTTAACCGGAGAGTCTACAATTAAAGGACAAATAGACTCAGGTTATACAGATACAGGACAAACAGACTCAGATTCTACAAGTACAGGACAAACAGATAGATATTGAAACTACACTAAGTTTACAGAATATTGTAGCGACGACCCCTTTTCTTGCTTCTTAGAATCTTCATACGTTTTCTTTATCGACTTCTTCATATTCACTAACGTATTTACCTAACTGTTCTTTTGTAATTGCATTAATCTTAACAAGAATCTCTCCTATGCGTAAGTCTCTGTTATTTTTTTGAAATTCCAATGCATCATTTTTTGCTTCCAGTGTAATGTAATTGTTTTTAACAAAAAACTCACCTATTTTCATAAATCATTTCTCCCCATAATCTTCTCTTTTTCTCCCTTGCTTCCCTATATGCTCTTAAAAACCTATCTTGATACTTTACGTTAGGCGGTATAGTCATAACACTGGCATAACCAGCCTTAACAATTTCTTCATTAAGCATCTTACCATTTGAAAGATATACATAGCCTAACGTCCAAGCTCAGCGGCGCGGCTTGTCCTCGTCCGCTGCAGTGCCCTGGGCGTTCTCTACTTTGACTTCTCCTGTCTTGGTCTGTGACTCGGTCTTTTTTCCTGTGACAAACTGTTTTGCACCAACAAAGAACCCAAAGAACCCGCCGAAGTAAATGAGGATCCAAAGTAAGCTAACTGTTATCTTGATCAAACTCGCAATTGTCCCCTTGCTGAGGACCCCGTCTATGAAATCGTCTAAACGGTAGTGTGCTTGAAACAGAAAAAGCACTACCGCGATCCCTATCCACACCAGGCAGAACGTCATCGTACCCATCGCTTCTTTTCGTTCTTCTTTCATCTTTCGTCTCCTTTCTGCTAACGAAAAGGCTGAACTACGGCGGGGATAAAGGAGACTTGGTGAGTCTCTAAAAACAAAATAGCACACAGAGTGTACGCCGTTAGCTCCAGCCGCTTGTTATCTTATTATTTCTTATCAAAACCCAAAGCAAGTTTTTTAGATATTTCATTAAGTTTTTTGTCAAGCGTCCAGATAGGGACTCTTGTCAATACTGCTGAAGCAAGCAAGTGGATGTCAATATATCCTAATCCTTTTCCCATCAATCGATTATTCTCTATGAAAAGCAAAACTTCTTCATGTTCTGCTTGGATTGCCATAGGTAGCGTTTGAAGAAGTGAAAGTATCTCATATCTGTTCTTGAGATGCCCACAAGCCAACTCGCCAACAATGAAAGGATGACAAATAACATAGCCATTATTCAATAAGTTTATGAGCTTGGCATTGCCTTCTCGAAAGTGGAATACCCACACTGATGTGTCAACAAGAAGCATCTTATAGGTTTCCTGTTTTTCTCCTGGGTATCATCGTCAATTTCTTCTCAGTACCCCCCAATTTAGCAAGTCTCTTGCTACTCTCCATTGCAATCAGGGCTTCCAATCCCAATTTGACAAGAGCTGTTTTTTCCTTAACACCGGTCAATTTTGATGCCTTTTCAATCAACTTATCTTCTATATTTAATGTTGTTCTCATAATTTATCACCTTATTATATGCATGAGTATGTATTAATTATGCATATTTGTCAAGAAGTTTTTCCTTGATTCAGATAACATTACTTTTATATTATTGTATTGATTAGTGCAGTTTTATACCTGGTTAGTCTTTTGTCTATTAGTTTTTCAATACTTATCAGCAAAATGACTTAACAAATTATAGTTTTTTGCAATAAAAGAGTAAATATGTAACATTACATAACTTATTTTATAAGTAAATCTATTGTTATATAACGTAACTTCAACTAATAAGTGCAAAACTTAGTTTTGTAAGTTACTACCGGGAGCATTAAATAGTTTACATTGAAGCATATTGAACATGCTTCTCTTTGAAATAATTTTTGACTATATATGGCTTACGCTGACGGTTTCTCAAATAGGATCGAACATTTTTAATGAGCTGGTCTCTGGAATAAGCTCTTTTTCTTCCAACGGCATTACTTTTAACATTCTGATTAAGGATTTCATCAGGATTTAGTTCTGGACTATATGCAGGTAGAAAGAAAACACGAATACGATTAGTATTTTTTTTTAGCCAATTTTTCAACTTAACTGAACGATGAACAGGATGCCCATCTACAATCAAAAATATCTTACGCTTAATTTGTCTAAGCATACGCTTAAGAAAATCCCTGAATACTTCTACTCGAAATGTGTCTTTAAAGACCATAAAATTGAGACGTCCTCTATTAGTAATGGCAGAGATCATGTTGCAAGAAAAACGTTGTCCTGTTCCGGGAATAACAGGTGTTTGGCCACGCCTTCCATAGGTACGACCAACAGTATGATCAGAACGCAGACCCATTTCATCTCCCCAGTAAATCTCGGCTTTCTCAAGCTTAGCTTGATCTCTAATCCTTGGATATTCTATTTTATGCCAATCTTTCACTTGTTCTGGCTTTTGTTCATAGGCCCTACGGAGAGGTTTTTGAGGAGAAAACCCCCATCGGGCCAAGTACCTTCCAACTGTCCAAATGGAAAGCTTTATTCCAAAACGTTTTTCTATCAACAAGGCAATAGACTCTCTTGTCCAAAGATAAAAAGGAAATTTCAGTTGTTCTGGAGTCTTATCTTGGATGGTCCTAACAATTTGAGCAGCCTGCCACGGAAGAAGGGCTCCACCTTTGGGGCGCCCTTGCTTTTTAGCTTTAAGAGATTTAGCACCATCTTCACGATATTTATTAATCCACTTACCCAATGCTTGACGTGTTATTCCAAATATTTTGGCAACCTCAACTTGAGATTTTCCAGCGATGACAGCTTTCACAGCTTTAATCCTTATCGCTTCTTGGGTACTTGGAGAAAGAGAACGGCCATCTTTTGTCTCCATTTAAGCAGTGTACCATAATTACCAATAAATGCAAACTACTTATTGCTCTGATTAGTAAAAGCCCAATCGGGTAACTAAATAGAACTAAATAATGACAACAGCACCCTTTATTATTGACAAGATAAAGTAAAATGGTTATGTCCTTTCGGATGTCAAATATTTGTGCACCCCTTCTGCGGCCTGGCGACCCCTGAAAATAGCATCAACAACCAGGGTCGCCCCAAGTTCGGCATCACCGGCAACAAAAATACCAGGGAGACACGTCATCATATTATCATCTTTTTTTAAATTGCCTCTTTTGTCAAACTCAAGCTTCATGTCCATCAGAAGAGGGCCATGTTCGCAATGCTGAAAACCAATTGACAGAAATACCAGATCCGCCGGAATAATTTTTTCGGAATCTGGTTTTTCAGTGTAAGCGCCGCGTGAACCGTCCTTTGGCCTCGTCCACTCCAGTTCGGCCACCTTAATCCCGGTCAGACAACCCCTTTCGCCAATAAATGCTTTTGTCTGGTATTTCCAGAATCTATCACACCCTTCTTCCTGTGATGAGCTTGTTTTGAATGTTTTGGGCCATTCCGGCCAGGGATTGCAGAGCGGTCGTTCCTCAGGTGGAATATCCTGGTAATAGATATGTGTTACGCTGGCGGCTCCCTGCCGAATACTGGTTCCAATACAATCTGATCCCGTATCTCCTCCTCCAATGATGATGACATGCTTTCCCTTAGCCGTGATCACTTCATTTTCCGGAATGGTGTCGCCTGCAATTCTACGGTTTTGTTGAGCCAGGAAAGGCATAGCAAAATGGATTCCCTCCAACTCCCGCCCGGGTATTTCCAGATTCCTGGGAATTTGTGCGCCAACACAAATAACAACCGCATCAAAAGTCCGTGACAAATACATACCCGAAATGTCTGTTCCCACATTCACGCGGGTTTCAAAGACAACGCCTTCTTTGCACAACTGTTCCAGCCTTCTGTCAAGGACATGGCGGTCTAATTTATAATCTGGTATTCCATATCGCAACATGCCTCCTATTCTATCTTCTTTTTCAAACACAATAACGTCGTGGCCTTTTCGAACTAATTGTTGTGCCGCTGCAAGTCCCGCAGGTCCCGAACCTATGATGGCTACACGCTTGCCTGTCTTAATTACAGCAGGCTGTGGCTGGATCCAGGCTTCTTCCCATCCTCGTTCGACTAATTGCTTCTCAATCTGTCTGATTGAGACTGCTTCCCGGTTAATTGACAAGATACAGGACGGTTCACATGGAGCGGGACATACCCGTCCTGTAAATTCAGGGAAGTTGTTGGTTGAATGCAATAGCGCCAATGCCCGTTTCCAGTGGCCTCGATAAATCAGTTCGTTCCAATCCGGAATTCTGTTTTTAACGGGGCACCCGAAGGCATGGCATGTCGGAACTCCACAATCCATACAACGACTTGCCTGTCCTTCCAATTCATCATAAGAAAGATTGCTTTCGAATTCATTAAAATCCTTTATACGTTCCTTGATCGGACGTTTGACGCCAGCCTGCCGGTCAGTCTCGAGAAATCCTGTCGGTTTACCCACTAAATACCTCCTCTGTCACTAAAACCTGTTCATCGTCACGATGTTCTTCCTGGCGAATCCGTTCAAGTGATTGTTTATATTCCATTGGCATAACTTTTACGAATAATGGCAGACGGCTTTCCCAGTGATTAAGGATGTCTCTGGCTCTAGCGCTTTGAGTATATTTTAAATGTTTTTCCAGCAAAGTGTGAAGGGTATCTTTGTCCTCTTCTGTCCAGACACTCTCCAGATCGACCATATCCAGGTTACACCTCATCCCGAACCACTCGTGCTCATCGTAGACATAGGCGATTCCGCCGCTCATTCCGGCGCCAAAGTTGTTACCAGTCTGGCCAATAACCACCACCGTACCCCCCGTCATGTACTCACATCCGTGATCACCAACGCCTTCAACGACTGCTGTTGCACCACTGTTCCTGACAGCAAACCGTTCTCCAACCATACCATGGAGGTATATTTCCCCTCCCGTAGCGCCATAGAGGATTACGTTACCTGCAATTATATTTTGATAAGGTCTGAATGTTGATTCCTGATATGGATTAACTATAATTTTGCCCCCTGACATTCCCTTACCTACATAGTCGTTTGCGTCACCCTCAACGCGTATCGTTATGCCAGGAGCCAGGAAGGCGCCAAGACTTTGCCCGGCAGATCCTTTAAAATTCAACTGGATCGTATCTTCAGGAAGCCCTATCGACCCAAAACTCCGGGTAACTTCACTACTGAGCATAGTTCCCACCGTTCGATTAACATTTCGAATTGGAATTTCAATTACGACTGGTTCCTTTTGAGTTAAAGCGCTTCCAGATAACTTTATCAATTCATTATCAAGCGAGCTGGATAATTCATGATCCTGTTTCCGGACACAGCGCAATACTGTTTCATTATTGGTAGCAGGGTGTGTTAAAAGTGCACTGAAATCCAGATGCTTCGATTTCCAATGGTTTATGGCCTTTCTAACTTCGATTTTATCAACACGACCCACCATTTCATCGACAGTTTTAAAGCCAAGCACTGCCATATATTCACGCATTTCCTGAGCAATAAATCTAAAGAAGCGCTCTGTGAATTCGGCCTGTCCGCCAAAATTAGCACGTAAAACCGGATCTTGAGTTGCCACACCCACAGGGCAGGTATTCATGTGGCATTTTCTCATCAGGACACAGCCTAACGTGACCAGGACGGCAGTTCCAAACCCAAATTCTTCAGCGCCAAGCAGTGCCGCAATCACAAGATCTCGCCCTGTTTTCAATTGCCCATCCGTCTGCACAACAATTCTATCTCGAAGCCGATTGACCACCAGTGTTTGCTGAGTATCGGCCAGTCCAAGCTCCCAGGGTAAACCGGCATGCATAATGCTGGACCATGGTGCAGCTCCAGTGCCTCCGTCAAAGCCACTGATTAAGACCAGATCGGCCTTGGCTTTGGCTACCCCTGCAGCGACGGTGCCGACACCGGCTGCTGAAACCAGCTTTACAGATACCTTGGCGTTAGAGTTGGCACAATGGAGGTCGTAAATTATCTGTTTTAAGTCTTCTATTGAATAAATGTCATGATGGGGTGGAGGTGAAATCAGTGAAACCCCTGGAGTTGTATGCCGTACTCTTGCAATCTCAGCGCTCACCTTATGTCCGGGTAATTGTCCACCCTCTCCCGGCTTGGCGCCCTGGGCCATCTTGATTTGAATCTCTTCAGCACTAACCAGGTACTCGCTGGTTACCCCAAACCGGCCGGATGCAACCTGCTTGATTTTGGATATTTTCCGATCCCCGTTTGGAAGCGTCTTAAACCGTTTAGGGTCTTCTCCGCCTTCGCCTGAATTACTTCGGCCACCAATTCGATTCATTGCAATAGCGATAGCTTCATGGGTTTCCCTGCTGATTGAGCCAAAAGACATTGCCGCTGTAACAAATCGCTTCATGATATTTTCGACTGGTTCGACTTCACTTATTGGTATCTTGTCACACTCTTTAAATTCAAAAAGACCGCGTAATGTCGCTAGCTCTTTTGTCTGGTCATCAATCAGGTTTGTATATTCTTTGAAGATTTTATAGTCATTGTTTCGTGTTGCCTGCTGCAGCTTGTAGACAGACTCAGGAGTCCAGAGATGTTTTTCGCCGCCGTATCTTACAGAAAAATAGCCACCGACATCCAGGAGTTCATCAGGATTACCTATAGGAGGGAATGCATTACGGTGCCGCGCATAGACTTCCTGTGCTATTTCCTCCAGACCTATACCGCCTATACGAGAAGCAGTATCACAGAAGTATTCATCAATTACTGATTTCTCTATTCCAACAGCCTCAAAAATCTGAGAACCAAAGAAACTTCTGATAGTTGAAATACCCATGCGGCTAAACGACTTCAAAAGCCCTTTCTTGATCGCAGAAATATAGGCGTCCATTGCATCTTCAGGATGTTTGTGATCTGCCAGCAGTTCCTGTTCTGCCAATTCTCTTACAGAGCTGAAGGCGACGTAGGGGCAAATTGCGGTAATTCCAAATGCAATCAAAAGAGAAAAGTGCATAACTTCTCTTGCCTCACCAGTTTCAATTATCAGTCCGCATTTATTCCGCAGACCCTTCTTGATTAAGTGGTGATACAGGCCTGAAACGGCAAGAAGAGATGGAATGGGACAACGGTCCTTATCTATATACCTGTCAGTCATGACCAGGATATTAGCACCATCGGCAATATGTTTTTCAGCTTTTTCGAAAAGCGAGTCCATTGCTGATTTTAAAGCAGGACCTCCTCCTTGTGCTGGGAAAAGAATGTCGATTTTCCTGACCGTCAGATTCGGATGATTGGCATTGCGAATCCGCCACATATCTGTTGGTGTTAAGATAGGATGAGACAGTTTAATCTGTTTGCAATGTTCAGGCGTTTCTTCAAGGAGTCCTCCTTTTCTCCCAATATAATTCATCAGTGACATCACCAGTTCTTCACGTAAAGGATCAATGGGAGGGTTGGTTACCTGTGCAAACAATTGCTTAAAATAATGAAATAACAGTTGAGGCTTGTTGGACAGCACCGCCAGTGCATTGTCATTCCCCATCGCGCCGATTGGCTCCTGCCCCCGGCTGGCCATATGCGAAATTATAACGTTGATATCCTCTTCAGTATACCCGAACGCATGTTGCTGGGTTCTTAACACTTTCAAATCAATTTCTGGAACCCTGGATGGGTTAAAAAGCCCACGGAGTTCAATCAGGTTTTCTTTCAACCAACGCCGATAAGGAGCCTGTCTCGATATCTTGGCCTTGATTTCATTATCTGGGACAATTCGGTTTTGATCTAAATCGACCAGAAACATTTTTCCGGGTTGCAATCTGCCGCGTTGGCGTACTTCCCCTCCCGGGATATCAAGCACACCAGTCTCAGAGGCCATGACGATCATACCATCTTTGGTTACTGTATAACGCGCGGGCCTTAATCCGTTTCTGTCCAGCATGGCCCCAATATACCGTCCGTCAGTAATGACAATCGCGGCAGGGCCATCCCATGGTTCCATAAAAGAAGCGTGATACTCATAAAACCCGCGTTTGTCTTCACTCATATAATATTTTTTTCCACAGGCTTCGGGAACCATCATCATGGCAGCATGTGCAAGCGACCTACCCGTGTTGATGATCAATTCAAAAACATTGTCAAAGATAGCCGAGTCACTGCCGAATTCATTTTGAATCACAGGCTTGATTTTTTCTATATCATCGCCAAAGAGTTCAGATTTTAAATTCTTCTCCCGGGCCTTCATCTGGTTGATGTTTCCCCGAATTGTATTGATTTCTCCATTATGCGCAAGACACCGGAAAGGTTGTGCCAAATTCCAGGTAGGAAAGGTGTTCGTGCTATAACGCTGATGGATAATGGCAAACGCTGATGTAAAACGCTGGTCGTTTAGATCAGGGAAGAATACAGGTAACTGGCTTCCAATCAATAATCCTTTGTAAACAATGGTCTTATGACTAAAGCTACAAATGTAAAACTGGCTAAAATCTTCTTTTGTCCATGAGTCGATTTCTTTTTCTATACATCGTCTGATGACGTATAATTTTCTTTCAAAGTCTGCACCTTCAAGTGTGTCGCTTGTTACAAAAACCTGATGTACTGTGGGTTGTGTTAAACGGCTGAGTTCTCCCAGGGAATTGCCATTGCTGGGAACGTCTCTCCAGCCCAGCAGCGTGCAATTTTCAGCTTCAACTATTTCCCGTACCGCTTGCTTGCATTTTTCAATCTTTGTTTCTTCCTGAGGCAGGAAAAACATTCCTACTCCGTATTTTCCAGGATGCGGCAATTCCAGGCCCTGTTCGATGCATACTTGACGGAAAAAGTCATCCTGGATTTGCAGTAGAAGTCCGCCTCCGTCGCCTGTGAGTTTGTCACTTCCAATGGCGCCACGGTGTTCTAAATTAATTGAAACCTGTATAGCATTCTTGATGATCGTATGGGTAGGTGTACCGTCAATATTTGCCACAAAACCGACACCGCATGCATCGTGCTCATATTTCGGATCGTACAACCCGAATCGTTCGGGGTATCCCGCTAAATTGAACTTTTTAAAATTATTAATCTCAGGCATGTCCACTTTTGTTCCTTTTTTTCAAAGGTTTTTTAATGTGCGTGTTTATAATGTCTTTTGAGTACAAGGGGATTATTCAATAAAACAGGCCGTATGGAAACAACTCATATCTTCAACGGCTGATAAAAGTCCTTCCAGACGTAAAGCTTTTAATCTTCATCATTTTTAAATTTTTACTCAAATATTATACCTAAATTTAGCAATTTTTTCTAGAATAAATGCAACCTCCCCTTTATCCCCTTCTTAATAATCAGGAGAAGATATTTGAGTAGGTGTGGTTTTTATAACACTCAATAAATGATATAAATTTATAAGTAGCTGCTGTATTAAATCCTCATGATCATCTGAGTCACAGCAAATTATGAAAACATGTCCTGGAGAAAGTCAGGATTAGATTCCTTTTTGTTTGCCACGTGGGCAATACCATGGAAATGACAGAAAATACAACACATTAGTCATTGGCAATTCCTCATCAAGGAATTTGCTTAGGTGATTATGCCTGTCCTTCAGACAGGTAGGTAGAATCACACCACAACCCCAGCCCAATGGGCCTGATCTATTATTTTTCGAATCAAAAAAATATAGCACTATTGAACTTAAAAAATAGCTTGGTTTAGGTTATAGTAATCTTTCCTGCTGCCAATCAAATTCAGGAAGTTAATTATATGAACGGGTATATTACTATTAACCTTATCAAATGAAGAAGTAAAAGAGGAATTACAAGACGTTGTAATTGAAGAAGCGTCAAACTTTGCTTGGCGTACTAATGTTTAAGTATCATCTGGAAAAAAGTCTTGGGCAAGACTAAAAACTACCTAATTTTCTTTTCATTTTACTACAAACCGTCAGTTTAAAGAGTGAATAAATCACGGGGCACAGACTCAGAAACCGTAAACCAGACAGCGTTCACAGGCTCAATCCATCTACTATGGAAGAGTTGATGCAAACGCTATCTGTATCGTGCGGCATAAACACGTTTAACTATCTGTGATTCTAGTCCTTTCAAATATCCGTACGAGTCTTGCGATACTCCCCAATTCACCAGCAAGCCAGCATTGCTTTTTCAATCTCGTTTCTACCCTTTCATAAAATAAGATAATTAGCATCTGAATTGAGCGATTTTGTATAAATGACTAAAACCTAAATCCCGCTAGCCCTTTCTAACCCATCCCATAGCACAGTCCTGGCATCAAGAAAATCCATTGCGCCAAAACGTAGTATTTCCTGGTGATCTTCCGTTTGGGCAAAGGGGATCAAAGAATTTTTTATGCCTTCTGCATGTTCTACATCCAGTTCTATGTGGGCTGAAAAGAAAAGCACATCATCCTCACTCAAACCTGCCTTTCTACATCCCTCACGTATGTACGTATACATCTTTGGTACTATGTATTCTGTACCTGGTCCAAGACCTCCAAAAGCCTCTAAATAGTTGAGAAACCTGATATTCAGATATTTATCTACAAAAAGTTTAGTTTCTGGCAATGGTTTGATAGCATTCAACCCTTCAGGCGATGTATCAATCCCAACTGATCTTAAAAACATTCTGAATATTGCAGGATGTGTCAGTTCTGGGTCCATATCACGATTCTCTTCCTGGCGTCCACCATATTCTTCATGAAGATTTTTTATTAATGGCGCCCTTGATGCTTCATCTGGAGTAATAGCCACCAAAGCTGCCAGGTATCTGGAGAAATGACGTGAAAAGCAGTAATACTGCTCGGCAAACAGTTTAACATGATCTTTATTCACTTTTCCCGCTTCAAACTTCTTTAAATATGAATGGTTTAATGCAGGATGTTTTAAACAATCCTCTTGCAACTGATCTACAAATGCTTCTGCTGATGCCATAACTAACCCCTCCTAAAAAATGTAAAAAAAAATAAAAAACTGACATTGTTGCTTTAAAATAGCAATATTCATACCAAAAGCATTTATTTGCCAAACAAAATCAAAGCCCTCGCATATGTTGTGATTTTATCAAGCCTTATGACTTGATTTTAAAGCTTAAAAAGAATTTATGAATATTGTGGACACCACAAAAGCGAAAATATTTCGCTAGTTGCTATTTTCAAAAGAAATAACGGTGAAATATTTTCGGAACCAGTTATATAGTCAATCCGCTTTTTCGTGTTTTGTTGCAAAGATTAAAAAAGTGGAGACGTTCAAAATGGTAGTTGTGAGAATTTTCAGATACTTGAATGTAATATGAATTGTATAAGAACAAGGTTCTTGATTTTACCGCAACTTTTTCATTAATATTTGATTTCGTCAATTCAAGAATTTAGGTAATCTTTTATTTTCTCTGAGATGGTCGTAAATATCCATTCGAATTTTCCTTCGTTAGTCTCTAACAGTGTTATCCTAAAGCCATAGAAGTCACAGCTAAAGCCAGTTAATGGTACTACACATATTCCTGTAGCTCCTAGTAAGTAATATACAAATCTTTTATCAAGTTCAACATCTTGAACAATATCTTCTATGTAATTTCTTATCTTATTGTTCTTAATTACCAATTTTTGTCTATCATTCAGAACACCATCCTTAAAACAGACCGTCATGTAAAATGTGCCATTTGTTTTGTTTACGATTATGCCATCGGTTTTCTTTAATGTATCATAAGCATACTTGGATCTTCTTTCATATATCTTATTTCTCATGACATGATATTCTTTGTATCTCGGATCACACAATAATTTTGGTATAACCTTCTGAGGTAAAGTAGTCGAACATACTTCCAGCATCTTTGCATGAAGCACTGTATTAATGTATTTCCTGAAAATTGGATTTATGTCTTTGTTGTAAGTCTCTATCCATCCACATCTTGCTCCTGGCCATGGTAGTTCTTTGGAAATTCCCTTCATTGAAATACCACACACATTATTTACAACATCACTTAATTGGATCGGAACGCTTCCATTATATATTATATTCATATACACTTCATCGCATATTACGAATAGTTCAAATTCTTCAGCAATCCTCACAAATTCTCCCATTATTTCTTTTGGATATACCGAACCTGCCGGGTTATTTGGATTGATTATTAAGATACCAGAAATATCCTGATTGCTCTTTACCTTATTACGCAGATCCTCTAAATCAGGAAACCACTTATTGCTGGGCTCCAATCTGTACATTAGATGATCTTCTCCTGCGTGTGCGGCTTCTGCTGATGAATGAGTGGAATAAGCGGGTGTTGGACCGATTACCCTTGTCTCTTTTCTTAAATAGTTATAGATTTTTGATATTGCATCACCAATACCGTTAAAGAAAATAATGTCTTCTTTTGTTATTTGTATCTTTTTTCGCTTATTACAAAGACCTGCCAAGAATTCTCTCGTCTCTTCCAACCCCTTTGTTGGACAATACGCAAAGGAGGAATCCTCATCTACAGCCTTTTTTATTACCTCCTTAATCCAGAGCGGTATTTTTTCGCCCTTATTAACAGGGTCTCCGATATTTTCCCAGCAAATATCCAATCCCGCATCACTTAACTTATCACCAACCGTTACTATCTCGCGTATCTCATACTTTAGTTCATGAGCTCCAACATGTACGATATTATTTCTCATAATATTTCCTTGTACTTAATAATTTGATTCGATAATTCTATAACCGCAATTTAAAAAGTAAATTCCACAATCAAGACTTATTCCAGTTGATTCCGTTATTCCATTCTTTAAGTTTGTACTCAATCTTTCGTGTTGAAATACCTAGAGTTCTAGCAACCTTAGACTTATTGCCATTGGAAGCTTGAAGTGTTTCAAGAATAATCTTTTTCTCGGCTTCTTTCAAGGCAGTTCCAAATGGTATAGACAACATTATCTTTTTGCCTCTTCTCGTAAATAGATTTATATTTGATGGGAGATTTTCTGGTTCTATAAGCTTGTTTTTTGCCATAATCACAGATCTCTCAATTACATTTTCAAGCTCCCTGACATTGCCTGGCCAGTTATAATTATTCAATATTCTTATAGTTTGTGGAGTAAATCCTTTAATATTCTTCTTATTCTTTTTTGAATATTTTATGAGAAAAAAATCTGCCAATAAAGAAATATCGTCTTTCCTTTCCCTCAATGCTGGAAGTCTCAGGTTTATAACATTAAGCCTGTAATATAGATCCTGCCTAAACCTCCCTTCTTTTATTTCTTTTTCCAGGTCTTTGTTAGTTGCCGCAACAATTCTAACATCCGATTCAAGAGTCTTCTCTCCGCCTACTCTTTCGAAACTTCCAGTCTCAAGCACCCTTAATAACTTTATCTGAACATGTGGGCTCATTTCTCCAACTTCATCAAGGAATAGGGTACCTCCGTTAGCTAATTCAAACCTCCCACGCCTCTGGTTTATTGCCCCCGTAAAGGAACCTTTTTCATGTCCGAAAAGTTCACTTTCTAACACGCCTTCAGATAAAGAGGCACAATGGAGGGCAATAAATGGTTTATCCTTTCTATCACTATTATAATGGATTGCGTTTGCTATAAGTTCTTTACCTGTTCCAGTTTCACCATAGATTAATACAGTCGCAGCAGCAGGAGCAATCTCTGAGATTGTTTTGCAAATGATCTGCATTCCAGGTGTATTTCCTATAAGACTTGAAAAATTATACTTCTCGTCTAATTGTTGTCTCAGGTCCTTATTCTGCAATATGAGGAGTTGTTTTTCCCATATCCTGGTAAGTATCAATTCTAATTCGTCAATATTTATGGGTTTTGTTAAGTAATCTTCTGCTCCCTTTTTTACTGCATCTATAGCTGTTTGTATAGTACTATATGCCGTTATCATCACGACGGCGGTATCAATGTCTCTCTTTTTTACATCTTCTATTACGGTAAAACCACTAATATCTGGTAAATTCATATCCGTTATTACTACATCAAAGTGTTTCCTTTCAATTTCATTTAATGCCTCATAGCCCGTCAGAGCACAACTGGTATCATAACCATCCTGCAGAAGAATCTTTTTCAGGCCATTAACTGTGTTCTTATCATCATCTACCAATAATATTCTTGGTCTTTTCATAATTTTCTTAAAATGATATACTTAATATAATGGTAAAGTAATTGTAAATTCTGTACCTTTTTTAAGGTTTCTAAATCTTACGCTGCCTCCGTGAGCTTGAACAATATTCTGCGTAACAGCCAAACCTACACCGGTTCCACCACTCTTAGTCGAATAAAATAGATTAAAAACATTATCATGTTCTTCCTCTGGTATTCCAGGTCCTGTATCACTTATAACTATTTTTACGTTATCATCCTTTTGTGTAACTTTTAAATCTATATTCCCTCCACCCGGCATAGCTTCTATAGCATTTATTATTATATTCAACAATGCCTGTTTCAGTTTATCCCTGTCTACTAAAATTTGCGAACATCTTCCCTTTAACTTTAAACGTATGCTAATCCCATTCAAGTCTGCATGAGGATTAACAAGGTTCAGTAATTCTTCAACAATATTGCCAACATCTTCATATTTACGATTTAAACCCCCTGATCTTGAAAATTCCAAGCAATCCGACATCAGTTTGTTTAATCTATTTATCTCTTCCTTAACCACTTTTACAACTTCATACAGTTCTTTTTTAGATTTTAATCCATCTTTGTTAATCTCTCTTTCTAACAATAACATTTGAATAGTAATGGCATTTAAAGGATTCTTAATCTCATGTGCCAGTTCATTACTAAACTGTCCCAGTGTAGATAGTGTCTTAATCTTTATAAACTCATCATTGAACATCTTTCTCTCAGTAATATCACGTATGACACCCACCACATATTCTATCTCGCCTTTTTGATCCTTTATGGAAGAGTAATTAGTTATTACCCACTTTTCGCTTCCATCTTTTGTCTTGATAACATATTCGCGTGATATCTTGGAACGCTTTCCCTTAAAAATCTCAAGGCCAGGACATAATGATAGAGACGATCCATCTGAACAATGGCATTTAAAAACATCAAGACAGTTATAATCGTTACTTATAATTTCCTCTTTTGAAATACCTCCTATTCTTTCACAGGCAGCATTAAAAACGATTATTTTCCTGTTCTTATCGAATACAAACACACCATCATTCAGGTTTTGTAATGCAATTTCTTGTATATGCCTTTTATTTTTTATAACATCTGTCATGTCTTAAGTTACATAAATACTTGTTTTGTTAATTTAAATGATATTATGGTTTGTATTATTTGTCAAACAAATCAGCGTCCGTTCGTCATTATTTTAATGGATTCTTACCAGATTTT
This sequence comes from Candidatus Scalinduaceae bacterium, assembly GCA_046759445.1. Taxonomy (GTDB): domain Bacteria; phylum Planctomycetota; class Brocadiia; order Brocadiales; family Scalinduaceae; genus Scalindua_A. The sequence continues at coordinate 26,876 of JBHICG010000016.1, forward strand.
ATCAGCTCTACTACCTTTTTAACTCGTAAAATACGTTCAGTGCTTGCAGGATGACTGCGGAGAAAGCTTTTAGAACGGCTCTTGGGGATTTCAAGTGCGAATCGCTTCCAGAGTTCTACACCCGTTTCTATGTCGTAACCTGCACTGTGAGCATAAACGAGCCCCAGAAAATCTGCCTCTCTTTCATTTCCCCTGCTATATGGTGCGTATAGAGCCTGAGTTGTAAGGGGAGCAAAAGGTCCCGTCAGACCTCCCAATGCCCCACACAACGCGGCTATACTCATATTCTTGGGAAGGTGTTTTGAAATAATATGAGCTAACTCATGCCCCACTATAACAGCCAACTCGTCATTATCCTTTACAAAGTGAACCATCCCTGTCGTAAACTGAATGCCCGTAAACTTAGCATAAGCATTAATCTTACCGGTTTGTTTAAGCGTAATCCTTACGTATGGTATCTTCTCTGGTTTTAGTTTAAAAGACAACTTGATGCCATCTCTTTCTATAATAATTATGGTGGGTTTGCCAGCCGTAAACACGACTTGGTTTTTATCATTAATCTCTTCGCCATCTATTTCTTTTATGAGGTCACCAGATTTGATACCTGCTGCCCCAGCTATACTATTATCGGCTACCGCTATTACAACACAGCCTTCTTCAGTTTGAAGACTAAACAACTTAGCAATTTCCTCTGAATTATCCTCTATTAGAACTCCTATCACCGCTCTTGTTTTTAATGACCCTTCAGGTAACACACTGAGGATGTTTAATCCCACATTCCACGTTCTGATCCAGTCCTTGATATACATCTCTGTTGCAAGTGTCTCTATCTCTTCCTCTACTTTTTTCAGTTCTTCTTTGGATATTCGAGGACCGGTATTGGCACAACCATTAATAATAATTAAACAAAGAACCAACACCGTTGATGTTACAATTCCAAAGTAATTAACTTTAGTTTGTTTATGCATATACAATATACCGGTGATTTGTTATTTTAAAAAATGTTTGGAGTAAATAAGTGAAGAATACCATAAAAAAAGCCCATTGTCGAGCTTTGCAACAAGAAATGCTGAATCGGATATCTTATTCTTAGATTATCATGGCACTTACTATCTAAAAGAATTAAGTATTTTTGGACGTGTTCGTTACATTTGAAGTGACGGATATACTAAACTAGTTATTCGTTAGCAATTGCGTTTACCGTGTGCAATAAGATGACATCTGCTTTAGTAACCATGCCCATAAATATTATGACTATTCATCCTTGTTCACGGAAAGAGGTTTTTTGGAATTGTTTTTATAAGTGTAGAAACTATATTTTAATAGGTAGGTCCTAAATAATCATAATATGATTATCATTCCACAGTAACACTCTTGGCCAGATTTCGTGGTTTATCAACATCATAGCCTTTCATAACTGACATATGATAAGCCAATAATTGAAGTGGAACCACGGATAGAATTGGTGTTAATGCATCTATAGTTTCAGGAATATAAAAAACATGATCTACCCTTCCTGAAATTTCACTATCTCCCTCACTTGCTATTGCTACCACCTTGCCGCCACGTGTACGAATCTCCTCAATATTACTTAAGACCTTTGTATAAACCTTATCTTTAGTAGCAATAAAAACTACAGGCATATCTTTGTCTACTAGTGCAATAGGCCCGTGTTTCATTTCCGCAGCCGGATACCCCTCTGCATGTATGTACGTTATCTCTTTTAACTTTAGTGCACCTTCCAGAGCAACTGGATAGTTATAACCTCTCCCTAAATAAAGAAAATTTTTAGCACATTTATAGAGCCGTGCAATTTCTACAATTTGGTCTTCCTTATCAAGAATCTTTTGTATTTGTTCAGGAACATTTCTCAATTTATCTATTAAATTATGATTCAACATTTCTTTCTTATCCCTAAGCCGTGCCAGGAAAAGAGTTAAGAGGTACAAGGCAGTAATTTGAGATGTAAACGCCTTTGTTGAAGCTACACCTATTTCAGGTCCAGCATGAAGATAGATACCACAGTCTGCTTCTCTTGCAATACTACTACCAACCACGTTACAGATAGCAAGAACTGTTGCACCTTTCTTCTTAGCCTCACTGATTGCCGCTAAAGTATCCGCCGTTTCACCTGATTGACTTATTGCAATCAACATTGTTCCTTCTTCAATGACTGGATTTCTATACCTGAATTCTGAAGCATATTCAACCTCAACGGGTATTGCCAAACTATCCTCAATCATGTATTCTCCAATAAGCCCAGCATGCCAGGAAGTACCACAAGCTACTATTATAATACGCTTAATAGATCGGAGTACTTTCTCCTTGTCCTTTAAACCTCCCAAATGAACAAGATTTTTATCCTTTTCAAACCTGCCCAGCATTACATCACGCAAGCTTTGAGGTTGCTCATGTATTTCCTTAAGCATAAAATGTTCATAAACACCCTTTTCTATTTTATCAATATTCCACTGCACCTCATTTACCTTCTTCGATACCGGTGCATTATTAATATCTGTGATCACCATGTTTCCCCTTGTCAAAACAGCAAGCTCATTATCATCCAAATAAACAACATTCTTGGTGTGTTTCAGTATAGCGGCAACATCAGAAGTAATAAAATACTCTCTTTTACCAATACCTATAATTAATGGACTCCCTCGCCTTGCAGCAATTAACTTATCAGGTTCATCCAAGCTAGCAACAGCTAATCCGTAAGCACCCTCAACTTCTCTTAAAGCACATCTTACGGCATCTTCCAAGTTGTCGTTGAAATAACTTTCTATAAGGTGCGCAATCACCTCAGAATCTGTTTCACTTTTTAATTTATGCCCCTCCTTCTCAAGTTTATCCCTTAGCTTGATATAGTTTTCAATAATCCCATTATGGACAACTGCAATCCTGCTTGAACAATCAACATGAGGATGCGCATTTTCAATTGTCGGAGCTCCATGTGTGGCCCACCTGGTATGAACTATACCGACTGAGCTTCCATTTAATTTGCCTTTTATCTTTTTTTCTAATTCACATATTCTGCCAACAGATTTTTCACAAATTACCCCCTCATCTTCAATTACGGCTATTCCTGCCGAATCATAACCTCTGTACTCAAGTTTTTTTATCCCATCAATAAGTACGGCCTTTGCTTCTTTTTTTCCAATATAACCAACAATGCCACACATATTCCAAAACCTCAAATATTATTAGATAAAAAATAAATATATGATCATTTAGAGCAAAAATTTTGCCCAAAAAACACGACATTTTGCATACGAAAACAAATTTGACGTAAGCCTAGTTAATGCAAGAAGTTATTAATTCTAACTAAAACAGTTTTTAGCCGCTTAAGAAAAATCATATGTTGACAAAAACCAACATTTATTTTTGTTATATTCTTAACACATTGAGATTATAGGAGATATAAACATTCAACAAAATTCAACAATTTGTATATTTTATTGTGGTTTAGTTACAAAATTATGTGTTAAGAAAACCTAAATTGAGCGATTTTGTAGCCGCAACCTTGAGGTTGCGCAACTTACGTGGATCCATCAAATGATGAGAAACGCAGGCGGTCAATCTTAAGATTGCCTTAAGCCAGCGGCTACAATATCATATAATATAAAATCGCTCAATTTAGGTAAAAATTTAAATTATTCAAGCAAAAGCAGGCCAAAATATTTAACATACTCATTTCTATGTTCAAGAAAGTTTATTTCAAAACCATTGTTGCGAACAGTTTTAAAGACATCAATGCCACATGCTTCCATAGATGGTCTTGCATCCTTTGGTTTAAGACAAGATTCATCAACGTCACATTCAACACATAATGGACACGGACCTGCACTTAAGACAAAAGCCTTATAAAATCCTTCAAAATTCGCTTTGTGCTCAATACTGAGAAGCATTTCTTTAAATCCCTTCCCTGGAGGCTGACCTTCTATCAAAATGGCCATCTCATAACAATCTAGTAATTCATTGGTTTCCTTGTATGAAGGCGTAAATGGCGGGCAGGTCTTAAATTTACCATACTTTGGACAACCATAACGGCATTTTAATTGAACCCAGGGCTCAACTACAACACTTTTTATAGAAATCATTCTCGAATCAGTTGCACCTAATTTATTCGCTTCATTGAACAATAACTCTATTTTTTTTTTATTCATAGCTATTACACAAACACCTACTTCAAGATAATATTTCTGTATTTACAAAATGTCAACATGAAAGTTCAGTTTGACAGTATCATCTTCTTATGATAAATTAGCCATCGAGAGGTACCAGTACAATGGAATTCACTCTAAATCAAATAAACGAAATCATTGGTGGCAGGCTACAAGGAAATGGCAACTTAATCATAACTGGTGTTTCTAGTATTGAAAACTCAAATACAGGCGATATAACCTTCATTAAGGATGAACAGTATGTAAAAAGAATATCCAAAATAAATGCCTCTGCAGTCATCGTTCATAGGCCCATAAAGGATTCTAATAAGGAATTAATTATAGTAGACAACCCTTTTTTGGCATTTACAAAATTATTAAGTGTTATATCAGAGCAGAAACAACTACAACCACGTAATATACATTCAACAGCCGTAATTGCAAAAGACACTTCCCTTGGTAAAAATATATCAATAGGAGCAAATGTCGTAATTGGTGAAAAAACGAATATAGGCAATAATGTCACAGTATATCCTGGCGTCTTTATAGGGAAGGATTGTAAGATTGGTGATCATTCAACTATATATCCAAATGTAACAATCAGGGAAGAAGTCACAATAGGTAAGCGTGTAATAATTCATTCTGGCACAACTATTGGTGGAGACGGATTTGGATATCTTCAAATTGAACGTAAACACGTAAAGATCCCACAGATAGGAACCGTTGAAATTAGAGATGATGTTGAAATTGGTTCTAACGTAACAATAGATCGCGCAACACTCGATAAAACTATCATTAGTACTGGCGTTAAAATAGATAACCATTCACACATAGCGCATAACGTGTTTATTGGAGAGGACACCATGCTTATCGCCTATGCAAAAATCGCTGGAGGAGCAAAGATAGGTAAAAATGTAATGATTGCAGAGGATGTAGGCATAACGGATCACGCAGAAATTGGAGACAACAGTATAATTGGAGGCGGTTCTAATGTGTACAAAAGTCTCAAACCAGGCTCAATAGTTTGGGGTTCACCAGCAAAACCAATTAACTTAGAGAAAAAAATACAAGTATTAATCAAGAAACTTCCAGACATTTACAAGAAAACAAAAAACATCTCCTGACAAACCTACAAAAATACCTCAATTTTCGCTTCCTTAATTAGACTCTTTACTAGGTGTGAGATTTCTATTTCTGAATACAAAATGTTGACCATCTCCTTTACCTCATCATAGCTAATTTCTTTACCTTCTTTCCTGTCAATTACCTTTATAATATTATATCCAAATGGTGTTTTTAAAGGTTCACTTACCTCACCTACTTTCAGCGAAAACGCAGCTTTTGTAAATGACTCAACTACTGGACTTCTTCGTTCAAGGAAACCAATGTCACCACCTTTTTCGGAAGAAGGATGATCAGAATATTTTTTTGCAAGTTCGGCAAAATCAGCATTCTTGTCTATTTGCTTTCTTATATTTTCAATCTTTTGTCTAGCTTTTTCAAGTTCAGTTTCTGTTTCCATTTTTCTTGTATCAACTAAAATGAGGCTCACTTTCACTTTCTCACCATTAAAAAAGCTCTTGTTTGCTTCAAAAAAGTCTTTCTTAACATCTTCATCAATATCTTTAAACAAATATTTCAACAAAACAAGTCTTTCCTTTACTTCCTTTTCAAAACCTTTAATATTAGAACCCTGAGATTCCAATATTTCCTCAAATGTTGTTCCAGAATTGCTTGCATTAAGTCTATATTTTTCCACCACGTTTTGTATTTCTTTATTACTTACCTCGATATCTAAACCCTCAATAAAACTTTTAAGTAATCTATTTTTTATTAATCGATCAAGTATTTGCATTTGAGTAGAGCGTGAGGTATCTTGGTTTAGATTTTTAAGAACATTCAATATAATATCAAGGTCTTTCCGAAGAATCTTTTCACCATTAACTACGGCAATAACATCTTCCTCTTTTTCAACCTCTACATTTTCGTTTGCTAAAATCAACCCTCTACAATGAAAAACAAATAAAGTACACAAAAGTATAATTAGAAACTTCTTAAGCATCTTTTCTCCTTTCTACTTTTTACATCCCATAATTAAGCCTGAATCTAAGCTCAATTTTATTTTCTTTATATTTTGGAATCCAGCCCTTTTTAGCCATTGTATCATCTCTTCTCCTGTATAAGACGAACCTCCGTTTGTTCCAACCAACATATTCAGACTGAATAATGCGCCAAAAAGAGGTTTCGTTTTTGAAGAATCTAAAATAAATTCTTGGATAAAGACTATACCTCTTTTTTTTAAAGAATCACAGCATTTTTTTAATATTATCAGATTTTCGCTAGCTTTATAAATATGCAGTAGGTTTGATATAAAAACAATATCATATAGTTCTTTACCAATATCATCCTTAAGACAATCTCCTGCCTGTGTCATAACACGTTTTTTCAATCCAGATTTTCCAATATACTCCTTGGCTATTTCAATAACGTCAGGAAGATCAAAGACAACAGCCTTCATCTCGGGATTATCTTCTACGAACCTCACTGCATACGTGCCTTGTCCTCCACCAAGGTCTAAAAGATTATGGTAATTCTCAAATTTTACTTTTTTACATATTTCCTCAACTTGTACAATACCAATATTATGCATAGCCTTGATAAATTCCCTTAATCGAAGTTCATCCACTTTTTCTCCCGCATCATCATAAGCGGTAGGTCTGCCCGTTTTGACTGCAACACTTAACCTTGACCAATAATCCCATAAATTATGAAAATGATGTATCCTGTCACCCTGGTACAGAGGCATATCCTTTACTAAATATCTATTGGACAATTTTGTATTCTTGTAAACGCCCCCAATCTTCCTTAAAAGATTAAGAGAAACAAGTACATTTAGAATCATTTCTGTTGCCCGGCGGTTGGTCTTAAGCCTTATTGAAACAGTCTTGCAGCTTTTACCCCTGCCTTTGAGTAAAGTAAATAAATCCATCTCAACCGCAACAAAAAGAACCTGCGCCTTCCAGTAGCTATAGCTTAATTCATTAAGATATTGAATATCGTTATAGTCATTCATATAGTTTGAGAGAGACACATCCAATACTGTTCGGCACGAAAAACGTGTGCTCTCAAGAAGACATCATTTTAGTAGTTTTAGCAGGGTTTTAGGATGTCATTCTGATCGACCGAAGGGAGAGAAGAATCTAATTGTATAGGTACAATAAAGGGGACAGGCTACTTTTTAACATATTTTCCCTTCTTCTTTCTCGGCCTTCCCCGTGGTCTTATAGAAGATTCCAATCCAAGTTCTCTACTAATCTGTTTTTGCCACTTACAATTTCCATAGGGTGATTGACGATTAACACTCTGACGAAATTTCTCTAACTCCTTTTCTGTAACTGATTCATCTACATATCTATCCCATCCATCTGGTAACTCTAAGGAAACTTCATCTACTAATAATCGTGGCCGTTTACCTATTATCTCTCCATGGGATGACCATGGCCAATCCTCTGCCGACTTTACCAATCCAGCTCTTACTGGATTTCCTTCAACATATCTTAACACCATTAATAAATGAATATCTCCTGTATAATAAAGCTTTTAAATCGCCCCTGCCATACATGACCACTAGTTCCATAATATCTATGATAGCGTCTAACACGGCTTGTCATCAACCATTGCATCCATTTACTCAAATCTCCAGCTTGAGCAGGCATTAAAATTACGTGAAAATGATTCGGCATTAAACAATAGGCAAGTAACTTTAGAGAATATTGCTTTTTTGCCTCTTTCATTAAACCAAAAAACGCTTCATAATCTTTATCTTCATGAAAGACACTCTGCTTGCCGTTCCCACGATTTAACACGTGATACACAAGACCGTCAGATAAACCTCTCGGAATTCTTGGCATCTTTAGCACCTTTACCAGCAAAAAGTAGCCTGTTGTCCTCTTTATTTTCAAAGGAAGACAAAGCCCTCTCGAAATGTTCGATTAGTTTCTCATTTATATTCTTAGATAACGAATCGTCTTCATCATAAAAACATGAATTTTGTTCTCTTTTAAAATCTCTATCTTTCGACAAACCTTCTAATACTTCAAGACAAAAAGACCTTATACTTTCTGCAAAATCAGCAACTCTCTCATCTTTAAAATTACAAATATACTCATAATTTAGCCTAGACACTGATTTAGCAAGGCTTTTCCTCTTCTGATAATCAGGCGTACCTTTGAATATCGTTTGTCTATGATGTAAGAGATGTGCGGTAACGCTCGGCACCCTTAACATCTTCATCTCCTTAAGAAACTCATAATTACCTCTCACATCTTCCAAAGTAGAATATGGCTCAAACATGATGAAACCATAATTCGGCTCTATGCCATACTTCCTTAGTATATTTATTGCCTTTTTATTATCCTCAACAGTTGTAAACTTCTTGAATCTATTCAGAGAACTATTGTTTCCACTTTCAATTCCCAGAAAAACATCATTAAGTCCCGCCTCAACAAGTTTGCCAATCGATGCGTCTTCTATATCGTTAACCCTGCATTCAATTCCGAAATTTATCTTTAAGTCTTTGCCCTTAATCAAACGTGCTATCTCACACGCACGTTCTTTGCCTTTCTTACCAGGTCCAAAAAAATTAGCATCTGCAAAATAAAAATATCTTTCTCCATAATCTTCACAAAGATAATAAAGTTCATCAACAATATTTTCAGGACTTCTCCCACGCCAATATGATGTTTCTCCATAAAATTGATCAAGATAACAAAATGTACATTCTCCATAACACCCCCTGCTTGCAAGTATATAAGTGGCAATACCCTTTTGTTTTAATAGCTTAAAGTCATGACGATAAGGGAATGGAAGTTCATCAAGTTTTGAAATGGGCTTTCTCGGTTTGTTCTGTATTACGTCAGTTTTAAGGACATCTTCTTCTATCTTACTATTGAGAATACCATGTTTTTCTAATGAATATTTCTCTATCTCCCCCTCTAATACACGCGAACAAATCCCCTTTAATCCCCCCTCCCCCCCTTTAGTAAAGGGGGGATGCATGGAGGATTTTACAAAGGCGGAAAGAGGTAGATTAGTATTACTATGAGAGGTCTTGAATGCAAGACCATCAATTGTGTATAAAGTAGAAGTATCTTTTTTGTTTATTACTGCTTTTGCAAGCTTAAGGAACGTAATCTCTGGTTCTCCTACTGTAATAGAATCAACAAAAGGATATTTTGATAAAATCTCTCTAAATGCAAACGTAGGAAAATGCCCGTAAAGATTTGTGTGAACATTAACACAATTTCTACGTATGTTCAGGAGCATTTTAAATATGTCCTCAGTATCTTCCCAGAGATACACAAGATGAACGCCTAACACATTAAAGCTTTTCTCTTTTAGCTCCTGTACGGTTTTATGAAAAGACCATTCATAAAGATTTGCATCAACAATTTCTACATCAAGATTTTTCGACTTAAGTACAGAAGCAATGTAATCTGTCATTAGGCATGACGAGAGTGGAGTGTTCACGACATCCTGAAGCTTTTTAGGGTTTATGTGCCTCGGGTGTTCTAGTAAAATGATTCTGGTGTTGTTTTTCATATATGTTATTTATAAACGTCATGTAAAATATGTTTAATACTTGTTCCTGATAGGTTCAGGAATTACCAGATTAAAAGTACTATTTCGTCACAACGCCGTTAAAACACTCTTTTTTCTACTATCCTTTAGATCATCCTCGTAGTATTCTCTCACTCCCTTTAAGGAACAAACACTGCCACACATTGTACATGTATCATCTTCTAGAGGTGGTCTGCCTTTCCTTATCTGCTGCGCCTTATCAGATGTTATTGCCGTTTCATATTGCGTTTTCCAGTCCAAATCTCTTCTTGCAATACCCATCTTCAAGTCCTGATTTTTTACCCTGCCGTCAAGCTTTACCATATCACCAACATGTACGGCAATCCTGGCAGCCATAACACCCTCTCTAACATCGTCTGGTGTGGGAAGCGCAAGATGTTCTGGTGGTGTAACATAACAAATAAAATCTGCGCCATATCTGGAGGACAAGGCGGCACCAATAGCAGCCGTAATATGGTCATAACCGGGAGCAACATCAGTCGTAATAGGACCGAGCATATAAAATGGAGCATTATTACTCAACCTCTTCTGTATAATAACGTTTGCCTCTATTTCATCTATTGGTATATGCCCTGGGCCTTCGACAATTATTTGAACACCTTTCTTTTGGGCATATTCGGCAATCTCCGAGTTGATAATCAATTCCTGAATCTGTGCTCTATCGGTACTGTCATGTACTGCTCCAGCTCTCAATCCATTACCAAGGCTTAGGATCACATCATATTTCTTCATAATATCTATAAGTCTGTCAATCTGATCGTATAATGGATTTTCCTTTTTATTGTGATTCATCCATGCCGTTAAAAAAGATCCACCTCTACTTACAAGACCACCAAATCTATATCCCTGTTTTTTCAAACGTTCTAAAGTAATCATATTAATCCCACAATGTATTGCCATAAAGCCGATTCCATCCTCTGCCTGTTTCTCTATAACATCAAACAGAAAATCAGCTTCCATGTGAACTACAGAACCATTCTTATGAATGGTTTCCATTGCAGCCTGGTAAAGGGGCACAGTCCCAACTGTTAAATTAGTAGCTTCTAGAACCCTTTTCCTGACTTTATCCAAATCACCTCCAGTCGAAAGTTCCATCAATGTATCTGCACCATATTTTTCTGCAACCTGTGCCTTTTCAACTTCCATTTCAACGTTAATAATATCCGGTGAAGTTCCAATACTCGCATTTACCTTTGTCCTGAGACCCTTTCCAATACCAACAACTCTAGATTTTCTTTGAGGGTTACCATATATTACAATTTGGCATTTAGCAATACCTTCACGAATAAATTCAGGGCTAACATCATCGTACTTTGCAGCCTCTTTCATTTCCTGCGTAATCTCTCCATCCCTTGCTCTATCAAGTTGTGTCTTCATTATTTCTTCCCCTTTCCAATTTATACAAAATCGCTATTACAATGCTGAAATTCTAGGATAATGATCATTAATTGTCAAAAAATATTTGATTTTTATGTCTTTGGGTTTTCATTTATTGCCGTCTTTTAGTTTCTTCCACCACTCATTAGGATCAGAGCATTCTATTACTGACAATAGTCTTTTTGCTAATTTACTCCTTAACGTGCCTTTCGCCCTTTTAAGCCAATCTATTGCTGCATCATACCCCTGGATTTGGTACTCCCTCGCCTGCATTGCACATTCTAGGATGTCAGCATCCCTGGCCACTATACTCTCTCTACTTTCTTGATTAGAAAACTCTTTCAATGTGTTTTCTATTTCCCTTCTCTCAGGATTTTTTAAAGACATTAACTGCTCTTTTGATGCTTTAGCCTCTGCCTCTGCAATATTTACATATTTTTGTGCTATCTTGTGTAAGTCGTTTATCCTGGCTTCATGTATGTCATGAAATAGACACATCATTATTACCTTTAATGTATCCAGGTCTTCTGATTTTGCTAAAAAATATCCTATTATCGCACATCGAAACGAATGCTCTGCAACACTCTCAGGTGTCGAATTTCCAAGTAACCACCATCCGCTCCTGCTTACGTTTTTTAAGTAACCTACCTCAAAGAGAAAATGTATTAGTTTTCGAATGATCATGGGGTCAGCCCTTGAATATTGACATTATTTTTGTTGCTTCTCTTTCCCATTGATTTAATAAATCCTTATTCTTCTCCAACTTATTTATAACCCTTTTATATTGATGTGTAACTCCTGAAGGACTTAAATCTCCTATCATTTTTGATGTTTCTTTGTTTAAGGCCAATGTGTATTCCTTCGCCAGATATATAAACATGTCCCGTCCGTGCTTAACCTCTGAAATCATCTTTCCCCTTTTCCCTAGTTCCTTTAATTTGTGGTAATCACATACCCTATTATATAGTTCACTTAAATCCAACTTGTTGTAAAATATTCTTTTTGATATTACTTGATCAAGGTTTTTTTCTTTTCTTACTACCTCAATAACTTTGCTGACAAATCCCTTACTGCCAAGTATAGCTTGTCCCACTATATTATCTGTAGGATATTTTGATGGATTTTCTATGTTACTATCTATAAACTCTTTATATCTCTTTTGTGACGTCTCAAAGGTTCTCCCATATTCTTGCAAAAGCCAACCCACATTAAGCCATTCAGGAATCTTACTTTGCCCAATGTAAAATCTATAGCTACTCCAGTTATACTCTTCAGGAAACTTCACTCTCTTTGCCCTCACTGGATTTAGATGTATATACCTGCTGAGATCTAATAAGTATTTTTCTCTCTCTACACACAATGATTTATACCTACCTGCAAATACATGACCTATCCATTTCCTGCATCTCCTGAGATAACTTCCATAGCTTGAACCTACAAAGTGCATAAAACTAGTAAGTTTACCTTTTGGTATTGACATAAGCAAATGATAGTGATTGTCCATTATGCAATAAGCATAAAGTTCTATTTGATGTCTATCCACTCCTTTCTCAAGAGTTTTCACGAAATATGCTTTATCCCCATCTTCGAGAAATATGTGTTCACTTTTATTTCCCCTCGATAAAATATGATAAACAGCTCCCTCATATTGTATTCTTAATGGTCTTGCCATATTGGCTTATCTTATACATTCAAATCTTACATTTGTCAATATTCAAGGGCTGACCCCTTTTTATATTTGACAAATCAGTTTTACATTATAAACTAATTCACTTACAGTAGATATGTAACAATTTCTTCTAACTTCCATATAGTCACAATAACATTATCCTAAGGAAATAACATAATGCATTTTCCAAAATATCGTCCCCGCAGATTAAGAAGCAATGAACTTCTACGTTCGCTCATTCGTGAAACACATTTATCAGTAAAAGACCTGATTATGCCATTGTTTGTTTGTCCCGGAAACGGCATTAAAAAAAAAGAAATATCTTCAATGCCCGGAAATTATCAGTTTACGGTAGATACATTGGTAGAAGAGGTTAAGGAGATAGCAAACCTTGGGATACCTGGCGTAATCTTATTTGGTATTCCTGAAACAAAAGATGAGTTAGGTTCCGAAGCATATGCTGATGACGGCATAATACAAAAGGCTATCAGGGCAATTAAGGATAACGTTTCTAATATACTGGTTATCACTGATGTCTGCATGTGTGAATATACTGATCATGGACATTGCGGTTATATAAAGAAGGATGAAAAAACAGGCGAGCATTACATAGATAATGATGAGACACTTAAACTTCTATCCAAAGAAGCCCTCTCACACGTAAAATCTGGCGCTGATATAGTTGCTCCAAGTGATATGATGGATGGCCGTGTGAGTACAATCAGAAAGATTCTCGATGAAAATGATTATGAGAATATCCCCATAATGTCTTATGCGGCTAAGTATGCTTCTGCGTTTTATGGCCCATTCAGGGATGCCGCTGAATCACCACCCGGCTTTGGAGATAGGAGGTCGTACCAGATGGATACACCAAATGCTGAAGAAGCTATTCGAGAGGTATCTCTTGATATAGAAGAAGGAGCCGATATCGTAATAGTAAAACCAGCGCTTCCGTATCTTGACATAATTAGACTCATAAAAGATAAATTTGGATACCCCGTAGCCGCTTACAACGTTAGCGGTGAATTTTCCATGATAAAAGCCGCCCACGAAAAAGGATGGCTGGATGAAAAGACTGTTGCTATGGAAATACTTACAGGAATCAAGAGGGCGGGTGCAGACATTATACTCACATACTGGGCAAAAGATGCTGTGCGCTGGCTACAGTAAGACTTAAATTTAGTATTCTTCTTGTCCTAACTGGCACTGGCGAGTCTAAACAAAACCACATCAAACATTCTAAAATTGGCTTTCCGCAGTAGAGGCTAATTTATCCTTACTTTGAAAAAACCTTGGTTTCTGTTCCCTCGATAATCCTCTTTATATTTGTGATATGCCTTAAAATTATTAGTATGGCTGCTGTTATGGAAATGGTTGTAAGATATATTCCGTTACCAAATGGATCATTTTCAAATCCGATTATGCCCCCTACAAAGGCCAGGGTACCCATTATCGAACCTGCAGAAACATAGCGAGAAACTAACATTGTTATAACCCAAACGCACAATGCCATAGCAACTGGCACTGGAGACAACCATAAAAAAACGCCCACACTGGTAGCAACAGCTTTACCACCCTTAAATTTTAGATAGAGTGGAAATACATGGCCAAATATTGCACATGCTCCACAAAGAACCACTAATAGACTATCAGACGTCGTTGGAAATTTTATATCGCTGACAAAAACAGGTATTAGAAAGACAACCATAAATCCTTTAATTAGGTCTAAAACAAATATCAAAATTCCGTACTTTCGTCCGAGTATCCTACTGACATTTGTTGCGCCAATATTACCGCTTCCATGCTCACGAATATCTATCCCCTTTGTGATAGCTATTATGTAACCAAATGGAATACTTCCGATAAGGTATGAAATTACAAGCCCAAAAATGTATGATAATAACATGTTTCAGAATCCCCCTTTGGAAAAGGGGGAAATTTGTTTATTTGGGGGTCTGACCCCTTGTTATACTTCTAACTTCTTGCCTTTTGCATCTTGCTTCTGCTGGTTCAATCATGTTGATTGAGTGCTATTCGTAAGAATAGCCTTAAATATTTCGGTTCAGACTACAAGCCTGAACCAGCCGAAAGAGATGCTAAAAATAAATTCAGCATGACAACTAAGTCCCATTCTGTCGTTCCGAACCAAGTTTTGAAACGTCATCCTGAACCCTGTGCTGAACTCGTTTCAGTATCGTTTCAGGATCTCAGATTTCAGCACAAGGTTAAGGGTATCATTTATATTTTGTGCAACAAGCTCTTAAATATTAAAATATGAAACATGATAGCCACACTTTTATTTTAACGGACTCGTCACAAGCCACCAGAATCTATGAAGCTTGTGAGGTGTCCGGTAATTCTTAAAACAGAATTTCAGAAACTCTTTTTTACCACCAGAAAAATATCGGTCAGGTTTATAACTTGATTTAACATATTCTCTCAAAAACCTCACTTTATCTGTTTTAGTTATTGGAAATTGATATGACTCGTGCAAGCCCTCTCTACCAGAAATATTCTTTCTAAACTTCTCCAAAGATCTGTCCAAACGCATTATATTCTTCATTCTCCTGTGAAGGCTAATTACCTCATATTGTTTTGATTTGTCCAAATCTATAATATATACGCTAAATAAACCTTTATCTGTAGGCTGGATAAGAATATTTTTTAGATGCAAATCCGCATGGTAAATCCCTGCGTCATGCATGTCTTTTATTGCCTTTGATACCTTACTAATAATTTGTTTTTTTTGTGATAAGAGACGGTTGTTGTTAGAATGTAAAAGTAATTCCATTAAATCGACGGCATTTGTTATCTCTTTTGAAACTAACTTGCATTTATATATTGGCCCGACAACCTTATTCTTAACAAATGCTATTATTTCTGTAGTAAGTATGCCATTTTTACGCGCTGCCTCACATATTGATAATTCCCTTAAAGGACGTAATCTTTGCCATAAAAGATTCCTTGATACCTTTCCAAGCAACCCACCATGCCAATAGTCTCTTATCACCAGACTTTCATTTTTAAAACTACTTAATAAAAGACTCTTACAAATTGACCTTCCATAATAAACTGTCTTTTCTTCATTTGAATTCTTAAACAAATTAAAGAACTTGTTTATGTCTTGCTCTGGCAAGTTATCTTCAACTTCTTTTTTGATATATAAAGTTGTTTTTCCATTGTTCAAGGTGGAAAAATAATCTGGTAATTTTGGCTTTCTCACTGCATTAGTACCTTAACAACTTTTTTTGACCATTTATGGCAAAATAACAACAAACGCAAGGCTAAAGCCTCGCCCTACATTCCTGTCTGGGCAAGCACAGCAGATAGGTTTTTCCAACTCGTTCAAGTTAAGCTGTCTTTGGCAGCGACTTTCATGCTCCCCTCTAAAAAGAGGGGCTGGGGGGGGTGTATAGCCCTTCTTATGGAAGGGACGGCATATCTACACACCCTTACCTGTCGGCAGACAGGCCTTAATCCCCCCACTGCTTTCTTGCTTCATCCCTGTTCTTGCTTTCGCAAGAAAGCACAGGGAGAACAGCAAGAAGTGGGGGGAAACTATGATTGAAATTCCTAAGCCTAAATTGAGTTAAATAGAACCTAAATTTAGCGATTTTGTTGCAATATCCTCATGAGGCATTGAAAATATTATGTTCTTCTATAAATATTATCTTCACCTGTTAAGTGAAGAAATTCGTCATTCCCGCAGTCTGTTGAGCGGGAATCTAGCCCTTCTGTTTTATGGATTCCCGTTTCACGGGAATGACAACATAACTTTAGAATCGCTCAAATTAGGTAGAAGATTTGTTCAGAAAAATTATATCTGATAATCAATTACATATTTTTCTACCTTATCTTTGTGCTTGAATATCAGATAAGGCGAATCGAACGTTACAGTCGTATATGGTGGGACAGATCGAGTCAACCAGACATTTCCTCCTATCACGGAACCCTTTTCAATTACTGTTTTTCCACCAAGGATAGTTGCTCCAGCGTAAATGGTAACATCATCCTCAACTGTAGGATGTCTTTTCCTGTTCTCTTTCCTGATTCTATCAACGTTAGACAAACTAAGGGCCCCTAGTGTAACATGCTGATAGATTTTTACATTTTTCCCGATTACGGACGTACTTCCAATGACCACACCGGTTCCATGATCAATGAAAAATCCAGAACCAATTGTTGCACCTGGATGAATGTCTATTCCTGTCTTTTCATGAATTGTCTCACTCATCATCCTTGGTATGAGAGGCACTCCTTGCATTTCCAGATAATTCGCGAGACGATACACCAATATAGCTTGAACGGAAGGATAACTAAGCACAATCTCATAGAAACTGGTTGCAGCAGGGTCTCCTTTATATGCTGCCCGTATATCCTGATTCACTACCTCTCTAATCTTAGGAATGTTTTCAAGTAAGCAAAATCCAATTTCCGCTGCATCATCCCAGCAATCACCTTCCGAACGAATACAAACAACTCCATCCTTGCACTCGTGTCTTAAACTCTTTTGCATTAAGTTAGTCAAACATTCCAGGACGGTAGAACATTGCGCCAGAAGATATGCCTCCAAATGATTCTTATTACTAGTTGCTTCTTCATAAAAACCCGGAAACATGATTGTTGATAATAACTTTACCAGTTTAATAACCTCCTTTTTTGATGGGAGATTTGGTTCTTCCAGATGATTAATGCCACCCAGTTTCTCGTAAGAATCCCTAATCGCTTTAGTGATCTGATTCAAACGAGCTCCGTCTGCCTTACCGTTTTTGGAATTATACATTTTCTGTTTTTTCCATTATCTTAAATAAATCAGTAGAGATATATCGTTCTCCTGTGTCTGGCAATACTACCAGAATATTCTTGTCTGGCCCTGCCTCTTTGGCAACTTGAAGTGCAATATGCATATTTGCTCCTGAAGAAATACCACAAAAAATTCCTTCTTCCTTTGCAAGGCGTCTTGCCATGCTAAATGCTTCGTCACTGGAAACCTGACGAACATCATCAACTACATCCTTATTGTAAATACCAGGTATAAATCCAGCGCCAATACCCTGAATCTTGTGAGGTCCAGGCGATCCTCCGGAAAGGACAGGTGACTCTACCGGCTCTACGGCTATATTTTTTATGTCTTTAAAATTGTTTTTCAAAACCTCACCTGCCCCGGTGATGGTGCCACCCGTTCCAATACCAACTACGAAATAATGAAGTTCTTTTCCCTTGAAATCTTCCGTTATTTCACGACCAGTTGTTTCTCGATGTATCTGTGGATTAGCAGGGTTGTCAAATTGTTGGGGCTGGAAATATCCCTTTTCCTTGACAAGCTCTTCTGCCTTTTCAATGGCGCCTTTCATACCTTTTGGCCCCTCGGTTAAGATAATCTCAGCTCCATAATATCTAAGAAGTGCGCGCCTTTCAAGACTCATGGTCTCGGGCATTGTAAAAACTGTCTTGTAGCCTTTTACGGCAGCAACCATTGCCAGTGCAATTCCCGTATTTCCTGAGGTAGGTTCCACTATTGTATCCCCAGGTTTTAACACACCTTTCTTTTCCGCATCCAGTATCATTGATAAACCTATACGATCTTTAACGCTGCTAGCAGGATTAAACATTTCCAACTTCCCATAAATATTTGCGCATTCTTCGTCAGGTATCTTGTTTATCCCTATAACAGGCGTTCTCCCAATAGTCTCAAGGATGTCATTATAAATGGGCATCTCACGTCCTCCTTATTAAATTAATTGCCTTATTCTAAGCAAACCAGAATAGTAAAAAATAAAGTAAATAATAGCTTTGGCCTATCCTGTATCAGTTTTCATTTTGAATTATATTATAATTTTTCATACTAAATAAACAAATAATTTTTTACGTTTACTATATTTTCATTAGTTACGATATTGTGGCTAAATTTAATCATTTATTTCTAACCCTCCTCCTCCTCTATAAGACCCTGTGTTTTGACGAGTAAATCAACAATGATCTTAGATTCATGGTGTGTGAACCAGTCTTTCTTGAGTGTCTGCCTGGCAAGCTTGCGCATAATATTTACGCACTTTTTCCAATCTCTTCTGGATTTTCGCTCTAAAAGTATCCTACCCGGTTCATGACATATTATGCATTTAGCTACAATTGCCTTCGCTGCAAAGTCTTCTCGCATTATCTTTCCTCTTTCAGTTAGGTAATCTATAAGGATAGGGATGTCTTCCTCAAGGAACAAATCTGGATCGTTATCACGCATCCTTAATACGGTCTCCTCCCATTCTTCCTTTGTTTTATCCTTTTCAAGTATCCGCCGGGATACAGGATGACAATTTGTGCATCTATCGATAAAAAGTAATTGTGCATACTTATATTTTTTCTTTTTAGGGATTGTCACTATAACATCCTTTCTTGTCCCGAGTATCTCATCTACTATCTGTCTACCTTCCTCAGGAGTAATCCACAACGGACTCTTCCTCATCATTCGCATCACACAAATTCGCCATTCATCATCTGTCTTAGGATCAGCAAATACACGTTCAAGGGTATAACATTTTGAACATTTAGCCTGGTGTAGGTATTGCCATCTTTGGTACGGAAAAGTTTTTTCTGTTTCCTGTGTCTGTCCATAAGCTTGGGAATATAATAAATATATCATGAACACAATTCCAGGTATAAAAAATCTTCTCATAAAGATTCTCCTTTCTTGGATAAAACATTTTAACATGTAACACGAAAATAATCTCTTGAATCACACGAAAAGGCTCGCATGCCATTTGTCGAGCATAAAGTCAATCTCACTTAGGACAATTCAGATAATTGTCCGGAATCCATTTTTCATGTTTCATGGTATCATTAATGTACGTGGGA
Organism: Candidatus Scalinduaceae bacterium; assembly: GCA_046759445.1. GTDB lineage: Bacteria > Planctomycetota > Brocadiia > Brocadiales > Scalinduaceae > Scalindua_A. The sequence goes on from JBHICG010000016.1 coordinate 46,574, forward strand.
GTTTGTAGCACGTATATATAATATCCTGGTTATAAGACATAATAATCTTATAACTTTTCTCAATAGACATAATATCACTTTTATAATAAAATACTTAAATTCGCAATAATTTTTATAATTCACGTTAGCATGAATGGAACAAATAACTAATAACATAATAATACAAACAAATGTATTTGAAGAGCTATGTGATAACCTCGGCAGGGAAAACGTATTTGATAATATTGAAGAAAGAGTATGTTATTCCTTTGATGCTACAAAAGAAAGAGCCCTGCCAGATTTAGTAATAAGGCCTCATACAACAAAACAAGTATCAACTACTGTATCGATTGCTAATAAATATAAAATCCCAATCTGCCCTAGAGGAGCTGGAACAGGTCTCTCAGGCGGCGCCGTACCCATAAAAGGTGGTATTGTCCTGGATCTGAAGAACATGAACAGGATAATTGACATAAATCCAAAGGATTTAACAATAACCGTAGAACCCGGGGTTGTTACGAGGGATTTGCAGAATGAGGTATCTAAGTTCAGGCTTTTTTATCCACCGGAACCAGGAAGCGCTGAATTCTCAACTATTGGTGGAAATGTGGCAGAGTGTACGGGTGGGATGACGGGCATGAAATATGGTGTTACGCGGGACTACGTTCTTGCTCTAGAAATCGTACTACCTGATGGCTCTATCATAAATACAGGACGTAAAACACTCAGAAGCGTTGCAGGATATGACTTAACCAGGTTTTTTGTTGGATCTGAAGGAACGATAGGTGTATTTACGAAGATAACACTTAAATTGTTACCATCACCCGAAAAGGTAGGTACATTAATGTCTTATTTTAAAACTCTAGATGACGCACTGAATACCGCAGACTCAATTCAAATAAAAAATAATTTTTTGCCTCGCTCATTAGAATTTGTAGACAAAACAGGCATTGACGCAGTTAGAGAATTTTCAAAAGAAGAGATTCCGGAAGGGGTAGAGGCACTTTTACTTATTGATGTAGACGGGAATGAGAAAAATGTAGCAAGTGACATTTCAAAGATAGAAGTTCTTTGTAAGGAAAATAAGGCATTTAAGACTTTAGTTGCAAAAACAGATGATGAAAGAAAGATATTATGGGAGACTAGAAGATCCATTTCCCCGTCCCTCTTTAAGATTGCTTCAATGAAATTCAACGATGATATCTGTGTGCCGAGAAGTAAGATTAGAGAAGTATTAAAAATAGTTTATGAACTCAGTAAGACATATTCAATACAGGTGGCTGCATTCGGACATATCGGCGAGGGACATATACACCTTAATTTAATTTATGATGAAGGGAAAGCTGTTGATTTTTCTATCCGCAACTTGATATCTCAGATATTGAAAGAAGTGGTTTCTATTGGTGGTACTATCACGTCAGAGCATGGTGTGGGTGATACTAAATCTGAATTTATAGGATTAGAGCTTTCGCCTCATGAAATTGAAATAATGAAAGAGTTAAAGAAGATGTTCGACCCCAAAGGTATTATGAACCCGGGAAAGATTTTTGTTTAAAAAAATGAGTGTACTATCTTTTTGCCTTTTTATTTTGTAAAATAAGCGAATAATGAAACTTTTTAAAAAAACCAAAAAAGAAGAAACAAAAGAAACAAAGGCACTTAATGAGCTGATCAGGGTTTTGGGAAAAGAAAATGTGCTATCTGCGATTGAGGATAGGATATGCTATTCTTTTGATAGTACAAAGCAAAAGGCACTCCCGGATATCGTGATAAGACCAGACGACACATCTGATATTTCTAATACATTAAAAATTGCAAATAAATATGAAATACCTATATATGCAAGGGGAGCCGGCACCGGGCTTTCCGGTGGTGCCGTGCCACTTATGGGTGGGATTGTTTTTGATTTAAAGAAGATGAACAAAATAATTGAAATCTGTCCTGAGGATTTTGTAGCGACGGTTGAGCCGGGTGTAGTTACAAAACATTTCCAGGATGAAGTTGAAAAAGTTGGACTTTTCTACCCGCCGGATCCTTCAAGCGCTGCCTTTTCAACTATTGGAGGCAATGTCGCTGAATGTGCGGGAGGGATAACGGGACTGAAATATGGAGTGACGAGAGATTATGTACTCGCCTTAGAGGTAGTTTTACCCGATGGTTCTGTAATCAACACAGGGAGAAAGACTCTAAGGAGTGTTACTGGATATGACCTGACGAGGCTTTTTATTGGTTCTGAAGGAACATTAGGAATTTTTACCAAGATAACCGTAAAGCTTATTCCCAAGCCTGAGAAGGTTGATACCCTGGCCGCTTTTTTCAGTGATAGAGACGATGCTATTGATGCAGCCGATTTGATTATAGATAATAATATCTTACCGCGTACGTTAGAGTTTATGGATCAGATGAGTATAAATGCAGTACGTGGATATGGTGAAGTAACTATTGATGAAGACGTAAAAGCATTATTATTAATTGATATTGATGGGACCGAGGAAAGTATTAGTCATGAATTGCCTGTAGCTGAGAAAGCCTGTAAAGAAAAAAAGGCATTTAGAACTAAAGTGGCGGAAACATCAAAGGAGAGAGATGCCCTTTGGGCTGTTAGGCGTGTAATTTCTCCAGCATTATATAATGTTGCTACCCATAAAATAAATGAAGATATTTGTGTGCCGAGAAGTAAGATAAAGGAAATGTTACAGAAGGTTGATCAGATAAATGAACACCATACAATTTATATCGCAAATTTTGGACACATCGGTGACGGTAATATACACGTAAACATAATGTATAAAGATGACCCCGGTCAAGAAGAGCTTGCAGAAAGCATTGTAAATAAAATTATGCAAGAAGTGATAGCATCTGGGGGGACAATCTCAGGTGAGCACGGAATAGGAAATAAAAAATCTCAATTTCTGGAATTAGAAATTTCGCCCCAGGAATTTGCAATTATGAAAAATCTTAAACATTTTTTTGACCCTAAAGGAATCATGAACCCTGGCAAGATGTTTCCATCTGATTAGGCCCTTAAGACTGTTTGCTTTGAAGGATTTGAGAATATTTCGAGACATGTTAATTCATGAATCTTAACAGGATATCCGATAATTGTGAAAACGCCATTTTGTCATCTCTTAATCCTGTACTGAACCAGGTCCTGAATATATTTCAGGATCTCAGATTTCAGTATTATTTCAGAATCTTTAAATTTAAGAGGTTTAAGGGAGTGTGAGATTCCGAATCAACAGACTGTGTCATAATAGAGAAAACACATAATACGTCATTCTGAACTTGTTTCAGAATCTAATGATTTCAATAACTTAGCAACCTAAGAGATCCCGACCCCCTCAGCTTGCTAGCGCAAGCTAGCAGAGGGGGCGGGATGACAATTGTGACACAGTCTCCAAGTTCGGAATGACAATTCTCGGACAGTCTGTTAACATTTGGCTTGCATCAGAATTTTTATATAAAACACTTTATTCTTACCTAAATTGAGTGATTTTCCCCTCCCCTGGCCCCTTCCATCAGGTGAGAGATATTTTTCAGTTTCCCTCCCCATCGATGGGGGAGGTTTAGGGTGGGGGTAATTTCACTCAATAGGTGACTTATTATTTTTATGATAATTCTAATGATTAAAAGCTGTTAAATATATTTTAATTCAATAAATTAAGTTATCAAGCAAGGTAAAACTTTTTTACAAAATATCTTTAGAAAGGAAAGGGTGACATATGAAAATTATTGTCACAGGGGTTTTATTTGCAACCCTAATTTGTAGCAATTCTTTTGCAGGAGTGATTATCACTACAGAGAATAGAGGATTAGAAGGAACACCACCTGAGATAACGACAAGCAAGATTTACATTGAAGGCAAAAAGATGAGAATAGATACAAATGCGTCGCAAACAATGTCCGGCCACTCTATGATCTACAGAGGAGACCTTAACCTTATCTGGAACATTGATGAGGACAGAAAGAAGTACATTGAGATGGATAAAAATACAGTAGATGCCATGGGATCACAAATAAGTCAGGCAATGAAACAAATGCAGGAGAGTATGGCACAAATGCCGCCAGAACAGCGCAAAATGATGGAAAGCATGATGAAAGGAACTATGCCTCAAATGCAGCCAAAAAAGGCTACGACCATGATAGAAAACACCGGGAAAAAAGACAAAATCAACGGTTATAGCTGCACATGGTACGATGTCTTACTTAATGGAGAAAAAGTCCGTGAAATGTGTGTCAGTAATTTAAGTGAGATAGGTATTAAGAAGGAAACACTTAATGTCTTCAAGGATATGTCAAGATTCTTTAGCGGAATCACTGAGGCAATGAAATCAAGTCCCATGTCACAAATGAACGAAAACCCTTTCAGTGAGTTTGAGAAACTGGAGGGTTATCCTATCATTGTAAGGCGTTATAAAGGATCAACCGTTATAGAAGAATCATCCTTTAAGTCTATTGAACACAAGAAAATTAATAAAACGTTCTTTGAAATCCCCAGCGGTTACACGAAACAAGGATTTGGCATGGGAATGGGACGTTAGTAAATGATCTCCTTACTTAGTTTCTGTTGCGGGAAGCTTAAATACAAAAAGATGTCATTGGCAATTCCGCAACAGAAGAATTGCTTAGGTGAAAATATAGTGTTTCCACAACAGATACTACTTACACACATTGGGTTTCAATGACGCTCTTATAAGTAAACAACTATATCCTGTACCGAAGCATGGAGAGAGCAGGAGCAATTGTCTCAATAGATTAATATTCCGCCCCTCTTTTGTTTCCGCCTGTTCCACATCGTAGGTAGGATGATTGTTAATCCCCACTTTTTTTAACGGTCGCTGTTCCTAGTTTCCTAGTTTCCGCTCGATTATTTTAAACCAGAGCAAAAATTGTTTTTGATTTTTTGACATCTTTTGCTAATAAAAAAGGTAACACTTACTTTGTGCGCATGTGTGGTTAAATGCGCCCTACCCTCCTATGTGTCCAACCTGTTGTTGGCTTGCACTGTTTACACGTTTACGATGTCCCACCGCACCGAAACTCTCGACTGAGAAGATGCACAGTAAACATACACGCAGCGATATCCAATGGAAGGACTAGCGTTATTAATATCTGAGAAAAAATTTCGCCCAGATCCCAGGAAACTGCAAAAGCCCAGCAACCTGTAACGGCGATAGTTATCGGATAAGTAATGATGATTGCCAGGAATGTGAACAGGATCGGACGGCGTAGAGTTTGCCATATGAGAAAAGTGTAGAGAGGTACACCCACGAGTGGCCAGAAGTACAACAACACAAAGATGTAACTTACCACAATCGCTTCACCGGGAATCATATCTTCACCTCATATTTTTCCCTATACGATATAACGCTTATTTGCTAAGCTTTTTTCTTTCTCGTCTAAATACTTTTGGTTCTTTGCTTTGAGTCCTCTGCTTCCTCAGCCCCACCAATAAACACAAAAACCAGATATACTATGCATGGCAACAAAAGAATAAGTAAAACCTCTTTCCACAGGCTACGCTCCTCGGCATGTCCATTTGCTATCCAACTAATGTAACAACCACAAATAAATGCAACAACTGCTAAAGTATGGATATATTTTGGTACCCAACACTTCCTTTTAAACCAACGAGCAAAATAAAAAATACCAATTAAAATTAAAGCGATGCAACCAAAAAGATCGTACCAATCAAACGTAGATTTAATATCCATTCAATATCAGAAGCTTAACGAAATTAGCGGTCGAAGATGTCGCCACGAATTGGCGATTTAGGCCGCTGTATTGAGTCGCTAGAAGGTTTTATTACAAATTTTTTTTATTATTTCGAGAGCCCTTTCTTTAGTAAATAAACCATTGACTTCTGGATCAGACATTTCAAAGATAAAATCTAATAAATAATTATTTTCTATATATATTTTCTCACTTAACTGCATTGCATCGCTGATATACGAAATTTCCGACACAGATAAATCTTCATTAATATAATCATCACAGATTTTTGAAATATCTTCTTTGTCAATACTGAGCTCGTCATCCTCAACCACATCAATGGGAATGGACGATCCCTTCTTCTTAGCAAGCTTTTCATAATGCTTGATCTCATCTTTAATTGAAGTTTTAAATTCACTAATCGCCAAATTACATCTTAAATATTTCTTCAGTTTTGATAATTTCATTTTAATTTCTATTCTACATCATTCGGCAATCCCTTTTTCATCTAGGACGAATCGTGCTCGTGTTCTCCTCTGCTTTTCAACTCGTGTTAATTACAGTAATGGTCTCCATTTAGTATCCTTTTCATCACCAGCGCATGGCTTTCTAACGCAAGAAACACATCTTCTCTCACAAGCACCAAACTTAATATAGTTTCGCTGTGCTTCTCTCAGTGACGGATCATTTGCCCCACCTTTGTAATCCGGATTATCAAACTGAACAGCATCGTCTTCCCAAAAACATATTTCGCATATTTCGAATGTCCCAGGAGGCTTTTCTGATAGACTTTTATATCCACAGCAAGGACATGTGTATTTCATATCGGGTACTAGATACTAGCATACTAGTGCAACAGCGCCTATTTATTAGTTTTGCGTGGCCTTCCCCATGGTAGTGCCCTTAATCTTCTTCCAAATAACCTTTCAAACTTTTTCATAAATCTATCATCACCACATGGTCTTCCCGTCATCGAACACTTCCTTATGTTTCTTATGATTTGCTCATCTTCTTTTTCTCTTAAATACTCCAACCAATCCTCTATCTCTTTTTCCAAATAACAATCTTGAGATAAAACAGAATCTTTCTCCCTGTTTACATGACTTCTTGCACTCGACCATTTATACCTTTGTGGTTTTCTTACTATACCAGCTCGGACAGGATTATTTTCTACATATCGAACTGCTGCATATAAATGTCTTTCATCAAGGATGCAGGAGTAAAATCTACCCTGCCATAAATGACCGCTTGCGTTTTTCCTCCGATTAATATATTGAGCGTATCTCATATGAAGCATATTAAAAGTGCGGGGGAGAGAATCTTCCTTTTTTGGCACACAGACAAAGTGAACATGATTAGCCATAAGGCAGTAAGCCCATATATCCAAAGAGTATTTTTTACTGTAATCCTTTAGCCATTCAAGGTATTGAACATAGTCGTCATCTTCCTCAAATACCGGCTGCCCGTAATTACCCCTTTGGGTGACATGATGTGGATATCCTTTTGCTACAACTCTTGCTATTCGTGGCATGCAAGAAATCTACAATACAAGATGCTTTATGTCAATCATAAAATAGGCGCTGTCCCTAGTTTCCTAATCATAAAATAGGCGCTGTCCCAATACTGTTCGGCACGATAATTTCTAGAATCGAAATATGATATTTATCATACCC
>JBHICG010000017.1:0-52321 GCA_046759445.1 Candidatus Scalinduaceae bacterium
GTGACCACATATCGATAAACCACTTGTAGTCATGGAAGGACTTGACCCCTTCCCTCCCCTTCCCTAAAAGTGACCACATATCGATAAACCACTTGTAGTCATGGAAGGACTTGACCCCTTCCCTACAAAACCACGATTTCTAAGCTCTTGAATTAAAGAAACATGAATTGTAATACGCTGATTCTCCCACCACATATCAGGTACATTTATAACGCAATGGCCTTTTGGTTTTAATAAAGGCAACAGTTTTTCATAAATGTCCCCCATTGCTTTAGTGTATTTTTCTAATGGCATGGTTCCTAAATCTCTATCATCTTGAGAATATTGTTCAACCTTCATGTATTGTTCATTTTTCCTATCTCGGCGTGATTTGTTTTTTCGTTTTCTATTTAAAAGATTAGCATAAGGTGGTGATGTCCATATTAAACTAACCGTGTTTTCATCAAGGTAGGATGAAATATGTAAAGCATCATCTTGAATTGCTATTTGTTTTGATTTATTAAATAAATTCTGATTGATAAGGCGTTTTTTGCATATTTCAATATATGATTCCTGTAAATCAAAACCTAGTGCGTTTCTATTTAAGTCTTGTGCCGCAACAAGGGTTGTGCCACTTCCGACAAATGGATCTAAAACCAACTCACTTTCATGTGTAAATAATTCGACAACTTTCTTAGCTAGAGAAATAGGAAATGTAGCAGGATGAACTTCCTTTTTTCGTATATCTCTTTTTTCATAAAAAAATTGCCATACACCCAATTGGCTTTTAAGCCACTCTTTGGCTAGCATGCAGTTAATATGTGTTTTTTTGCATTCACATGTTCGTTCATAGCCAATTTTCAGCTTGTGTCGAAATAGATCACTATCCTCTTTGATTGTATAATTCTTCTCAACCTGTTGGGTTTTTTGTCGCACGATTATCCTTTCAATATTTTATAGAAATTTGTTAAATTCAAATGCCCTGTATATCAGATTTTCTAAAATTATGCCAACAAACTTACCCGCCCAACATTACTTTTTATGTTGCTGCAATATATAGCTAAACTTATCTTTTATTAGTTTCCTACCAATCTATTTATTTTACAAAACCTTATAAAATACATGGTAAGTTGTTAGCTTTTGCCGTATAAACGTAAATATTTAACATTATATTGAATAACTACTTTGATAAAGTCAAGCCTTTACTACTCATTTCATTCATCATTTAAAAAGGGCTTAAATTTTTCATAGAGGTTCTGTAGCTTCTTTTTATAATGTTCCACATTTTCATCCGGTTTCTTTGGATTCCATTCCGAAGCGAGTTTGCAATTATCAAACACCCTTACTTTACTATTTTTTCCTGTTACATAATAAGAAATCTGGTCACCAGGCTGATAGTTGCGTTTCGATTTAATAGCCAATTCATATGCAGCCGCAGCGCTTCTCTTTTTGCTTTTTACCTTTTCACTGTAAGTAGAAAGAGATTCCTGTAAAGTCTCTCTTTTTACAAACATCTTTTTATCCCACTTATGATTTTCAAGCTCATCGGTATATTTTTCCAGAAGATTACGCACCTCTTTGCCTTTTCCTTTAAGTAAGAGATAAATCATTTCTTCCATAAACTTACGTTGAAATAACTCCAGCCCCCTGGAACGCAGTCCAGAACCCTTAATAATCATCCTGTCATCGTAATCAAGGAGCACATAATTCTTAATCTTATAGCTAAACATGGCCTTATATCTTCCAGCCAATTCGAGGTTTATACCTGCGGGTAATGTATTTGATAATTCTTCAACGAGTTTTTCTTCTTCCTTTTCCTTTGTAATGTTTTCAGGTGGTACAAAGTAAATACCGTCTGTATCAATCTCGATCACCTTACAATTACTATCCTCTAACCATTCAATCATGGACTTGATAAGGGCCCTTCCCTTTGCTGTCACCTTATTCGCCTTATCAAAATCACTGAAGTGACCATAGGCAAACCCCAGATAACCATAAAATGAATTTATAAGTATTTTAAAAGTTGCCTGAAGTGCGTCAAAATACATCTTTTCCGCCTTTGTTTTTGCAATATTAACCATTTCTTTTGCCTTCAATCGGAAATCCTTCAGGTCTTCTAGCAATGAGCGAAAGATATGAAGCTCATCCTTTTTTGGAAAATATTTGAAGGTCAGCATAATGGATGGATACAACGATTGAACATCGCAATACAGAATTCTATTAACCACGCCCTGATAAAATATGTCAGTATATCCACCGGAATATTCTTTTGCCTGAGGTGGCTGGGGAATTGAATGATTTGAGCTTATGTACTCTCTTATGAAAAGTGAATCAATCTTTGTTGCGTTACCCCTTATTATGACATTTTGAAACGAATAAGGAAAAATCTGGGTCTGGTAAAAAAAGCCTTGACTTAATATTTCACTTATAGCCCTGGTCTCTCTGACGTCGTCCATCGCATATTTTAGAAGCTCATCCGGTTTATTATCATAATACCAGTTTATCATTTCCGGCTTTATATACGTCCTTCCATGAGGGGCAACATTAAAGTGCTTTGCTATAACTTTTAAACCATAGCTCTCCAGGCTCCTGGCAGTAACATCATACATCTGTGCAAGTAAATATGTATCTACAATATGACGACCGTACGCTTCAAATTTTCTGTAAGAAATTGCACGCTCTGCAATATTTAAACGAGATGGATGAGACTTTAGGATTTGCTTATTGCGACCAATAGTTAAAGGAACTTTATGTCTTTTTGCACGTGTTTCTATGTAAGTCAGATCAAAATTAAATACATTATGTCCCTCTATAACATCAGGGTCCTTTGAATTAATTTGTTCAACCATAATTTCCAGCATTTTCTTCTCATCAAATTCTTTTCCTGAAATTATATATTCCCATCCTCTGCTATCTGAAAGAGATATCACTGTAATTCTGTCTTCCTCCCTTTGAGGGTTTGAAAACTCATATCCCTCAGCACAATACGTTTCAATGTCAAGTTGAAGCCTAACCAAATCACCAAACGACATTTCCTTAAATAGCGTTTGCCCTGTAAGAAGAAGGTACTGATGAACCGGGTCGTTTAAATAATAAAACGGCGTACCAAAACTTGCCGGAGTAGCGCCTGTGGTTTTCTTTAAATGTTTCATCAAATGTTGCAAATCAGTCCAATTGTTCAAGAAAATCAGGTATTTATAATATTCACCCCCCTTAAGCTTTTTTGCCTCATACGTACCCTTCCAACCATTTATATATCCTGTGTCTTCCAAAAAAATAAACGGTTTGAATGTTTCTATCCTGGATGTTACTTTATTTCCTTTACGAATAAATATCTCCATACTACTGTTACCATCATACTCCACTGCCGTAATAAAGGGTGTAGAATCATGTCCAAAGAGAATTTCGTTTTTGTGAAAATAAACCTTTTGAAACTTCATATCCATTTAAACCTCACACCTTTACTATTAAAGGAAAGACTCCCTATGTCATAATTGTTTACACTCAACCTGTTATCTGATTTTTCAATATAATGTCTAAGTATACTCTCAATAACTCCGTAATGAGTCATAAACAGGGATGTTTTCCCATTATATTTACGTAAAATCCTCTCAACAAAATCTATTACTCTTTTTCTAAATGTATCACCGCTTTCACCTTCCGGGTAGAACTTCCATGTATGGTTTTTATGAAACATTATGATCTCCTTTACATCATCGATCTTCCTACCAGTAAGCTGACCAAAATCTAATTCTCTTATATCTGTACAATAATTGACATTAACATTAACATTCAATTCCCTTAATAATATCTCAAGGCTTTTCCTGGCCCTTCTAAGGTCACTACAAAAAACTGCATCTAAAACAATACCCTTAAGTTTCTTAGCTCTGTTCTTTGTAGCAATTATCCCTTCCCGAGTCAAAGGAGAATCATTCTGTCCCTGTATAATCCTATTGACATTATCCACAGTCTGACCATGTCTTAGAAGATATAAGGTTGTTTTATTCTCAACCATAGAGTACTACTGTAAGTGTATTAAATAAATAGACAAATCCCCCTCATTCCCCCCACTTCTTGCTTTCGCATCGTGCCGATACGGTGCAAGAAGTGGGGGGGATACAGGGGGATTTATTTAATTTTAATAATAAGAGATTTTACAGAGTAATAATATAACATGCATTTTATTATTCGACAAATATTTGTCCTGTGCAAATAAACATAATTTTTCAATTGATTTATTGCCGGTTCAATCTTGCACATTGAACCGAAACATTTAGGTTCAGGCTACAAGCCTGAACCAGCGTTAACTAGTTTCAGAATATATATAAATCAATCCTGAATCAAGTTCAGGATCAAAGACCCTGAAACGGTACTGAAATACATTCAGCACAGGGTTCAGGGTGACAATACATTGTTTCAGCAACAACTAATTACTATTCTATTCTTCTTCAAATTATTTTCCAGTAGAAATAAATCTTATTTGTACTCAATGCAAAATACACTGATTTCAATTTTACTTGATAATTTAAGGTAATTTCCTATAGAATTGACTTTATGAATCTGGTACCAAAAGAATTATTCGAATATATGGTTTCTATACGCCGCCGTATACACAAACATCCAGAGCTTGCATACCAGGAAGAAAATACTGCAGCAATTATTATAGAAGAACTAAACAAACTTGGTATAGAAGCAAATACAGGAATCGGAAAGACTGGTGTAATAGGTCGCATTTGTTCATCACATAATGCGGATCCCGCAGTGGCGTTAAGAGCTGACATGGATGCATTAGCCATTAACGAGAAAACAGGTCTTGAATTTGCATCTGAAATAAATGGTGTAATGCATGCCTGTGGTCATGATGGACACATTGCAATGCTCCTGGGAGCAGCAACTTTACTAAAGGAATCAATCAAAACTGGAAGTGTATTACTCGTATTTCAGCCAGCAGAAGAAGGAGGCGGCGGAGCTCAAAAAATTATGGACTCAGGATTACTTGCCAAAGCAGATGCAATTTTTGCCTGTCATCTGGACAGACATTTTAAGGTCGGAGAGTTAGTTGTACAGCAAGGTCCTATTTCGGCATTTACAGATAGATTCGACATCAACGTAAAGGGTAAAGGTGGCCATGCGGCACAACCACACGATACAGTTGATGCCATCGTAATAGCCAGTCTAATCGTAATGACTTTGCAGACAATCGTATCCAGAGAAGTAAACCCTATCCATCCATCTATCATATCAGTTGGCAAAATAGAAGGAGGTTCGGTACCCAACGCCGTAGCAGATAGTGCCAGACTTTCAGGTACAATACGTACAACTGAAACACACGTGCGAAAACAGATAAAAGCAGGAATTCAACGCATCGCCAATGCGGCAGGCACACTCCATAATGCAGACGTTAAGGTTGAGTTTATAGAGGGGTATCCGTCTGTAATTAATACCATTGAAGAATCAAAGATTGCCCGACAGGCAGTCATAAATGCTATCGGAGACGAGGCGCTCGTTGATACCCAATACGTAACTATGGGAGGTGAAGACTTTTCCTTTTATCTTGAAAAAATCCCAGGATGTCTTGTAAGGTTAGGAGCACAGAAGGTTGGTCTTGAAAATGTTCCCGCACACAGCTCTACCTTCGATTTTGATGAAAATGCTCTTGGTATTGGCGCTGTTTTCCTTGCAGAAGTTGCAAAATTATCTATTGACCATCTGATAAAGAAAACGGCTGGCTCATCTTCCACCAACTAGGGAGTGATATCTTTGATATGAGAAAGAATTTTCAAAAACCCCTTACTTTGTGTGGCTAACTTGTCCAGTTCTCTTATATGTTCATCTCTCAATTCCAATGATAATATCTCTTCACTCAACTGACTATTATCCATATTACCTGCTCCATACAACTTATCAGCAATAGCAACCTTAGCCTCAGCAGACAGATCAGAATTGATTATGACACCTCTTAGATTGACGTCCTCTCTACTTTCATTAGCCACCGTTTTCTGAAACAACCTGTCTTCTTCACTCAGCCTTCCGACCACTTCACCTATATCTATCGATAATACTTCGGCAGTACGCCCTGTGACTGCTAGAACGCCTCGTTTAAATCCTAGGGTATCCTCTTCACTGGCCATGTGGGAGATTGTTCCCTTCTGCTGTGTTGTTAAAGATAACATCTTATTCCGCCTAAGATAAGTAAGAGTATAATGAGTAAGTTTTCTGGAAGAATCTACAATGTGAATATCTTTGCCTAAAAAACGTCTCCAAATATCATGTACTGCTTGTTCGAATACACCGTAATGAGTGCAGCCCAGAATAAGGGTATCAATATTTTTCTCTATTAGAGGACGTAAATTTGCCTCAAGGATGGCTATAGTTCTTTCGTTCAGCGCCTTAGAATCCATTCTGTCAAACTCTACCATATCAACTATAGTAGCTAACAACGGTGTTACAACGCTAAATATCTTTGCTTCTGGATCCTGATTTTTTATTTCCCGTATGTAGGCACCACTCTCTATCGTAGCTTTTGTCGCGATAATTCCTATAATCCTTGTCTTTATTCCCTTCGTTTTTCCAAAGCTTAAGGCTGCCTTAACAGCAGGTTCAATGGGACCAAGAATAGGAATGGAAAATTCCTTAACTACCGTGGCTCTAGCATTAGCATCCATTGTGTTACAAAGGAGAACGATCTTAGCGCCTAAGTTATAAGCAGCCTCTACATATATCCTACAAAGTTGCTTAATCCTTTTAGACGAACTTCCTCCAAGCCGCTTTGATAATACGCTGATTAAGACAACATCCTCTCTATCAAGACCTTTCAGCTTTGATAAATTCTCTTGTCCAATTGCAGGTGCAACTCCTGTGTCTAGGACTACGATTTGTCCATTAGGTTTATAGTCCCTAAACGGAAGGTACATCACGGCAAGAAGTCTTTTGATGGCCAGTATATCTTTGGCAATGGATGGCACCACCCCATATTTCTCATCAATTCTTGACACTTGTTTCCTGTAATGTTTTCCAGCCTTCGATATTTTAGAGACTAGTTCCTTCATCGCAATCGCGCCTCTTTTTGTCGCTCTCCACTCCTTCAGCCACATTAGTGCAGCATCATGATAGGGAGTTGCGAGTATTATTGCTTTATCTTTATCCCTTTCTTTTGTCTTCTTTTCCTCTTCCATTTGGTCATGTACTTTATACAAAGTATCAAGTAACTCTTTATCCTTAGGTGCCAGTAGATGTTTTAAAAGTAATGTTTTCAGCGCTTCATCCTCTACCCAGTTTAGTATCTGCTCATCAGTAGTTACACCATCCGGTTCAGGCCAGAAACCATCAGGACTCATAATGCGGTATTTGGTAAGTCTGTAACCTATCTCCCTTGAGAGCCTTGCTATCTCAGTCTTTGTCATGTGAAGTTCTACTGTTTGGGTTTGTCCTCTATTTTTATTAACATCTATCAGAGCTACGGCACAGCCAGCTCCCCCTAACTTCACATTATGAAGAGCATGGTACAAACTCTTTTCCATAGCTAATATCTCCACTTCCTCAAGAACCAGCTTTTCCACAATATCCTTTACATCCTCCAAAGAAGTCTTTCCAATTCTTTTAGGAAGATAGACTTGCTTGATAAACTTTAGGACGCCCTGTCCGGGACCAAATGCAAGATTATGCTGAACAAGGAAGAGTTTAATTGGTTTGGTATTACCATCATCCATATTCAGGTCGATTGTGTCTATAAATCTCTGCCTTGGCTCTTCCAATTGCTCGAATAAATGATGATGTATATTGAAGAAATTTTTATCTCTCTCTTGGAGAACGAGCTTGACTTTGGCGATACGACGATGTATTTTCCTTAAGGTAGTTGGTTTCTTTCGTTTTTTGCTAATTTCATGCTTTATGTGATCTGATGACATCTCAACCTCTTACTAGATTACCACATATATAAATTATTGACCAAAGGGGGTTAATTTATAACCTTACTTGTTAATTGATACGCATGCAATAAAAATCAAAATATTCGATTACTATCTAGAGCCCAACGCAACTTTATAAAACTATTGTGCCATATGTAAAGAATTCTTTTTGCTAAATTATATTTCACACGGTCATAATTTAAGCTTTTTTAATAAAAGGCTGAAACCCTGGCGTGTCGCCAAGGCAGGACTATATTCCTGGGGACTTAAGGATTTTGCCTTTTATTTCATTGCTTTCCTGCAAGAACTTCATTAAGTAAATAGTCTAATTTTTAACAATGAGGAAAGAGCTGATACCGTTAGAAGAGTAGAATTAGAGTTTGTTGTATCAGACGATAAAGTTGAAAAGGTTATAGAAACTATTAGGAGTGTTGCTGCAACTGATCAAGGAGGTGATGGACGAACATACATATCAACTTTGGACGTTTCAATCCTTATTCATTCAGGTGATAAACATCTGGGGGACGACAGTGAAAAAGGTTTATTGACTGATAAATTTGACAAATAAGATGATGGCGCTTAATTCATAATTGCTTTTCTTGCACGCTCTGGTAAGGCGGATATTGCCCTCAAGAGGTCATCATTCTCAGATTTGGCGTTAGCAAATGAGCTAAAAAGATTGATAGCTTCCGCATATATGTCATTTATAATTACTCTGATATTTTCATCTGTAATCTTGCCGGTATTCAACACCTTTTCCAGATTCGATATCAAAACGACATCTGTCCAGTAATCTAGCGGTATTCGCTTCATCAAATCATTACTCAGATAAGTAAGATGATCACGCACGGTGTTGAGTAAATCGTCTGTCAAATCCCCCCTCCCCCCCTTTATTAAAGGGGGATTAGGGGGGATTACCATCCGAACAACCTCTCTGGATAGCTCGGCAACAGCGACACGTCCTATTGCCATAATGGAAGCCGCTGTCCTCATTTCAATCTTTCGTTCCTGTGAAATCTTGATAATGTCATCAAAAATCGCGCAAATATTATCCTCAAGCATGCCATTAATTTTTTTTAAGTTCCAACGTTCGTTTCTGAGATTTTGCACCCATTCAAGATAAGACACATAAACACCTCCCAGATTTGTGCTGATATCGGGTGTTATAAAAGCGCCTTTTCTTGTCACAATTTTATCACCATCAGGAGTGATAGGTCCATTTGCGCCTTCTACTATAATTTTGGCCTTTACGTTATACGCATTCCTGTCTATGGCATTCTCAAGCGCAGCGAGGATCAGGAAGTCAACATCCAGGGCGAAAATACCCTCGTTTGTAATATCCCTTCCCCCCTGAAATCCTTTCAATAAGCCTGTGCCTGACGTATTCACATGTTTAAATACCGCATCTATGTCCAGACCATTAGGGTTATAGATACCACCACTGGCATCCGTAATGGCTACCACCTTTACGCCTGCATCGTGTAAAAATTTTGCAGGCGGCCTGCCGACATTACCAAATCCTTGTATGGCAGCGGTTGCGCCTTTCAGATTTATGTTTTTATATTTGGCCGCTTTTTTTAAGGCAATAAACACTCCGCGCCCGGTTGATTCAACCCTGCCGAGAGAACCTCCTTTAACGTCTGGCTTGCCGGTAACAACGGCAAGCGCCTGGCATTTTATTTCTGTATGCTTTTTTAATATCTTTATACATTTATCAAGATAAGGAGTATCCACAGAGGATTCAGAATGCCTGCAAATTGAACGGAAATCATCGGCGATTTCTTCGGTTAATACAGTATCATCAGTAAGCCAATCTGATAGGTCTTCTTTTTCTATAGAAGTCTTCAGGTATTCGTCTACAAACCATGCCATCTTTGTGGCATTTGTGTTGACGTCAGGCGCAGGTATGTCAAGATGTGGCCCACACGCATTTCTGTTCTTCAATTCTCGGCTGTATTCTCTGATTATCAATGCGTCTTTTCGATCAAGATAGTTTTTTGGGTTTACTATAATACCACCTTTTGAACCTCCGTATGGAATTCCTGCAAGGGCGCATTTCCATGTCATCCAAATAGCAAGAGCCCTGACTTCATCAAGTGATACTTCAGGATGTTCTCTGAAACCTCCTTTGGCAGGGCCACGAGCTGAATTATGGTGTACACGATAAGCAACAAATTCATCTTCCGTAAGCCGCATGGCCTCTATCCGTTCGGGAGTAAGTAATTTTTGTTTCAGAAATAAAGGAAGCTTAAGGATGTCCGCAACCACGGCAAATTGACTTTCTGCCACTTCGAGTGGACTTGTCATGGCAACGGCATGCTCCCGTATCTTTGCATATTCCTTAAGGGTAACACTGGGTACGGAAAACAATTGGCTGACTCTCTCAAATTCACCAATTTCTTTTTTGTAGTTAATAATATTCTTCGCTACGTTATGTTTAATGTTGAGGAATTTTTCTAATTCTTCAACATTTGCGGCATTAAGGTTTATTTTATCCTTTACGTAACCTTTTGGCTTAAAGCGTATTTTTGTAGGAAGGTCATCTAAATGGTTAAGCGCCGTCAGTTCCTCACCAGCAAGGAATTTCAAACACGTTTCTCCCATTGTAGAAAGGTACGTTCTTGGAGGAGGAGTTTTCGTGCCAAGCCTTTTTTGTGCTGCAGCAACACTATGAAGGCCAAAGATAATCTTAGATTCCGCTTCATAGGCAAATACATGGTCTAAAATCTGATTCGTGCCCTGGCAAAACACTTCATCTTCATACTTCCCTGCAATTCCGTCTAGGATGATGGTTTTTGAATCCCGCATCTTTTTCTTTATAAGGGCAACAGTATCAGGGCCAATATCGTATGCCTTCATCTTAGCGAAACGGCCCTTAATTTTATTCACCTTAACTTTTTCGGGATTTAGTCCCGTCAGCTTTGCCATAAGGTGGTCAACGGGAAGCGTTATGTCCACACCATATCCTTTTGCCATTTCCAGTACTATTGTCGCATTACGGAGGGCCTGTGCTTGTAAATCAGGGTCTTCTTCAAGCATACAGTTATCCACGTCATATCCCTGAACCTTAAGGAATGGAAATGCAACACCGCCAATGATAATCAGTTTATCAACTTTCTCATAAACTATAAGGTTATTCATTGCCTCAACCTTGGCTAAGACGGTGGCGCCGCCAATAATTGCAACTACAGGTTTGTAGGGATTCCTCATGAAATTATCAAGTATACTCAGTTCCTGATTAAGCAGGAATCCGGCCACTTTCTGGCCTGAAATAAACCTTGTTATCGGCCCGAGTGATGCATGGTGGCCTATATGGGCTGTTACTGGATCGGCATTTACATAGATATCACAGTTAGTAGTATCGTGGAGTTGTCTTGCAAACTCCATAACCTCATTATCGTCCTCTGAGGTCTCACCGCTGCGGAACATGACATTTTCCAGCAGAAAGACACCATCACCGCTTACGATGGACTTTGTTTTTCCCCCAATGCAGTCATCAGTTATGATAACCTCCTTATCTTTTGAGAGAAGCTTTTTGTCCCTTAAGATCTCTGTCAGTCTTTCTGCTACTGGTCTCAGGCTGTATGTTGAGTAAATCTCTCCATCAGACAGAACCCCCACAGAGGTCTTCTTATCCTTAAAGAAGTTCTCCCTTCCACCGTTGTGTGATATTATAACAATCGTCCTCGCTCCCTGCTTAAGAATATGGCGAATGTCCATGACAGTCGCCCTGATACGCCTGTCGTCTATAATCTTACCATCCCTGACGATGTCGTAGTTTACCCTTAAGAAAACCCTTTTGCCTTCTAAGGCCGACTTATGAAGATTTCGTATAGGCATCTTATTGGCATAAGGGTACCACTCAAACCCCACATCAGCCTGCTTTGCAATTTTCACATCTAATATCTCCATTAATTAATTTCATATTAGCCTATAATATTTCAATATACTTTCGTTGTTAATGTTACTAGTTTATAAAGGCATCAATTTTATAAAATAAGATTTTATCTTCTTCAATTACCTTTAATTATACGCTCTGCAAGCTCAAATGGGAGCCCGGCTTTAAGGATTTTTGCCTTTACTGCCTCTGTATTATACTCTGATTTTTTAAGAGAAATTTTCTGTGTGTCGGTATCATAAATCATATAAGAGGCTTTAGGAGTGCCGTCTCGCGGTTGTCCAACCGAACCGGAGTTTATGTAGTAACGTTGGCCTGCATTCAATATAACATCGAATACTTCTAACCTTTCCATTGATTCCCTTTCAACCAGCATAAGCCTGTTATCGTATTGGTCTACAGGGATGAATACGGAAGCATTAACGTCTCTTTTTTGTTTTGTATATAGATATGCAGCTGGCTTATGAGTATGACCCGCAAAGGTTATGTTTGAATAGAGTAAATTATAATTTAAGGTTGCTGCATTTCTTAAATATAAATAACCCTGAGGGTAAGTAGGTGTGCTGTGGACTAATTCTATTCCATATTTTCTTATTTTTTTTCTAAGCCATAGGGAATTCAGGAAACGGAAGTTTTCTTTTTGTAAGACTTTGGTCGTCCACTTTGCAGCGTTGCCTGCTGAAGAAACCATTACACTACATAACGAAGGCTGTCTAATCACCTCTCTGTCATGATTTCCAGCAATTACTACAGCCTTTTTACCCATAGAAAGGATACAGTCAGTTATCTTCTTTTTAGATGTATCATTGATATTAAGCTCCTCTATAATTGCGCAAATTTCACTTTTCAAAGATGATTTGCCATTTTTCAGAAATTTTACGATAGTACAGCATTCGTTTGGGTTGGCGCCATAACCAACTATATCTCCCGGTATCAAAATTTTGTCTATCTGTTCATTATCTTCGTAAAGGGATAAAAAAACAGAGGCAAGCGCCTCCAGATTACTATGAATATCAGCAATGATTGCAAATTTCATCTTTACCTCACAATATTTTTTCTAATGTTTGTTTTAATTCTTTTGCCGTTGATATCCTGTTAGTTGGATCCTCTTCTAATGTTGCCATTATGATATCTTCTAATTTTTGAGGGATTAATTCATTAAGTTTTCTTGGAGTGGTTTTTACTTCCTTCCATTTTTTATTGGTTAAGGTCTCATAAATAACTGCGCCTAACGAATATATGTCCGACCTATCATCTAGGGATAGGAAGAATGCAATTGCTTCCGGAGGAACGCCTTCAGGTGGATTCCTTAAATCTTTTAACAAAGCTTCTTGTTCAGGCGAGGCATAATCTCTACTAATTCCTTTTATAAGTCCAGCTTTTTTTATTGCAAGTTCGTAATCA
Source organism: Candidatus Scalinduaceae bacterium (assembly GCA_046759445.1). Lineage (GTDB taxonomy): Bacteria > Planctomycetota > Brocadiia > Brocadiales > Scalinduaceae > Scalindua_A. The sequence goes on from JBHICG010000017.1 coordinate 13,189, forward strand.
ATTAAATAAACTGTGCATGTATTTGGTTTCAACATTAGGTGGCCAGGTTTAATATCGCAGTGTAAATAATTTTTTGAGTGTAAATAATCCAAAGGGTCACAAACACTTATAAAACATTTAATTATATCCTCTAATTGGTCGATAGAATTCTGGTTTGTTTTTTCTTTGAAATATCCAACAAAATCTATATTACTCATATGATCAAGTACGATATAATGTTGTGTGAGCACAAAATTTTCCCCTTTAAAAAGGGCATTTCGCCCATATTCATAAGCCCTAGGTATCTGCTTATGGTTTAATTGCAGTAATACGCAGTATTCATCTTCAAAGTCCAAGTTAGGGTTATATTTTATACCGAGCCGAGGGTCGTTATCTAAAACTGCATAGTTTGACTTATGCAAATCCGCATCAACTTTGAATGAACTGAATATGTAATCCTTTATTTTGTACATAACTCTTATATATACTACACTCTTGAAAATTTGACAAGAACATAATAGATAATTTAGATTGAAAAGTCCTTGCAGATAGCAATATTTTGTAAGCTTCCAAGAATGTGATACTGGCTGGAATAAACCACACATCCAGTTAAAATTAAACGCAATCTGTTTCTAAAACTGGATATGTCATTAGTGACAGGTTTTTCACAATAAATGATTTCCTATAACTCCTTTTATCTTAAGTACTAATAAAATTATTAATGACAAATTTAACGTGCTTAAAGTTATTTACAAGATTTTTGTTAATTGGCCAAGAATATGCTTGCTAATGCTATTTTGAAACAATGGAATATTAACGGGTTAAGTGTTTTTTTGTATTATGCATGCATTTCAACGTCTGCTTCGCATAAGGGACAACCATGAGGACCAAAAGTCTTGTCTTCTTTTTGATTGCGTGGATTGATGGGGATGAACGCATGAGACTTTAATTGTATGGTGAACATTTTTAAGCAGAGAATTGGGGATATCATAAAGGAACCTATACAATAAAGAGTTATATATTTTACAGAAAGCTTTATACATAATTAAGAAAGGAGGTTTTTGTAGAATAAATTTTGTGATCTATGTAATGATAATTTTAAGAGTGTTGTAAAAGAAAAAGGAGGGAAATCTATGGGATATTTGTATAGTAGAGCTAAAAGATCATATATGGTATTTCCAATCATATTTATATTATGCCTTTTTTATTTTGGTTCAAACATAGCGTTGGCTAGTGATCCAACAGGTGAGAGTATTTTTGCCTTGGACTTTAGGGGTTTAAATGTATCCGATAGTTTTTCATGGGTTTTATTGACTGGTTTTATGATATTATTTATGCAGGTAGGTTTCATATTTTTAGGAGGGTTCCTTCAGGCAAAGAATGTGTTGAGCTATATGACACATTGTTTTCTTGCCACCACGCTTGGCGCACTCATATACTTGTTCGTAGGTTACGCATTCATGTTTGGAGGATTCGAATTTATGGATACACACCTGGGTGGAGGCAATTCATTCATAGGGTGGAGTGGCTTTTTGTTATTGGGTGAAGCTTATGATATAAGAACGGTAATGCTGTTCCTGTTTCAGGCTGTTATAGCTACATTTATAGGCAGCATAATCGCAGGCGCTGTTGCAGAGAGGATGAAGCTTATCGCTTATGTACTTTCATTTTTCTTTATTTATACAATTATCTATCCTTTATACGGTCATTGGATATGGGGAGAAGGATGGTTGTTCAACCTTCCATTTGGTGTTGGTGCAAGGGATTTTGCAGGCTCGGGAGTAGTTCATGCAATTGGAGGCTCTATAGCTTTTACGGGAGCCTTGCTTCTAGGGCCAAGGATTGGTAAATATAGTAAAGATGGCACTCCGGGATTTATACCAGGTCATAATGTTGGTTATATGATTCTTGGGACGGTACTCCTGGCGTTTGGTTGGTTAGGCTATGATGCCGGTAGTACCTTAGCTGCAGGAGATTTTCGTGCCTCCGTAGTAGCTGCAAATACTTTTATTGCTGGAGCAATGGGGGCTGTTACAGTACTCTATTATACTTACCTGAAAACGGGCGCTTCAGATATAGGTGAAGCATGTAATGGTTTTCTGGCTGGCCTGGTTGCCATTTCCGCATCATGCGCTTATGTCGCACCGTGGGCTGCAGTTGCAATAGGGTTTTTGGGAGGGATAGTATACGTAACTTTCGTATGGTTTGTTGAACACAAACTTAAAGTTGATGATCCTCTTGGCGCAGTATCGGTTCACGGCGCAAATGGTCTTTGGGGCCTGCTTTCCATAGGCATCTTTGCTGATGGCACTTATGGAGGAGTTTCTGGCGTAATAACAGGAAATTTTGGACAGTTATTTTCGCAATTTATTGCATGTATAGTAGCAGTTGCCTGGGCGGGTGGTCTAGGTTGTCTAATGTACTATGTACTTAAAATAACTATAGGTATAAGGGTATCCGAAAAGGTAGAATTAGAAGGTCTGGATGTAAACCTCCACGGTTCTCCATGTTATCGACTTCGAGCAGGGGTTGAAGCTCCCTTAGGCGCAGAAGTAGAAGGTGCAGAAGTAGAAGAAGCGGAAGAACAAAGGGAAACTGCAATACTGGAGGCAGCATTTGCCAAGGACGCAAAGAGAGAGAAGATTTACTCAGAAAAACTTGGCATATGGATAACTGCAAAGCCGAAAGAGTAATCAAAAAGTAACAATAAAACAAATTTTAAGATGTTACTTTTCTTTACTGTTAATGTAAATTTGAGGTTTTATTATTTTATTGTTTTTGGCTAAAGGAGGTTTTTATGAAAAAGATAGAAGCTATCATACGTCCTGAGAAATTTGATATTATTAAGGATGCACTGACAGAGAAAGGTTATGGTGGAATGTCTGTTACAGAGATAAAGGGACATGGCAATCAAAAAGGCGTAAGTGAAGTATGGAGGGGAAAGAGGTATAAAGTAGATCTACTTCCAAAGGTAAAGCTTGAACTCATTGTTGCTGATGATGTCTGCGATGACGTAGTAAAGACTGTTATTTCAGAAGGTCAAACTGGTAGTATTGGAGATGGGAAGATATTCGTTTCAGACCTATCAAATGTTTACAGGATCCGTACCGGGGAACAAGGTGATTCAGCCATTTGAGAATGTAAACCTCACAATGTCTGCTCATAACTTTAATGAGTGCTGAGTGTAAAACCAAAGCCGGTAGAATATACTGAAAATACTATGATCAGCGGTCAAAGTTTTATATACATACAACATTTTGACCGCTGATATTCTTATGAGCTTGTGATGTAATACGATTTTCTAGGTCTGATTTTAGAGACATTTTGCAGTTTTTAAATGTTCTGATAATGAAAGTAATGATGAAAAAATGTATTATTTGGATATTGTTTCCAACTGTTATAGCTTGCGTGTTGTTTGCTGCCTTCCAAGACACCGAAGCAAGTGAACCAGGAAGTGGTTTCATAATCCACTCAGAAATCAGAGATATAGAAGGGTTAAGGATATCTATTAACATTGCCTGGACGTTGTTATGTGGTTTCCTTGTCTTTAATATGCAGGCGGGTTTTGCGTTCCTGGGCTCAGGATTCTTGCGAAAGAAAAACACCTTAAACTATCTAACGATGAGTTTTATGGATTTTTGCGTTGGCGCCCTCATATTTTGGGCTTTTGGCTTTGCGTTAATGTATGGCGGCTCATCTGTTGCCTCAGGCCTTGACAAAGGAAATGCCCTTATAGGTCTTAGTGGTTTTTTCCTGGCAGGCAATGCTTATAATGCTTCTACATCAGCTACATGGTTATTCCACATGATGTTTGTAGTTGCTACATGTACAATTGTGGCAGGCGCTGTTGCTGAACGCTTTAAGTTCCATGCACACTTATTATACAGTATGATACTTTGTGGCTTCTTATACCCCATTTATGGTCACTGGGTATGGGGTGGAGGTTGGTTGTCAAATCTTCCGTTCGGTTCTGGGATGAAGGATTTCGCAGGTGGAGGAGTGGTTCATGGTATAGGTGGAATTGTTTCTTTTATAGGGGCATGGATGGTTGGCCCAAGGTTCGGCAAGTACAATCCTGACGGCACGCCAAACATCATTCATGGCCACAATCTCTCTTATATAGTACTTGGAACACTCTTTCTATTATTTGGTTGGTTCGGCTTCAATGTAGGAAGCACCTTGGCTGCCACTGATTTGAGGGTTTCAATCATTGCAACTAATATGTTCCTTTCTGCAATCACGGGGGCGATAACCCTTTTATACATTTCGTACATTAAAAACAAAAGATCTGACATTGTTATGGCATGTAATGGTGCTTTAGCAGGCTGTGTGGCTATTACGGCTTCCGGCGCTTATGTGCCCCATTGGGCTGCAGTGGTTATTGGCCTAACTGCAGGTTTCATATTAATGTCTTGCTTATATATTATGGAATACAAATTAAGGATAGATGATCCCATCGGAGCTATTTCCGTTCATGGGGCAAATGGACTATGGAGCTTACTTTCTGTTGGTATCTTTGCCGATGGCTCCTATTTGGGGGTAAGAGGACTGATAACAGGTTCTGGATGGCAACTTTTGTCACAGTTCATTGGATGTGTTACACTCATAGTTTGGACATTTTGCGCTGGTTATCTAATATTCCTGTTACTGAAGAAAACCATTGGTTTAAGAGTCCCTATCCAAGAAGAAAACGCTGGGATTGATTTATATGAACATGGGCTTTCTTGTTACTCTGACTGAAAAATATTCTCTTCCTTATTTCAAAGGAGTGTAACAACAATGGAGGTAAAAGGTAACGGGAAGCAAAAAGTTGTTGAAGAAATATGGAGGAGGACAAAGATACAAGGTCGAGATGTTACCAAAACTAAAGTTAGACCTGGTTGTTCCAGATGATGCTGTAGATAAAATAGTAAAGACAATAATAACTGAGGCAAAGACCGGTAGCGTTGGTGATGGCAAAATATTTGTGAGTGATGTAGATACTGCGTACAGAATTCGGACGGGTGAGGAAGGTGACGCTGCCATAACATGAAATAGTTTTCAAATGGAATTGGCCCAAACGAATTCTACTGGATTTTGGCAAATATATAGATACAACAAATAAAATGTCTAAGTGGGTGGATTGAATAAAACCTGTGTCTTACTGAGAAGACACAGGTTTTTGTTTTTTTGAGGAACAGTTTTTTAATCAAGTATACATTACTTCGAAATATTAATATTGTGTGAATTTAAGATTACATTTATAGTGTAATAATCTATGTATTTTCTGATAATATGTGAAAAAAAACGATTATACTACGAAACATTTGACGACAGAAAATCATTAGAAGAACACATAAACAGTCGTAAAAGTTTTTTTTATAAGAAATTTAAAAACAATCAGGCGTATATCGTAAAGGGAGAAGAAATCTTTACTGCCAAAAAGCACCCGGATGAAACGGAATAAGCATTTCTCTAAATAAATAATGCGATATCATGTATTAATTAATTTTTTCAATGAGGTTAATAATTATGTATAAGTTAGGAAAATATCAATTTGAAAGTTTTAAATACAGACCCGGTCACAGGGCAAATTATGCTGTTTTAACCAAACCCGGAAATAGAGAATGGGGAATGAAGTACTCACCTACTTACACTTATGCCAGTGAGTATGATGTGCTGAAGAAATTTTCTCATCCACAGATTCCAAAACGATATGATTCCGGGCGGGAGGAATTATTTGAAAACGATAAATTGGTATTGAGAGAACATTTCATCGTCTTACAACATTTTGAAGGCGAGGACATTGTAGAATATTACAAGCAGAAGGGTCTACCAGATTCTGATGAGATAGAAAATATTGTTAAATACTTTGCAAGTATCTCCGAACCTTTACAATATCTCCATTCTAAGGGATATGCTCATACTGACATTAAACCAGGTCATCTTATTGTTGACCCAGATACGGGAACAGTTGGCCTAATTGATTTGGAGCTAGCCATAAAAACAGGAGAACTTATAAAGGGTGTGACCATAGAATATGCGTCACCTGAACAAAAGCAGATGAACAATTTATTGAAAGATGTCACAGACAGCAGGGGTGAAAAGGCCGTTTTAAAGCAGGTGAAGGTTAATGGAAGAGCTGATTTATACTCTATTGGGTTAATATTGTATGATGTATTAACGGGTAAATTACGGGCAAATACAAACAATCCTCTAATAGAAATTAATAAAGCAATTCCACAGAAATTGAATGAAATAGTTTTGGGACTCCTTGAAGATGACCCGTCAAACAGGATATCTTCGGCAGAGGAACTTAAAGAGGAATTAGAGAACGTGTGAAACCAGTGATTAGGAGGAAAAGAAGATTAGAAGTTGGGAGGATAAAAGATTTGAAAGATGAGGAAAAACAGTAATAATATTTTAAAACATTTCAGGGACCCTGACGTATGTCAATTAACATTTAATTGTGCAATGAAAATATTTCCTCAAGAAGAGAAATATTCACTTGTTGATCAATCCGGCGATCATCCTAACCTCTTTAATGCGTTCCAGACATGACTCTAGATAAAATAAATGCGGTTATTAATAACATAGAAAAGCTCAAAATGATAATCAGAGACCCAGAACAATTTCTTATAAATAAATATTATAATTTAGGGGCCCCAAATGGATTTCGTATAGAACTCCTCACCGCAAGGAAATACAATCTAATTTGTGATAAACTTAAACAGTTTCACTTTGCACATTTTGAAACGACAGATAGTTGGTTAGAAAAAGAAAAAATGATAAACATGATTCCTGTCAAAAGAATAAGGGAAGTTGTTGCAAGCCATTCATTGGCAAAAAAACCAAAAAAACTTTTTTGCCCGTACTGTGAAAAATCTGTCATTCCAAAGCGGCTTCATAAATTGGATTTAGTGGATATTGTCCTTTTTCTAATCACTGGAGGTATATGGGCAATCTTACTTTTTACGATATATATCTTCATAAGGAGATGCCCTGTTTGCAATTATAACATGAGAGGATTTAAGCCTCTTTCTGAAAACAAAAAGATAATAGATAATTGAATGTATGGTATTCGAAAGAGCCACTAAGTTACTAAGACACGGAGAAGGAAATAATGACTTATCTTAGTGTCTTGGTGGCAAGACTGTTTGACGGATACTCAATAATAAGAGGCGCTGTCTATTTTTCATAATAGACAACGCCTCTTATCTATAACCTCGCCCTCACTGTTACTAATAACTCAAACAAGAATCAAGGATTAGAATATAACACGTTAATCAATGACTTGCTTATCTCCTCAGCGTGCTTACGGATTCTAATTGTAGATGATAAGCAATCTCACCATGTTGAGTGATATCGAGTCCCTTCTCTTCCTCTTCTTCCGTCGTCCTTAATCCTACAGTATACTTGACAATTAATACAATAATAATACATACGGCAACAGTAAATGCCCACGTAGCTAAAATACCCACACACTGCTTACCTAGCTGGGTGAGTCCTACCATATCCCAACCAATGAAAAATCCATACACTCCACTACCTTTACCTGTTACTAATTCAGTGGCATAGAGCCCAGCGGCAAATGTACCGATCGTTCCACCAATAGCGTGTACTCCAACAACGTCCAGGGCATCATCAAAACCAAAAAGGGGTTTTAACTTAGTAACAGCAAAGTAGCAACCCACCCCGGCCATAATTCCAATTTGAACCGCACCCAGAGGGCCGACGAAGCCACTGGCAGGTGTTATGGTTGCTAATCCTGCAATTGCGCCCGTAAGTGCGCCCAGAAATGTTGGTTTCCCTGTAATTAACCATTCGCATACTATCCATACGAATGCAGCAGTAGCGGCAGAGGTATTAGTCGCCATAAATGCAAACGCAGCCCTACCATCAGCAGCAAGTGCGCTACCACCATTAAAACCAAACCAACCAAACCATAATAAACCTGCTCCTAGACACACCATTGGAAGGTTGCAGGGCGGTGTTATATTTTTTCTCTTACGCGGCCCCAGCATCACGGCTAACGTAAGCGCGCCTGCTCCACAGCATACGTGCACAACCAGCCCACCTGCATAGTCCAAAATGCCCCAGTTGCCCATCCAACCACCACCCCATTGCCAATGACATATTGGATCGTACACAGCGGTTGCAAAAAGTGGTGCAAAGAGTAACATTGCGCTAAATTTCATACGACCCTCAACTGCCCCCAATACCAGGGCTACTGTGATAACGGCAAACATACACTGAAATATCATAAAGGTATACTCAGGTATGGTGTTGGCTATTTCCGAAATGGAATCAGGAGTTATACCACGCAAGCCAGTTTTAGCAAGACCTCCAATAAAACCTCCATAATCAATACCAAAGGACAGTGTATAACCCCAGAAAATCCATTGAACACTTATGATAGAAATACACATAAAACACATCATGAGCATATTGACTATATTTTTTACAGAACATAAACCTCCGTAAAACAAACAGAGGCCAGGAGTCATGAGGAGAACAAGCGCTGCTGAGGCGAGGATCCACGCATTGTCACCTTTATCAAGAGTACCCTCGTTTGCCCATGCCATAGAAGATGTTGTCACCATAAAGACAAATATTAAAATCGTTAAATAACCAATTTTTTTCATTCGTTTAACCTCCTTTTAAAGTATCGTTCTGAACATCCTACTTTTAAATACCTTGTTTTAAAAATCATGTTACCACAATACATTATTTTTAGATGGCCTTTTCGCCAGTTTCACCAGTCCTTATTCGTATAACATCCTCAATGCTGTAAATAAATATCTTCCCATCCCCAATACTGCCAGTTCTAGCTCCTTCACTAATAGCATTTGTTATCTTTTCCACATCTTTATCATCAACAATCACCTCTACCTTGATCTTTGGTAGTAAATCTACAGCATACGATCTGCCACGATAAACCTCTGTGATACCCTTTTGCGTACCGTGACCTCTAACCTCCGTGATTGTCATCCCCCCTACTCCCAGCTCTTTTAAGGCTCCTTTAACAGTGCTTAATTTTTCATCTCTAAAGATTGCTTCAATCTTCTTCATAAAATTAACCTCCTATTTTAACAATAACAGTTTTACAAGGAAAATTAGCATATCGTGTGCCTAACCACGACAAACAATTATATTGTTGCTTAAGTATTAATATATAAGACTTTATAATTCTCTTATTTTGAAAAATAATATCTGCCAATTTTGTATGGTCGGCTCATATACACCAATGAGTTTTTTGTAATAGTCAAATATTCGCCAATTATCCCACTTAATATAAGAGGTTTTGATAGCATAATCTGACTATATTATATTCTGCGGATTGTGTAATTCATTGATTAAAAACATTACCTTATTCACTCGAAATATCATTAGATAAGTCTTCTTCACTGGAATCGCCCAAATGTTTATCGCCAGAACTAATATGTATTGCATCGTCCAGAGTCGATATGTATATTCGACCATCACCTCCCTTACCAGTTGCTACAACCTTCCTAATAGTTTCTACAACCTTTTCGACTTTATTGTCTGATGCAACAAATTCTAATTCTGACCTTTTAACGGCATCTACACTCTCCTCATAAACATTTCCTCGATATACCTGTTTAGTTGTTATTTTAGACTCTCCATATCCTAAGCCTTCTTTCGTCGTAATCCCATGAAACCCTAATTTATGTAATGCATCTTTCAATTCTATGGTTTTTTCAGGTCTTAAAATAACTTTGATAAGTTTCACAATAAATCACCTTCCTTTCTGTTATTGATATAATACTTAACAAAGTCTGGAACTGTATTTTTTTAGCTATTCTAATCCTTCTTCCATGTACGGTCACAAAGTGAGAAAGCAATACGGACTAAAAGTCCTTGATTAAATGAGTTTTCGCCAGAATGGCGTCGAGGATTCATATAAGAAAGCGTCACGGATTTCAGCCCGTGAATATCTACCGTTATGGTTAAGGAGGAACATTCTGTAAGCCGTTTGGGCAGCTCAGGATTATAAGTAAAATCTAAAAGGTTAGAATAAAGATACCCGATTGTCTATGTATCAAATCCTACATCCCCTCAGGATGGACGAGGATGCTACCAAAGGCCTCGCCACAGCAAATCTTGCCCAAAGGGACACGACATTCCTTTATCGAGCTGTGAGATAAGCTGTGCCATTTGGCCTCGCTGAATGAGTAAACATTCAACCGTAATAGATAGCAAAGTGGCGAAGCTAATTCAGCTTTATTGAGTTGATAGGCAGCGCTCTGCGCATCATACAAAGAAATAATATCTCGCAGCTAGATAAGTGGCGCTCCGCGCCACTTATCATACAAGCTAACGACTCACTCTTACACTACAAAAACTATTCCTGTCTACGACATGCCATTGGCCTGACAGTTTTAAGGAATTTTGGTAACTACACCAAATAACTAAATAAACTTTTAGAACCTCAGCCGATTAGCCAAGATGACCTTGACTTGACAGCGGGCACCTAAATAAACCCTATATGCGCTTATGTAAGCATTGCGTAGCAACGCCTCTATGCATTTTCCTGAACCGGATAACATGAGGTACCATGAATGTGTATATCCAGGCCTCCCTTCTCAACATCTTCCGACACTCTCATCTTTGAATTATTCTTTTTACCGCCAATCAATGTGAATATTATATAAGCTAAACCACCAGCCCATACAAATGCGACGACACATGCAATAGCTTGCGAAAATAACTGCCCGTAATGCCCCGTTATTACGCCAGAAACACCACCATACGAACCATCAGCAAAAATACCTATTGCGATCAACCCCCAAAAGCCATTTGATCCATGAACTGAGCATGCACCAAGTGGATCGTCAACTTTTAATTTGTTTGCAATAAACCATACAGAAAACAAATATAATATGGACCCTAAGAATCCTATCAAAACTGCAGCCCAGGGCGCTACATAGGCACACGGAGCGGAAATAGCGACCAGGCCAGCCAGAGCTCCATTACACGCCTCACCAACATCGGTCTTACCTTTCAGCAGGTAAGTAAGAAAAAGCACCGAAACAGCCCCAATTGAACCAGAAAGGCATGTATTTGCAGCTATTACAGACATTCTCAAGTCCCCTGCAGCCAGGGTGCTTCCTGCATCGTAACCCAACCAACCAAATGCAAGGAGTATCGTTCCAAGAATCATATAGCCTACATTATGGCCCGGTATATCGTTTATTGTGCCATCCTCATTGTATCTTCCGGCTCTTGGCCCCAGAAAACATGCGCCAACGAAACCAATTGTGCCTCCAATTGCATGTACTACACCTGACCCGGCAAAATCCCTTACGCCTGCGCCATATGGAAGATTCCATAACCATCCTTCTCCCCATATCCAATGACCATATACAGGATAGATAAATATATACACAAAGAGAAACATCAGTACGTAGGAACAAAGTTTCATTCTCTCGGCAATGGCGCCAGCAATTATACTACCTATAAACGTTGCTATAACAGCCTGAAACATAAATAATAATATCACTCTAACGTCATAAGCTTCACCTAATAGCAAAAAACCACTCAAACCCATGAATGAATTACCTTTTCCCACATGCTGTCCTAGAAACTCAAACCCTCCAAACATCACCCCGAAACCTACAAACCAGTATATGACTACACCAAGCGTTGTAGCGATAAAACAATGGGTCATGTAACTCAACATATTCTTTGCTGGAAGCAATCCTCCAAGCAATGCAAAACCCACCTGCATGAACCATATCATAAAGCCAGTCAGCAGAATCCATGTAAAGTTATTAGATAAATTTATACCTCTAAGGTCTAATGCGAAGGTGCTTTCACCACTAGGATCTGCTGCTTCCGAAATACCGAACAATGCAAAAACTGTAATAACAGCAATTAATAAATAAATTAAAATATTTTTAAAATGCATACATTCCTCTCCTTTCTAAGTTATATAAGTCCGATAAGAAATAAAATTAATGAAAATGCTTTGTGGTGTGAACGTATTTTCAGGTTTGTAATTGTATTAGGATGGTGCATATCAGGTAACAAATAATGTATAAAGAATCCTCAGCAATATCTAAGCTTTTTAAATATGCAAAGAAAATCTAATATCTAAACCTTCAGTATGCGCAATGGATATACCAAAACATGCAACAAGAAGAAATGAAATCTATAACACTTATTATGGCTATAACTTACATATTTTATACTGATTAAAACAGTTATCATAGACTATATTAATTATGGCGCAAAACTGCCTTACTTAGACCCATATTTTATTTAAGATACTGTATCAATATAACTTACAGCAGATGGGCAAAAACATGGTAGCTTTGTAATATTTTAGCCATCTTGATTCTTCTAGTTTATGCAAATAATAAACATCCTTAATCGTTCATACTATTTGCCCTTAAAAAGATAGTGTCGGCAGATTCTTTCACAGTTATTTTGTGAGTATTTAACCAGCTCTTATTGAATTGGTCAAGTATAAATTAGAGTTTTTTTCGTTACATCTTTCTCCTTAACCGATCAAGTCAGTACTAAAAAAAGTTTTACGAAATGTAGCAAAAAATATTTTGCCAAAACTTGTCCCTGTATGTTTTGAACAGGGAATTGTCAAAAAATTCCAGTAAGGGTCTAATTCTGAACAAACACCCTAATCAATAAAAATGGTTTAATTTTATCTCGTTAGATATACCTACATAGTTTTTACTTCGTTCCATATAATATCCATTTCTTCCAATGAGCATTCCTCTATATTTTTACCTGATTCAGCCAAACAGTTTTCTACCTTCTTAAACCTGTCTATAAATTTAGATATACCGCTTCGCAATAAACCTTCAGAATCTAATTTAAGAAATCTTGAAAGATTTACAATTGCAAATAACAAATCACCCATTTCTTCAGCTACTTGCCCTTGTTTCTTCTGACGTATTGCAACTTTAACTTCCTCCAGCTCTTCATCCACCTTTGCTATTACATCATCTATCATCTCCCAGTCAAATCCTACACGTGCTACCTTCTTTTGCAGTTTTTGTGCCTTCTGTAATGCTGGTAAGTGTTTTGGAATATTATCTACTATTGATTCTTTCTTTTCCCCTTTTTGTTTTGTAGCCGCCTCCTTCTTCTTTATCTCATTCCATTGCGATAGCGCATCACTGGCATTATCGAGGGGTTTATTACTAAAAACATGTGGATGCCTTCTTGTCATTTTTTCTAAACAAACATCCAATAAATTATTAATATTAAATATATTATTATCATCTGCTATCTGACAATAAAAGATTATCAAAAAAAACAAATCGGCAAGCTCTTCTTTCAACTTTTCCGGATCTCTTGAATCCACTGCATCAACAATTTCGTATACTTCTTCTATTAAACAGGATTTCAATGATTCGTGTGTCTGTTCTTTGTCCCATGGGCATCCTTCTTCCCCTCTGAGTTTTTCCATTACTTTTATTAAATCTTTAAAAGCTTTCAAGAAATTCTAAATCTCCTTCTATTATCATTCCATTTCTTTCTCCAGAATTGTTGGAGCAATTATTTTCTTAAAACCAGCCCCTTTCGCTTCATCCATAATATTCACTACGAAACCGTAAGGCACCAATTTGTCTGCTTTTAAAACCAGTGTCTCATCTCCTGTATCCAAAATAGCCCTTCTGAGACTTTTTCCCAGATCTTTTTTATCAACTGGTTTATCCTGCAAAAACAACTGTCCTTCACGGGAGACGGTCAATACCATTCTTTCTATTCTACTTGTTTCAGAATGTTTGGTAGAAGGCAACTCCAGCCTTATGTTTGGCTGTTCTACAAAAGTAGATGTAACCATGAAAAAAATCAAAAGTAAAAATAGAACGTCCACTATGGGGGCAATATTTATGACTGGTTTTATGAAGCGTTTTTGACGAAACTGCATAGTTACTTTTTTACATCAAACATCCCTGGCCGAAATTAATCTTTAGTATAAAGTTTGTTTAAAAGCAACATTGAATATTTTTCCATCTCGAGTATCAGGTTATCAACTTTTCTATCAAAACTGCTGTAAGCAATTAATGTCGGTATTGCCACGCTTAACCCTATTATGGTAGTCCTGAGGGCTTGAGCTATCCCCCCAGAAAATGCCTTTGTTTGCCCCAACCCTATCTCTGATATTACGTCAAAGACCTGACTCATGCCAAGTACCGTTCCAAGCAATCCAAGGAGTGGGGCAATTGCCGTAATAACCTCCAGTATTATTAACATTCGATCCAATATCCTGGCTTCTTGTCTTCCTGCCGCCTGGATATCTAATACTTTTTCTTCTCTTGATAAATGATTATTCGCAATTGCTCGCTTAATAATACTGGAAAATGGCCCCTTTACGGCATTACATCTTGCTGAGACGACTTGAATATCCTCTGGAGCTTTAATAGCATTTATCACATCTATTAATTCTGGTCTTATTATACGACTTCTTCTAAGATTTATGGCTCGTTCCATGATAACCGCAAGGGACAGAACAGAACAAACAAACAAAGGTATCATTATCGGGCCACCGCCTAATAACCACTCCAATATATTTCCTCCACTTTTTAATAGAAATAGAAATTAAACCTGACGTTTATATAAGCTTCATTAACATAATCTGGAAACCTATTCAAGGTAGTATTTTGAACTGACGTTTGAATCTTAGATGCTAATAATACATTTCCGGCTGAATCGGCAATTACGACATCAATTATTTTACCTGAAGGAAGCGCCTTAAATTCTACAATTATAGGTTTATACTCCTCTGTTACCCGATTAATAGATGCATCTGTACCGTATTGTAATAACCAATACCAGCTTATCTTATCTCTTATATGTTTATAATATGGCGCATATTCATGTTTCTTTATATTAAAAGATTCCTCACCTTGAATTGACGCATTCGATATATCATCCTCAAAAAAAGGTGCATTATCATCGGGTGGTATATGATTTATTCTGGATTCAGGTTGGATTATCTCTTCCTGAACTCTGTTTGAAATGTTTTCCTTGCTTTCTTCAACTATTTCCTCTATTTTCTCCATAGGAATGGATGCTACTCTCGTAAATTCTTCCTCTGGCTCAGGAATACTTTCTTTTTTTTCCTCCATAGTTTTTACTTCATTTTCCGTATTCTCATCAATAGTTTTGATTTCTGAAATTACCTCTTCCGACTCAAGTGTAGGCGCTATTATGTCAATTTCGTCTGCTTGAGGATTAGAGTCCTCGTAAACATCCAGCTTTTCATCCTGAACTATTGATTCGTCCAAGGGCTCATCATGTATCTTAATTTCACTATCGGCTGGGATCCTTTCACTATTATTTACACTAGATAAATCTTCAACTATTTTTTCAGTAACTAAAGGCTGGATATCTCCTCCAGTATCAATTTGGGAATCTTCTACCTGGGGTTTAACAGACGTAAGCTCTTCTGGAGCTTTTGCAAGTAATTCAAAATCACTTGTTAATCTGGGTTCATTGTTTATATTATCCTTTCCTGGATACATATCTTTTGCAATAGAACCTTTTTCTCCTATTTTATCAGTGTCTGTTTGGGGTTCCTCATCAGTAGTATTTTCAGACGTATCAACAAAAAGTTGTCTATTCTTTTCAGACAAATCTTCCTCATCCATTTTCTCTTCCTTTAATATTTCCTCTTCCTTCTCTCTTTTATCTTCTTCTCTGCTGGCTTCAAGGTCTATCTCAATTAAGTAGTTACTATCATTTGAGACATAATCATTAACATTAAATCCCGACTTTAGATAGCGATTAAAACTAGAAGAAGAAAAGATAAATATAAGGTGCAATATACAGGATATAATCGTAAAATAGGCAAAAACCGTCTTCTTTTCATAATCATAGTACGGTTTTGAGTACATATTTTTTAAGCAGGCAAATTTAACTAAATATAAGGAATGTTATATCTATTGGCGATTTGTTATAAGATTCAAAATAGCAGTCAAAGTGTTATATTACTTAAGTGTAACGGTGAGATGTAGCAGGCATGCAACATATCTAACGAATATACTTAATCCTTAATTTGTTACTTTGATAAGACAGCAGGAGACTCTTCTTCTTTGTGACTTTCAATATACTTATAATAGTCACTATCAGTGCTTAAAAACAGACGAGTGTGTTTATTTATTGTCTTCTCATATGTCTTAAGGGTCTTTGTAAAAGTATAAAATTCCGGTGCCCTCTTATATGCATCTGCATAGATCTTAATTGCCTCTGCATCTGCTTCACCTCTAGTCTCCACTGCCTTTTTATACCCTTCGGATTCAATCTCTTCCAATTCCTTCTTCATTTGTCCCAAGATCTCTGCTTCCATCCTTCTGCCTTCAGATTCATATTTATTTGCAATCCTAATCCTTTCCGAGCGCATCCTTTCGAATATCTTTGGAATAACAGTTGGAACGTAATTAATGTGCTTAATCCTGATATCAATTAATTCTAAGCCGTATCTTTTGGCTAAACCTTCATTTGCCGAGTTTTTTATTTCTTCTACCAGTTTTGTTCTACCTTTACTAATTTGTACTTTCTTAGCCAGCTCCGCTTTTTCCAATTCCTCTGTAGTATAAATAAGTTTTCGATTTGTATCCCTAAGGATCTCATTTAATGGATACGAGCTAACTATATTCTTTACGGCAGATTCTATAACTTCATCCAGTACTCCTTGTCCCCTACCTTCCGTTCCTAATGAAGTGTAAAATTTTAATGAATCTATAATTCTCCAACGAGCCCATGTATTAATACCGATGTTTTCCTTGTCTCTTGTCAGGATGTCACTTGATTCTCCATCCCACTCGATGATTCTCTTTTCGAAATACCTTAACTCTTGAATAAATGGTATCTTTAAATTTAACCCGGGTTCAGTCACAACCCTAACAGGTTTGCCAAATTGGGTAACCACGGCTTGAGATTTTATGTCAACAACGTACAAAGCAGCATTAGCTATGATAATTAACGCCACCACGACTATTATGGCTATTATTACAAATATCTGTATCTGCGGTTTCATTTTGTTACTTTATTCTCTCTAAGATTTAATAATGGTAAAATTCCTTTTTGTTCCTTGTCAATAATGTATATCTCTTCACATTCTGGTATTACCTTTTCCATAGTTTCAAGGTAAAGTCTTCTCCTTGTTACTTCCTTTGCCTTCTCATACTCCTTCCAAACAGCAAGGAATGCCCTGGTATCTCCAGTTGCCTCATTGATTCTCTTTATCTTATACCCTTCTGCTTCTTTAATTACCTGTTCCTTCTTTCCCATTGCGGCTGGTATAATCTTATTTCTTTTTCCCTCAGCCTCATTTATAATCTGGTCTTTCAGCTGCACTGCCTTGTTAACGGCATCAAAGGCATCCTTAACCTGTCCTGGCGGATCGACTCCTTTTAAGTTAACCACTTGTATATTAATCCCACAGCCATATGAATCAAGGACACTTTCTATTTTCTTCTCAACAATCTCTTCTATTTCCCTTCTGCCAACAGTCAATACCTCATCAATAGACCTATCACCCACAACGTTTCTCATTACGGCTTCAGAAACATCTCTTATAGCCCCTTTCACGTTCCTTACTCTGAAAAGGAAATTCTTTAAATCTTTAATCTTATATCTTACCACCCAATTTACCTCTGCGCAGTTTCTATCACCCGTCAACATTAAAGATACTTCTTTTGCTCCTCGAAAATCATAGTCAATAATACTCTCCACACCAGAACGTAAAGTTCTGTAACCAAATTCCTCGTTGTAAATACGCTTAACCTCTCCTATATAGGCTCTGTCGATCCTTAACGGCAACTTAAAATGCAACCCCGGCCCAACTGTCTTGACATATTTACCAAACCTTAATATTACCGCTTCTTGATTAGCCTTAACTGTATATATTGAAGAATACCCGAGTATAATAATACCTATTATGAAAGCAACGGGTATTATATACTTTTTAAAGGGTTCAATCTGTAAATTGATATTATCAAAATTGAATTCGGGTTGGTTTCTATTACCGTTCATAATTTAATTTTCATAAAACTAAATTGGCTTATTGTTGTTCATAAAGTAACTTTCAATCAAACACGCATTGAAATCTCCATAAATACTGTTCACAGAAATAACAATGAAGGAATAATACAGACACAGTTTGAATGTGTCAAGCTAATTCTAAAGTCGTATAAATTTATTTTAAATCATTCTTTTTCATATATTGTTGATGTTGCATGATCCTTACTTCAGCCCCATCAGCAATTGCCTGTTTAAGGGCATCCTTGATATCTCCATAAACACCTTTAACTATACCCTTTCTTTTATTACTATTTATTTCATACCACTCTGCAACTAACGTCATCGGACCTAATTTTTTTGCCATTTTTATTATCCTTAGTAAATTTTGCTAATTTCATCTACTTCATAATAACATAAGTTTCTAATATCTCCATTATGAATTATCTTCAACCCCTCTTCTTTACTAGTCAATTTGCCAATTATAGAACATTCAACGCCATTTTTTGAAAGTTTACTTAGCACGACTTCACTGTCACCAGGATCTACTACTATCAACAGTGCTCCAGAAGCGATAACACCCATAGGATCCAGTTTATACTCAGAGCATAATATTTTTGTTTCCTCTAAACAATTAATCTCTTCTGCATAAACAATAGCGCCGGTATTTGACACCCTGGTAAGTTCAAATAATCCTGTCGCTAATCCTCCCTCGGTAGGATCGTGCATTGCATGAATACTGGCTACTTTATTTGCCAGAAGAGCCTCTTTTACAACACTAATTCCAGGATTATATAAAAAGTTTTGAACCTTTTTTGCAAATAAATCTCCGTATTTTTTAGATAATTCCTTTCCCTTTTCCCTTGCAAGAATTGCCATCCCCTCAATTGCAATACCCTTAGTCAATATAATCTCATCCCCTACCCTTGCATTTGAATTTGATACAAGTTTTTCTTTATCCACCTCGCCAAGCATGTGTCCGGACACGATAGGTCTATCTATACCATAAGTAATTTCAGTATGGCCGCCACAAAGAACTATATCTAATTCTTCTGCAGCCTTTTTAATATCATAGAATACTTCCTTTACCAATTTGTCATCAGTTCTATTTTCCGGCAAGAAAATAGATGCAAGAAGCCATTTTGGAGTTCCCCCCATCGTCGCTATATCATTTGCATTAACGTTAACCATATACCACCCTATTTTATAAGACGTAAAGGTAATCGGATCTGTTTTTGCGATAAGATACCTATCCCCAAAATCAATTACTGCAGCATCCTCACCAATTTTTGGGCCAACTATAATTCTTGGATCCTTTATCTCAACGGAATTTATCAATTCATCAAGAAGTTCTATATTTAATTTGCCAACACGAAAAGGATGCATTTACTATATTAACTCCCTTATGTCTCTTAATCCTATTTTTTCACGACTTGTAAATGGCTCTCCATACTGTGTCCCAATCAACTCCCCATAATACCGCCCATAAGCATGCAATGACCCATTCACATGCTTCCATCTTTCTTCATTAAAAGCAAATTGAGACTCGTAGGATTTCACCACCTCAACCTTTTTTTCAAACTCATCACTAATGTCAATAATAAAGGCTGGAGAAAAGTGAACTCTCAGGTGTGTCCATCGATAATAAAAAATACGGCCAGGGTACCATGGTTCCCCTGCCATATCCGTTTTTGTCAGTTTCGCATAAAATCTTGCCGCTTCACCTATCTTCGCTGTCTGTATATGATCTGGATGAGCATCTTCCCAATAAGGCAGAAAAACAATCTCAGGTCTAATCCTGCGGATTTCTTCAGCTACTTTTTTTCTTGCCTCTATATTGTCAAAGAGATAACGGTTTGGAAAGTTAAGAGTTGTTCTACTGGTTAAGTCGAGTAAATGAGTTGCCCTTTCACATTCTTTGCGCCTTATCTCAGGTGTACCATGTGGGGTAGGTTCTCCGTTGGTAAGATCTACAACATGAACATTATGACCAAGTTTTAATAATTTTAATATACTTCCACCCATACCCCCTTCTACATCATCAGGGTGTGGTCCTATGGCTAAAATTGATACCCCAGAATCAGTCATTTCACATTTATATTAAGCTAAAAAAGCAAGTTGACAAATCCCCCCACTGCTTTCTTGCGAAAGCAAGTAGTGGGGGGATTTGTCTTAGATATTAAAAAAGGTTTGTTTGCCTGGAATTGTAGCATCACTCAATATTTTGTTATCAACTAGTAGTTCTACTGCCTTCTCGGTCAGCATCTTACTATTTGTATAAAAACCTACATACCTTTCGTGATGCTTTTGTGAAGGTATTTCTTCTGCTATAAGTGAAATATGGATATTTCTATTTTTTATAATTGATATCCAGTTGTCACGAATAATATCAGCATTTTTTGTTAGTATATGAATATTATCTTTAATTTTGCTAATGGGTGTATCTGCAACACCAACAACAAATATCTGGTCAGCATAGTCAGATAATTTTGTATATCTTTCACTATGTTCCTCAAATTTACTTAACTCTTGAAACCCAGAATATAATGAACATTGTTTTTTATGTAATTTCAAAGAATCTTCTATAACTCTGCTAATCATAAGCAAGGTTTTCATCGAGGTTGTAAAATGATATTCACCATCAAGTAAATCCGTGTGAAGGTCTTCAAAAAGTAGACGTGGGTTTTTAAATTCTGTCAAGGCCCTTACTTCAACTATCAGATTATGGAAAAGGTTGTTTGTTTTCAACATAGGACATTTTCCGAAATTCTATAACATAACTTATTCAACTTCAAACTTACCTTGCTTATGTTGATACTTGGGACTATCTATTTCAGCAATCCTGTACATGTATTCCTGCACTGTGATATTATTGTACCAGTAACCCGTAAACCTCGCCGTGTTCATAAAGACGACAAATAAACCAACGACAAGACATGCATAAACAGCATAATGAATCTTTTTGCCAATGCCCACAACCTTCATATCAAGGGCGCCATTTACGGGACATGCGTTAACACAATCATAACAAGTTAGACATTCGCAATTATAAACAGCCTTCTTATTCTCTACCACTATGAATACGGGACATGCCTTAGTACATTTCCCACAATCAATACATTTTTCTCTATCCCTAACTATTCTTAAAGAACTAGCCCACCCTATGACACCAATCATTGCACCGTAAGGACAAAAATATCGGCACCAATAATTCTTGTTAAAAATGGAAAATACTAACATCGTTAATATGACAACCGCTGCAAATGTAGATAGATTTAGGAAAAATTTTAACATCCTTACGTCAGCAACTTTCATGAATGGCACATTCGTAAACATGATTTCAAGTTGTTGAGCTGGCATTTTAACCAAAATATTAATTACAAAAAAGGCCAGGATTGAATATTTCCATGCCCGTGCTATAGAGTCTTCCAAACGAGCAGGCCAAATCTTTCTTGGAAGAACAAAAGGCAAGACCAAAGCTATAACCATAAAAGAAATCATAACCATAAAAAGATTAAAAGATTTGAAATATAATATTTTAAACGAATCAAAATTTATAACCTCAAGTATCATCAAAGCTATAATAGGAGTCGCTATCATACTTAGACCACATGTTAATTTAACCGGAAATATTTCTAACAAATTTTTAAGCCTGTTGTTAAATTTGGATTTAAGCCAATCTCCAAATCTCCATTCCCATTCTGATATTGTGCCAACCGGACATATCCAACTACAAAAGCCTCTTTGAAAAAACAATGAAGTCAGCAATATGGAAGCAAAAATAACAAAACCCGCAGGATGTATAGGATCGACCTTGCCTGCGCCCAAAAAATACTTAAGGCCCATAAAAGCGCCAATAGGTAAAAACGCCTCTACCCCTGGTGGCCTTGATACATATGTAGTAGCTCCGCCAGTTTCACAATATTGTACAAATAAATAAAACTTCCATCCTATATATATTGTCAAAATGAAGAATGCGATTTGGAAAATCCACCTAAACCGAAGGGAATTCATACTTGCAGGTGATTTCTTTTTTCTTTTATTCCCCACATTATCGTCAACTTGATACGTAGATTCTCTTTCTAAAACCCTGGAAGGAGAATCTTTTTTTTGTGAAACCAAAACATTTCTCCATTCTAAATGATAAATAAATAATCCATACAAGAATCTATCATGTAATATTTTTTCATTTTTACCATATATTCACCTAATTTATGTTAAACCCTCATGACCCTACGGATTGCCACGAATTATGAAAAATCTAGATTCCCTGTTTGCTTGCCACGCGGGCAATACCACGGGAATGACAGACAATACAACAACATTGGTCATTTGCAATTCCGCAACAGCAGCATTGCTTAGGTAATTCTACTCTGCGAGTAGAATTACACCCCGTACCTGATCGGGAATCTATTTTCGGATCAAAAATATTTTATAAACCGTGACATGAAAGTGTCAAGTGTTTTGTTTATGAAACTACCAAACACTCTTTTTAGCTGTGCAATGAACAAAAATATTTTTGTTTGACTGTTACAGTATGCTATATATAATCAAGTTTTCTATTTTATTAGAGTTTTTTGTGAGAAATGATAAAACGACGTAAGGCAAGGTCTGTTCTTGTTGGTTCAGTAGAAGTTGGTGGTAATTCGCAAATTTCTATTCAATCAATGACCAAGACCCATACTACTGATATTGATATTACGGTAAAACAGATACACGAGTTAGAAAAACTCAGATGCCAGATTATTCGCGTAGCCGTTCCCAATGTTAGCGCAGTCAAATGCCTGGATGAAATTAAAAATAAAATACACATACCTTTGGTTGCAGACATACACTTCGGACACAATCTTGCCATTGCGGCTATTAAGCAGGGAGTAGATAAAATCCGGATTAATCCAGGGAACATGAAAAACAAAGAGAAATTAGAGGAAATTGTGCGTCTGGCAAAAAACAAAGGAATTCCCATTCGTATAGGCGTTAATTCGGGTTCTATTAGAAGCACTAATGGCCATGATGTAGATTTGGTCGAATTGATGGTAACTACAACACTAAAGTATTGTGAACATTTTGAGTCATTAGGCTTTAAGGACATTGTAATTTCACTGAAGGCTTCGGATGTTTACAAAACTATGGAGGCATATAGATTAATAGCAAGGCAATGTGACTATCCGTTGCATCTAGGTGTGACTGCTGCGGGCACTCCAGAAGATGCAGTAATAAAGTCTGCTATTGGTATTGGAGGTCTCCTATCAGAAGGAATCGGCGACACTTTAAGAGTATCTTATACAGGCTCTCCGCATCAAGAGGTAGAAGCTGGGTACAAGATTATGGATGCTCTTGGATTATCAAAAAGCGCTAACACTGAAATATTATCATGTCCTACATGTGGACGTTGTGAGGTGGATCTCTTAAATATTGTTGACGAAGTAAAAAGAAGACTTCCGTCACAAAGAAAGTCCATACAAATTGCCGTCATGGGCTGCATTGTTAATGGGCCTGGCGAGGCAATGGAAGCTGATATAGGGATTGCTGGTGGAAAAGGTTTTGGTTTTTTGTTTAAAAGGGGAGAAAAAGTGAAAAAAATCCCTGAAAGCGAAATGGTTTCTGCACTATTAGAAGAAATAGAAACGATAGAATAATGAAAAATGTAGTCATTCTAGGCTCAACTGGTTCCATTGGTAAAAATGCCTTAGATGTTATAAGGAACATACGCCACAAATATAAAGTTGTGGGATTGGCAGCAAATTCACGTTGGGAACTTTTAGCAAAGCAGGTGAAAGAGTTTAAACCAAAAATTGTTTCGCTTGCAGATGAAAGGTCAATAAAAGAACTAAAAAAAGATCTGACAGAAAATTCTGTACAAATCCTTACAGGGGAAGACAGCATAAAAGAGATGGTTTCCAAGGATGATGTAGATATTGTCATCTCAGCCATAGTTGGCGCTGCTGGGCTTCCTGCCGCCATGGAAGTAATCAAGAATGGGAAAACCCTTGCGCTTGCCAATAAGGAAGCCCTGGTAATGGCTGGTGGATTAATTATGCCAATGGCAAGAGAAAAAGGCGTTAATATTGTTCCCGTAGATAGTGAACATAGCGCTATATTTCAGGCTCTGAGGGCAGGACATCCTGACGAGGTAAAGAAAATTATAATTACCGCCTCTGGAGGTCCGTTTTACAATTGTCCTAAAGAGAAGCTTTCAGAGGTTACACAGGAAGAAGCCCTTAACCACCCGACATGGAAAATGGGACAGAAGATAACCATTGATTCTGCAACATTAATGAACAAGGCGCTTGAAATCATTGAAGCAAAATGGCTTTTCGATATGAATTCAAAACAGATTGATGTAATTATACACCCTGAATCAATCGTCCATTCGCTTGTAGAGTTCTGCGATGGTTCTGTGATTGCTCAAATGGGAATGCCTGATATGAAGGTGCCTATCCAATTTGCATTGACATATCCTCATAGAGAGGATGGAAATGTTAAATCTTTAGACCTTGCAGAACTTGGCAATCTTACCTTCAAAAAACCTGACATGGATAAATTTCCAGCGCTAAGATTAGGATACGAGGTAGCTGAAAAAGGTGGCACTATGGGTGCAACACTAAATGCTGCAAATGAGATAGCAGTCCAGGCATTTTTAGAAAGTAAAATCAAATTTACAGATATTACAAAAACAGCAGAATACGTTATGCAAAAACATAATTTTATAAAAGATCCAGATTTGCAAGACATCATTAACGCTGATGAATTTGCGCGTAAGGAGACGAAAAGATGCCTTTTTTAGGTATGTCAACTAACATCATTTTAGTAATAATTGGTATAGGCCTACTTATTTTCATCCATGAACTTGGGCATTTCATAGTAGCCAAAAAGATTGGTGTGAGGGTATTTGTGTTTTCACTAGGATTCGGTCCACCTATCTTTATGAAAAAAATAGGTGAAACAGAATATAAACTTTCACTATTTCCATTAGGTGGTTACGTAAAACTCGCAGGTGAGCAAACAGGCAAAGAGTGTAAAGGTGAGGAATGGGAATTTATGTCAAAAAAACCTGGTCAACGTGCTGCTGTGCTCGCAGCAGGCGTTGTCTTTAATACATTTTTGGCATTTATTGCCTTTATCATTGCCTTCAGGATAGGTGTCCCTTTCGTTACTGCAGAAATAGGCCAAACAATACCAGGGTGGCCCGCCTGGGAAGCTGACATAAAACCAGGTGACAAAATTATTAAAGTCAATAAAATTCAAAACCCCGATTTCGAAGATATCTTTATCTCAGTAGCTCTTAATAATTCTCCTGAAGGTATTAATTTAGAGATAGAGAGAGAAGGAAAGACATTTGATGTAAATGTTATACCAAGATATGACGCAGCATTTGGTATACAGAGGATAGGAATCGCACCAGCAAAAAGTTTGGAAGTAAATAAGCTCTTTGCCTTAGAAGGCACCGATTCGCCTGCACAAAAAGCAGACCTGAGAATCGGAGATAGGATAATAGCCGTTAATGGGGCAAAAATTACTACAGAAAATGAATTTAGAGAAATAGAAAAGGCAAATCCAGGCAAAGAACTTATTCTTACAGTCTCACGAGAGGGCAAAATGATTGAATTGGAGATTACACCATCAATTGTTTCCAGATGGATGATTGGTCTTTCATGTGCCACAACAGAGATTATAGGTATTAAGATGGATAGCCTTGCGTATTCTTCAGGAATTAAAAAAGGTGATAAAATAGTTAAGGTAAATTCAAAAGATGTTAAAGGTTTTTCTCAATTAATAAATGCAATAACTAACTCACCAATTGGGAAAATCACATTAGAGATTCTAAGAGGTAATACTACCAAAATAATAGAATTGACAAAATCAGATGAAGAAACAGTTAAGAAATTTTTCGATGGAATATCTTATCATTATGGAC
The DNA here is from genome assembly GCA_046759445.1 of Candidatus Scalinduaceae bacterium. Taxonomy (GTDB): domain Bacteria; phylum Planctomycetota; class Brocadiia; order Brocadiales; family Scalinduaceae; genus Scalindua_A. The sequence goes on from JBHICG010000017.1 coordinate 39,080, forward strand.
TGACAGTAGATTCAACGGTAGAAGGATTCCCCGCTGAGAAGGTAGGAATAAAACCGGGAGATCATATCACAGCCATAGATGGTAAAGACATATCGGAATGGAATCATCTCTTACAGTTCGTTACAAACAGCCATGGTAAGGAATTGGAGTTTACGTGGATTCGTGGCAATGAAAGGTTTGTCAAGAAAATCAGACCTAAAAAGGATAAACAAAATGCGCAGGGGCAAATAGGTGTCATGTTTGGAGAAAAAAAGATTGTGCGAAAATATGGCCTGATAGGAGCGTGCAAAATTGGAACATATAAAACGATTGTAAACGTCAAGAGGATTTATTTAACCATAAGAGGGTTTTTTACTAAAAAATTGTCTACTAAAGCATTAGGCGGTCCTGTTCTTATAGCTCAGGCTTCATATGAATCTGCCAAATCAGGGATTGGTAAACTTTTGTATTTCATGGCTATCATCAGCATTAACCTGGCCGTCTTGAACATATTACCTGTTCCCGTTCTGGACGGAGGTCATCTCTTGTTTCTTGGAATAGAAAAGATAAAGGGTTCACCTCTAAGTGAAAGGACACTTGCAATTGCAAATTATATTGGTCTGGCCTTAATATTATCCCTATTAATCTATGCAACAAAGAATGATATCATGCGGATCTTGAATATACTTTAATTCCCCTATCTCCTAATCAGACAGGCTTTAGTAAAGGAGGTATCAGTCTCTTAATTAGAATATTTTAACCAATTTTGGAATAAATTACGATTTACGATTTCAGAATTACGAATTTACATTTGAGATTTTGAATTTGCAATTTTGTAATTGATCAATTGAAAGATTATGGACAAAGCTCAACTACAAAATAGAACAAAAAGTTTTGCAATTAGGGTTTTTAAGATGGCCGAAAAGTTACCTAAGTCAAAGGGTGCTGAAGTGATTACTTATCAAATTATAAAAGCATCTAGTTCAGTTGCCGCTAATTATAGAGCAGTTTGTAGAGCTAAATCAAAAGCAGATTTTATTAATAAATTAAAAATAGTAGAAGAGGAATCAGATGAGTCTCTATTTTGGCTGGAATTTATCGCAGATTTGGAACTTATTCATAAGAAACTATTGAAGAATTTGATTAAAGAAGCAGATGAGTTGGTATCTATTTTTACTGCTGCATTAAAGACTTCAAAAACAAATCGTAAATCTAAAATCCCAAATCGTAAATCATAAATCTAAAATACTCTTGTCCCGACTTGTTCGGGTTAGGAGGATTTTACATATCCCCGACCAGACACTCTGCTTCAACTGTCATTTCATTCAATTTTTTTTCTAATAATAATCTGTATCTTTCTATATCTGCCTTATCAAGTTTTGGTGGTATTTCTATGGGATCTCCATAAATTACGATTGCCCTGGAAAAAGGCTTGGGTATACGAAACCTGTCCCAGCTTGGAAGTTCCCAATAATTTGTCAGACCTAATGACACTGGAAATATAGGATAACTCGTCTTTTGCCCCAGAAAAACTATCCCTGGCTGGACAACAAACCTGGGACCTCGAGGACCATCAGGCGTAATTATAAAAGATGTGCCCCTTTTATTCTCTTTAATCATATTTAACAGAGCATTCATACCTCCTCTTGTCGTTGAACCTCGAACGGGGCTAAAACCTAACTGTTGAGCAATCTGCGCAATGTAATCTCCATCTGTATGGCGACTAATCAATACTTTTATCCCGAGATTCCTAGTAGCATATCCTGGCGCCAGCATAAAAGAATGCCAATATGCAAATATTACATTCCTACCCTGACGTTTAAATTTTTTAGGATAGTCACTTGGCCTTTCCTCTATTATAACCGTACTAAATAAAATTCTGGCAAAAGTAGAACCAAGAAAACCTATCACAAATAGTTTAATTCTTTCTAATTTTTTTTTAAAAAACATTTTTACCCTCGTAAATACTATCCAACCGGGAAAACAGTCAAGTGGAAATTAAAAAAACCGAGATGTTTGCCTTTATTTATATGGTAGGGTATTTTTCATTTCAAAAAGATATTGAGCAATTATGTCTTGATAATTAACTTAATATCTTCGGAGATTAAGAAATGCACTTCTGATGGCAGTTTTTATTATAAACGCTGTAATATGATATATTAATGCTAAGAAATTCTTATCCAGGACTAGTGATAAATATCTTACAAGCTTCTTTGTCTTGTTTACTTTTGCTATTTTATATTTGGTAGTGATGGCAACAATTCTTTTAGTAGGTAGATGTTCCTCAAAATTTAAGATGTCTTCCAGATAAACTGTGATGCATCTGTAACCTATTAATTTTGTACTATTTGTTATTGATAGATTTGTTAAACTTCCATTCATAGTAAATTTAAAATCAACACTATTACCTTCAGAATGAAAGAACCTGAATATAATTTTCTTGCCGAGACTTTTTACTAACCTGGAGTCTCTAAATTCGGCATCGTTTATATTATTTCCCACAAGAGTTCTTAAATACTCTAACATGTAATCCTTCAAATCTTCACGACTGTTTCTATCATCATTTTTTTCATTAACAACAACAAATATTAAGCGATAAATAGTTTCATGAACCGTGTCTAGGATAGTATGATGGCGTGAAGATTTGTCTACACCATAAAATTTCCCATAACAATAGACAAACATCTTTTTGAGTGTCTTCAGGTTTATCTTGTTGGGTTCTACCACAGTTCCAAAGTTATTATACATATCCCATCTGTAGCTGTTTATGGAATCTTCATTTTTGTATTCCTCAAAGATGGCAGTTCCAGGATATGGGGTCATTACCATAAATGCGACTTGCTTCAATCCTAACATTCGGGCATACTCAGGATACCTCTTGATATCTTCTACTGTTTCATTTAGGTGTCCGATAATAAGATAGCCTTGTATCTTTATCTTATAGTCATTCAATATTTCAATAGCTTTCTCGCATGTTTTTGGAGTTGTCCCTTTTCTAATTCGTTTCAGAGTTTCCAGATTCGGGCTTTCAATGCCAAGACTTACATGCCTGAGGCCAATATCGTGTAGTTTTTGCATTATTCGTTCTGCTCGTATTATGTCCGTGGTTCTGCTTTCCGTCCATATCTTGAAATTGGTCAAATTGTTTTCAAACATCTGGTCGACAATCCTCTCCATCCTGTCAACGTCTGTTAATACGTTTGCGTCCCATATCTTAAGTATCTTGCGCTTTTTTGTGGTGTGTATCATCTTCAGTTCTTCAATCACATTTTCAGAGCTTCTATGTCGCCAGTTCTTGTTCACCATATCGTTTGAACAGAACGAGCACTTTATCCTGCAACCTCTTGAAGTAAATATGGTATCAAGAGAATAATCATTCGATTTATTTCCGAATCGTTTTGGTCTTATTTCACGAAGGGGATGAGGAACTACATCAAGGTTTGCAATAACATCTCTATCCGGATTATGAATGATATTACCGTTGTCTTTGAAAGATAAACCCAGAACGCCTTCTGATGGACCCTCATTTACAAGCTCCTTAAATGTGAATTCTCCCTCACCCCTGATTACGGCATCCACGTAAGGAGACTTAAGTACTTCGTCTGGTAGCGCTGTAGGATGATAGCCTCCCAAAACCACGTATAAATTATGTTTTTTGGCTATCTTTGCGTATTCTAAGGCATTAGTATAGGCGCCCGTCATGGAGGAAATGCCTATCATATCGGCGGGGTGAGTTTTTAAGTATCTTTCAAAGTCATGTAATGGATTTGTTGCATATATGTTTACGGGAATATTTATTGAATCAACATCATTCTTTACCATTCCTGCCAGATAGCATATTTCGATAAGATCTGAAAGAATCAATGCTTGAGGTATGTCAACTTTCTGTGGTGATTTTAATAAACAAACGTTTTTAAAATAACTCATCTTACATTTAAAGAATAAAACACAACACAAGAACCAGTACAGTCGTGCTTCAGATATAATACAATGCGAAATAACTACGCTTTAGGCTATATTATTTTACTCTTTGGGCAAGTTCTAGTGAGGTGATTTTATAAATAATTGAACATAATACAAGGAAAAACTGTCATCCTTGTTTGTCAAGTAATGAGTTAATTGATAAAAGAAGCGCGCATCTCTTACAGGCAATATCATCGCTTTCACAGAAATCCTTAAAAATCTGCAGAAGTCCCTGCTGTCTCCTGGCATTATTAATGACTTTTCTCTTCCGGATATCTTGACCAAAAATTCTACAACTCATAAATCTAGTAACATTATTAGGTGATAACTTTGGATGCTGTCTGTAAACCTTAAACAACCTGTCTTCTAGTATCGAATCATCTCGCTTTCTAGCATAAGCTAATAAAACAGGGATAATTATATTTATAAATATGATGTTTTCCCTTTCTCTCCCAATCAACCTTTCTCGATTCTTTAACCTTTTACCTCCAAATGTATAATAATAAGACCAATATTCATCATATAATTTCATAAAAACAGTTTCTATATTTTTAATGATGATTTTTGTTTGCTCCACTTCATTCGCATTACCATCTACTCTTTCAAAAGACTTTAATATTATTCTGAATATACCTTCTTCAAAATTTTCTGCCAGGAGAGAACTAATTGCCGCAATCCTTCTTGTTGGAAAATTACCTGGCCTGGTATATTTAAAACACCACAACTCTCCATTAATCGGCTTATTTTTAATATTATCTTTGATTGTGGACCATAATCCCTCAATTTCTTTGACATATTTAAGAGAATGTTTATCCATATTTTTGTATGAAGAAAGTTGATTTGGCAAAAGTCCGGCCATACCAAATAATAATGCCTGGATCGTCTTATTTCTCTGATTAATGGACACGTCCAGTGGTATCAGACTTCTTATATCATTTACTGAAACTATGGATGCCAAATGTTGGAACTGCTCTTTATTATTCTTGTATCCAAGGGATTCCATAATTGCCTGGTATAAGATTTGCTCAAAAGTCTGCGTTTTAAGTTGTTTTTCAAATATGCTTGTCTTAATCAAGATTCTTTCATCACCGGCAAAATCCAGAAAATACCCTATCCATTTATCATCAGAAATGGAACTCAAGCCCTTTTGGCATGGTCCTACATTAGCGCCCGCTGAATGAGGATACTCTTCCACATCAATCATTTCTATAAGTCTATCCACCTCAAATTCCAGGTAGCTATACAACTCCAATTGAGGAACATAACCATTTTTCAATTTGATAAATTCATTTTTATTATTATTCCACATAAAAACATGCAGACACACATTTTCGTACTCCTCTTGTTTATGGTGTCCATGGCTTATCCAATCTTGTGAGTAGACGTGAATCTCGACATCTCCTTTTACGACACCCCTTCCTTCCAAAAGTATCTCCGCACCCTTAAAATCAGGGCCTTCCTCTACATTCCAATAACCAGGCGAAATAACCTCCAACCTTGATCCATCTACCGTATATAAATTCTCCTTCTTAAAATATTGTCCTGACCATATACATTTTACTAACTGCTCTTTAATCCTTTTGCCTTTTGGACCATAACGTAACTTCTCATCTTCCTTTATTCCGCAAAAATGTCTAACAATCTCACTGTATCGTGATGAACGAAAATTCTCGGCTTCCGCATAATCTTTAATATTAAACATAATCCTTTTCATGGCTAATCAACACTACTTTTCTTTTACTTATCACCATTGCTATTAATAACTGCACCAATATGCCTGCAATCCCATTTATTAATATATCTCTAATATCAAATTCCCTGTTGGGTAATATCCACTGGATAACCTCATCAATGGCACCAAAAACAAATACAATAAATGCAGATAAAAAATACACATAAACATTATTATTCATATCATGTGTAAGAGCTATATAGATTAATCCACTGAGTATTCCGTATTCTATAAAATGTGCCTGTTCCTCCGGTATGTCTACAACGTAGATAATCAATCCGTATAAACAACTAATTAATGAAAACCATAGATATTGACTCACACTATAACGTTCACGATTACTAATGATATGAACCAAGACAAAAGACAATATTATCAAAAAGATTATGGCAATACCCAGATTAAAGTAACCCCTTAATATCATCTTCAAGAAATTTATAATAGGTCGCATTATGTAGAGTGTCGAATAAATAAGCGTAACGTAACAGGCTATCAAAGACCATACAAAAGACTTGTTTTGAAACCACATACTCAATGTCTTGGAATTTCTATAATTCATTACCGTAACCCATTAACGTACTTCAAAAAAGAATTTTACTCTAATTTTTAGTAATCCATCATTCCAGTATTCCAAAATTCCAAATAGTTCAATATTTATACTGCAAGATTTATTAGTAGCCATACCTGTTATCTGAAGCCCTATTATCCACATTTCCCGCATCGACATTATCCTTGGGTGTTTCACTGTCAGGACTTTTGTAATCAACATCTTCCAGCACAGGACTGGATTGTTGATAACTACTGCAGCTTATATTTCCTATCATAAAAAAACCAAGAATTGTTGGTAAGAGTATAGATTTTGTTATTCTATTTAATTTATGCATTTAAATCCTCCTATGTTAATAGTCAAATATACTTCTAAAATCTACCTGTATATACGGAGTCAATTTCTCAAATAATAGAAAATTCTTGATTATGAGGATGGCAAGCTTCATACGATTATGGCCACTTTTTTTATGGTACCTAAATTGAGCGATTTTATATTATATATTACTGTAGCCGCAGTGCTTAAGTCCCGTAGATATTAGCAACGGGATAAGCATGCGTTTCTCATCATTTGATGGATCCACGTAAGACACGCAACCTCAAGGTTGCGGCTACAAAATCGCTCAATTTAGGTAATATGAAAGACTGTGGTCATAACGGTCATTGAATATACAAAACAAATGTGGTCTTTGCGTAGACGGTCCTACCAGGCATCAGGTTTGTCTCATCAGAAGATATGTAATATGTCTTAAATTCTAAAGCCCATAAAATGAAGACCCTCGATCATCTTAAGTATATTATTATCTAGATGAAAATTTCACCACTTTAGGTTTTACTAAACTCTCAAAATCTTTATATGAAAGTCTAATCAACTCAGTGTGGGAACCTGCATTAAATGCAATTTCCTCGTCTTCAGCCAAACTATTTTCCACAAAAACTTTCATATCATAAAGATTTCCAAAGGGTGGCATGGCGCCTATTTCACATTCGCGGAACATATCTTTGAATTCTTGCTCACTGGCAAGTTCAACATTGCTCGCTTCAGCCGCTTCCCTCAGAAGATTAAGATCTACCTTGTATGAAGCAGGCAAGACAGCCATGCTCATCTTACCATCTACTTTAACCATTACTGTTTTGGCCAATTCCTTTCCCGGGATATGTGCGGAAGCAGCAATTTCATTTGCGGTATAAGCGTGTGAGTGAGCGATAGTCACGTACTTGATGTTGTGGTTGTTAAGAAACTCTCTTAATTTTCTAACTGGCATGATGGCCTCCTTCTCAAAATTATAAATTAAACAGCTTTATAATATGTTTTCATAGCATTTATTTTGCCCAAAAAAGCATTTTTAGAAAATATGGTAGTCTACGGTGCAATGGTTTAAGTCGTAAATAAATATCATGAACTTTACTGTATTTTCCGACAGAATAGAGCTTTTCCGCAACCTGTTCACCAAAGAAGATTAAGGTCGCTTACTGAACTTATCTTATAAAGATACATTCTAAAATCAAGGTAAAAACCTCCATATTAATTTGATTTATTTTAAATTAAAATTGAAAATGGCGCAGTATTATGATTGAATTGATTAAGTTATACCACTATAAAAAAACTTACTATAACGTGTTTTATAAAAATGAGCGAAGATTGGAAAACAGAAGTAAATAAATGTTCAAAATGTGGTAAATGTCATACCGTTTGCCCGGTTTTCCTGGAAACTGGTGATGAAGGGATGGTTGCACGTGGGCGCATAAGTCTTGCTGAAGCCCTTAGAGATCAACAGATAGTTTACACTAACAAGTTGCGTGATTACGTGTATTCCTGTAAAAAGTGTATGAGATGTCGTACAGTTTGCCCATCAGGTGTAGACTACGAAAAGATTATTTCGGCATTGCTTCATGGGGTAGCCGAAAATATGGGCATACCTCTTTTACCAAAGATAATCTTCAGGTACGTATTACCCAGAAGGAAATTATTTGATACAGTTCTAAAGGTGAGCTCTAGGATTCAGAGATTCATACCCACAAAGAAAAGTGGTCAAATGAGACACCTTCCACTTTTATTTATGGGTAAGAGATGGATACCTACTTTAGCCAAGAAAACGGCATTACAAAAGCTTCGCAACACGAAGAAATTAAGAAATCCACGAATGAGGGTCGGTCTATTCACAGGATGCTTGATTAATTATATCTATGTGGACATTGCAGAAGCGGTGGTTGATGTCCTCAACAAGATGAACATAGAAGTTGTTGTACCACAAGGGCAATTGTGTTGCGGAACACCCTCATCCTCTATGGGTGATACCCAGTCCAGTAGAAAACTGGCAGAAGCAAACAGAAAGGTATTTGAATCACAAGAACTAGATGCAATAGTAAGTGCTTGTGCTACCTGTACAAAATCTATTAAAATGGATTATATACGTACACTGGGCCCCTCTTGGAAACCAGTTTCAGATAAAATCTATGATATCTCTGAATTTATTGATAAGTATATTGGTAACGAATACAAAACAAAACCTGTTAAGGAAAAGGTGACTTATCATGACCCATGCCATCTTTTGTGGGTACGTGGTATATCTGATGAGCCAAGAAATGTCTTGAAGAAATCATCCAATTTTGTTGAGATGGACATGGCGGATTCCTGCTGTGGCGGCGGGGGTATATTTACGATAATCCATTATAACCTTACATTAAAAATGCTCGAAAGGAAGATAACATCGATTGAAAGAAGTGGAGCTGATGCCGTTGCCACTAATTGCCCGGGTTGTGTAATGCAGATTGCTGATGGATTGGCAAATAAGAATTCTAAAGTAAGAACCACCCATTCAATACAAATACTTCAAGAGGCAATGAAAAACGGTGATATTAATAATCAATGATATTTGTTATTATACAGATTGAAAATAAAAAAATTATAATCTGTTTTTTGAGGAGGCTTAAAGCATGTTAAATTTTAATAAAAAAACGAACACTCTGGAACAACTTCATTATACTTACGATCTTCATGACGTTGAAGAACCCCAACTTTATAGGGAAATTTATGACTATGATAAAATACCAAAGATACCTTTCAACCATAGAAGGGTTCCTATGCAACCACCTGATGAAATCTGGATTACGGATACCACATTTCGTGATGGTCAGCAATCAATGCCCCCCTATACCGTAAAACAAATAGTGGATATTTATGACATGTTACATAAGCTTGGAGGGCCAAAAGGCGTAATAAGACAGTGCGAGTTCTTCCTCTATAGTGATAAGGACAAAGAGGCAGTCAGAGAATGCCTGTCAAGAGGCTATAAATATCCGGAAGTCACAGGCTGGATAAGGGCTGTGAAGGAAGATTTTAAACTCGTAAAGGATATGGGATTAAAGGAGACGGGAATCTTAACTTCATCATCCGATTATCACATCTTTAATAAGCTTAAGAAAACTAGACGGCAGGCAATGGATGGCTACCTTGCTGTAGTAAAGTCCGCTCTGGAAATCGGAGTCATTCCCAGATGCCACTTTGAGGATATAACAAGGGCTGATTTTTACGGTTTTATCATACCGTTTTCCGTTGAGCTTATGAAACTCAGTGAGGAAAGTGGGATACCCATAAAAATCAGGGCATGTGATACCATGGGTTACGGTGTTCCTATTCCGGGCGCCTCTCTCCCTAGAAGTGTCCCGGGGATTATTTATGGACTCAATCATTATGCCAAGGTACCTTCAGAACAATTAGAATGGCATGGTCATAATGATTTCCATAAAGTACTCATTAACTCAACCTTTGCCTGGTTATACGGTTGCTGTGCCGCAAACGGAACGCTTTTCGGTTTTGGAGAGAGAACGGGTAATCCACCTCTGGAGGCCCTTATAATTGATTATATCAGTTTAACTGGCAATGATGACTATGTAGATACAACCGTAATTACAGAAATCGCAAGATACTTCGAGAAAGAGATAGGAATAAAGATCCCGCCAAATTATCCGTTTGTAGGTTCTGACTTTAACGTAACCCGTGCAGGCATCCATGCAGATGGTGTTATGAAGGATGAAGAAATTTATAACATCTTCAATACCGAAAAGCTGTTAAATAGACCTATCAAAATTGGTATTACTGACAAATCCGGACGCGCGGGTATAGTATATTGGGCAAATTCCTACTTTGGGTTGGATGGTAATAAAAAGATTCACAAAAACCATACGGGAGTTAATAAAATTGCAGAATGGATTGAATCAGAATTTGCAAATGGACGTATTACGAGCATTTCTGATGATGAGATGCTTAATCAAATTAAAAAACAAATGCCAGAGCTTTTAAAGCTTACAGAAACATGTGAACGTTAAGTCTTCTTTATTATTGTCGATTGTTTTGTTATTTTTCAGTATATGCACATAAATGAAATGTCAATAGATTTAGATACAAATATTCACAGAATAGATCAGGTACCGATACGTGGAGAATATTTCGGTATGCATGATTGTTGTACAACATTCGAAGTTTAACAATTGCGCGATAATTTGTGTCCATCACTTTTACATCTTTATTTCTTTTGTACCATAGTGTGTGCTTTACTATGTTGTCGTTTTTATAAAGTGTATGACGTTAGATTTAGGACTTCCTTACTCTCCTTTATGACAAGATCAGTTAGTTAAATCTTCTATTTGTTTTTTGGGTACAGGAAATATAACTACATTTTCATAATCATTCCAACCCTAGCGCCATATTATTGTCACTGCGAATCTTAAATATATTAGCTTCATAAAAATTAGAATTAGAATTATTTTAGTACTCACTATTAATTTTAATATTGACATTCTGTAATCATTACTGTTTAATAATGCTTGTAGAATAATAGTTGAAATGTAGGCTGGATTATGAAAACAATAGACAAAGTAGTGCATAAATTTAAAAGCAAAAAACTAAAGATTACTCCACAACGTTTAGGAATATTTAAGATTCTTGAAGGAAATTCTTTACATCCTTCTGCAGAGGATATTTTCAAAGAAATTAGAAAGGAATATCCAACCATATCTTTTACAACTGTTTACAAGACACTAGAAATGTTGGAGGCATTAGGTGAAATTTTAAAGATAACTATTGATAATGAAAGGAAACATTATGATCCAAATACAAATGCCCACCATCACATTATATGTTTAAAGTGCAGTAAAATATCTGATATTGAGGAATGCAACCTAAAACCAGAACTTCCAAAGGAAATACTTGATGAATTTACACCTTCTAGTTATCACATTTCTTTTTATGGAACTTGCGAAAATTGTCAACGAAAGTGAAAAACCATTCTGAAGACTTAGATATAAGTAAAATAGTAATTCCCATAGTTAATAGCTTTTATAGATTGAATATTTAAATAAAGGAACTAGTAAAACTCTACTATCATTAGGAGGATAAAAGATGACAAAAAAATATGAAGGAGCCGACCATGAATCTCTGGATTTACTTAAAAAAATGAAGGATAGAGGAATTGAGAGTTCGTATGACAGGTACGATGCCCAGCAGCCGCAATGTGGTTACGGTAAGCTTGGGCTATGCTGTAGACACTGCCAGATGGGGCCATGTAATGTTGATCCGTTTGGCAGAGGGCCTCAGAGAGGTGTATGTGGGGCTGATGCAAACACGATTGCGGCAAGGCATTTTGTGCGTTATTGTGCTGCCGGTACTGCTGCACATTCTGATCATGGCAGGTCAGTTGCCGAGCTTCTTATCGCAACGGCAAGGGGCGAGGCCAACGGCTATAAGATAACAGACACAAAGAAGCTGTTTGAGGTTGCAAAGGTATTTGATGTATCTACTAAGGACCGTAAGATTGAGGAGATAGCTGAGGAAGTCGGAGAGATGGCGCTTGCAGAGTTTGGCAAGGCTTATGGTACCCAGAAATTTACTACCCGTGCACCGATTAACAGACAGAAGGTATGGGAAAAACAGAATATTACGCCCAGGGCTATTGACAGAGAGGTTACAGAATCCATGCATCGTACCGGTATGGGTACTGATCAGGACTATAAAAATCTCATAATGCATGCGTGCAGGACATCGTTGTCAGATGGCTGGGGTGGAGCGATGATAGCCACAGAGCTGCAGGACATACTCTTTGGGACTCCGAAGCCTACGCGTGGAACTGCAAATCTCGGAGTAATAAAGGAAGATGAGATAAACATACTCGTACACGGTCATGAGCCCCAGATGTCTGAGATGGTTGCAGTGGCGTCTTCGGACCCAAAGATAGTAGAAGAAGCCAAGGCGGCAGGTGCAAAAGGGATCAGTATTGCGGGTGTCTGCTGTACGGCGGCGGAGATGTTGATGAGGCATGGTATACCGCTTGCCGGTCATATGAAGTTACAGGAGATGGCGATTGCTACAGGCGCTGTAGAGGTTATGGTAGTGGACATACAGTGTGTTATGCAGGGGAATGTAGAGTTGGCCCGTAATTATCACACAAAGCTTATTACGACTTCTTCCAAGGCAAAGATAGATGGGGCGGAGCATATAGAGATAAATGACGAAAATGCCTATGAGAAGGGGAGGGAAGTAGTAAGGTTGGCGATAAAGAACTATGCTAACCGTGACAAGACAAAGGTATATATCCCGAAGGGCAAGAAGTCTGCTGCAGTGATCGGTTTTACCCATGAAACCATAAAATATATGCTTGGAGGCAAATTCAGGGCATCATACAGGCCGCTTAATGACAACATCATGAATGGCAGGATAAGAGGAGTAGTGGGTGTGGTAGGCTGCACCAGTTCAATATCATGGCCTGATCAACTGCCGTATATGGACTTGGTAAGTGCGTTGATATCTAATAATCTTCTGGTAGTACAGACAGGTTGTGCAGCGGCTGAGTGTGCCAGAGAGGGTATGATGGTGCCTGAGTTTATGGAAAAAGCCGGAGATGGGTTGAGAGAGGTATGTGAGGCGGTTGGAATGCCGCCTGTGCTTCATGCGGGTTCATGCGTGGACAATAGCAGGATACTCATATCGTGTTCGGAGATGGTAAATGAAGGCGGGCTTGGTAATG
>JBHICG010000018.1:0-50416 GCA_046759445.1 Candidatus Scalinduaceae bacterium
TAAAGAACTTGCTCGTAAGTTGAGTCAGCTTGAGAGAAAGATAGAAAAGCATGACGCAGAGATACAAGCAATCTTCTACTAGTAGAGCGTTTCATTAATATATTACATTTCAACATATAGTAGTCGCAGGTTTTAACCTGCGTAAAATCAGGAAAGAACGCAACCTGAAGGTTGCGGTTACCCGTAAACGTTTTAATGAGAGGTTATAACCAGGCTGATTTATGATTTAGTTTCACACAGTCTATCGTTGCAGATAATGTCTGGAAGGTAGAGTGTGTTCTTTTATACAAGAATGAAGCGGAGGTTAATAAATGACGTACCATAATGAGAATGAATCAAATGACGAACGGCCATCGTGGGATGACTATTTTATGGAGGTGGCAAACGCTATATCAAAAAGAGCCACATGCGATCGTGGTAAAAGCGGTTGCGTAATCGCCCGGGATAGACAACTCATTGTCTCAGGGTATGTGGGGTCGCCTATTGGATTTCCACATTGTGATGATGTGGGGCATCAGGTTAAACAGTTGACGCACGAAAATGGAGATGTCACGGAACACTGCATGCGTACCGTCCATGCTGAACAGAATGCTATTTGCCAGGCCGCAAAGATCGGTATTTCAATCTCAGGCGCTACCATCTATACCAGAATGACGCCGTGCAGGACGTGTGCTATGCTTCTTATTAATTGTGGTATCAAAAGAGTTGTATGTGAACGGAAATATCGCCATGGAGGGGAATCGGAAAAGATGTTTAAAGAGGCCGGGATTGAAATGGAATACAAATACAAAGAGACGGAGCAATACTGAAAATGAAAGTGAGGAGTTTAATTCATGAAAAAATCCATAGGAGCAAAGACAATAGCATTTCCTACGCCTGTATGGGTTGTGGGGACATATGATAGGGAACGTAGACCAAACGTGATGACTGTGGCCTGGGGTGGGATTTGCTGTTCTAAGCCCCCGTGTGTCAATGTATCTCTAAGAAAAGCAACTTATTCTTATAATGGTATTATGGAAAGAAAGGCATTTACCATAAATATTCCTTCTGAAGAGTATGTTAAAGAGGCTGATTATTTTGGGATTGCAACTGGGAAAAAAGTGGACAAATTTACGGCTACCGGACTCACTCCAATTAAGAGCGACATAGTCGATGCTCCCTTTGTAAATGAATTTCCGTTGATTCTGGAATGTAAAATGATTCAGGTTGTTGAGGTCGGGCTGCACACGCAATTTATTGGAGAAATTGTTGACGTTAAGGCTGACGCATCTGTACTTGGTGAAAAAGGGTTGCCAGATATTGAGAAGCTTAAACCAATTCTTTACAGCCCGGAAATCCGTACATATCACGGAGTAGGGAAATATCTTGGACAAGCGTTTTCTATAGGTAGGGAGATATAAATAAAAATTATCCCGCCCCCATTCCCCCCGCTGCTTTCTTGCCGAAAGTAGGCTCTGTAAGAGCGAAAGCAAGATGCGGGGGGGGTTCCAGAGTTTGCTTGCGGGGTCAGATGCATGAAACATGGAAGTAATTGAGAAGTTTGAGATGGGATTTTATTCATTTACGTATTCTGAATCTTCCTTTTTGATGCTGTGGCGAATCAGGGTGCGCAGGATGAAACTTCTATTTGCTCCTCCCAGAAGCTGATTCAAATTATCATAAAGAACAGGGTCGCTAATAATAGCGCCAAGCGAACCTTCGCCCTCTACAATCTTTTGAGTAACGGACTTCAAGTCCTCTGTGGCCTGTGCCAGATTGTCAAGTATCTCTTTATTTTCTTCATCATATAAAATGGCATGTAAAAGCCCATCCCCATCACTTATTTGATGAGTTACCTTATCAACTTCTTTCGATAGGTTAGCTATCTTTTCTACAAAGGTCTTATATTCTTTATCATAAATCAATGCATTTAATATGTTATCACCTTCTATAATATCCTGTGTAATCTTTTTAAGATTTTCACTACTCTTTGATATGTTATCTATTAGATCATTGCCTTTGGGTTCATATATTAAGCCATGAAGCATGCCACTACCAGTCTTGATTTCATCAACGATTTTTTTAAGAGATTTCGCTGAGTTGCTTAATGTTTCAACAAGTTTTGCTTCTTCAAATTTTTTCAGGTTTTTGTAAATAGTATCAACTACGTTTATGCCGCTTTCAAAGGCTTCAGAGTAATCTGGAGGGTCGATTCCTTGTATGAAATCTCCTTCTTTGACCATAGCCTTATTACGGCTTCCAATTATGATTTCAATGTAAGGGTCGCCTGTAACGTAACTGAGCCACTTTATTGATGCAAAAGAATCTGTCCTTATCCTATTCTGTACTCTTGTTTCAATCTTCATTGTTACTTCAAGCTTATTCTCACTTAAATCTTGTGGTATATTTACGTCAACAACTTTACCTACAGTAACACCAGCCAACCTCACAGGCGCGCCTGCCTGTATACCTACTACGTTTGAAAATGTTGTGTAAATGGTAAACTGTTTCTTAAAGTATCCCTTTTCCGTTCCAAGCACAAAGATTACAATTGAAAAAGCCGTCAACATGATAAGGACGAAGAAACCGGTACGAAGTGCAATAATCTGTTCTTTTTTCATAACTTTAGTTTAGAAAATACAATTTGGATGAAGGAATCATTTCATTACGATAGGAAAGCTTATTGTTTCCTGTTAAATTGATTACTCTTACCTAAATTGAGCGATTTTGTAGCCTCAACCTTGAGGTTGCGCAACTTACGTGGATTCATCAAATGATGAGAAACGCAGGCGGGCAATCTTAAGATTGCCTTAAGTCAGCGGTTACAATATGATATAAAATCGCTCAATTTAGGTCTTAGTTATTTAATAAGTAGTATACATAATTTAATGATGGATGTTAAATATTTTTGTTTATTAAATTAAATCAAAAGGAATAAGGTTTACTTGAGATGGCGGTTGAAATAAATAATACCATCTGGAACTTGATGATTTATTTACACCCTGGGATTGATAAAATGACAATAGATTATGAGATGTGTCCCTTCATTTATCTCATTTCTAATAACGACTTCCTGCAATAAAGTCTCTAATTACCTTGTGTTCTGAGTTCTCAAAATTATCCCACGTACCTTCTGTAATAATTTTTCCCTCAAAGATCATAGCCATCCTATCAGATACCTTTTTAACGCAATGCAAATCATGAGTAACTACAATAGACGTTATTCCTAATTTACTTTGAAGGTTAAGAATCAATTCATTTATTTTCTCAGCCGTTATAGGGTCTATTCCAGTGGTGGGTTCATCGTACAGGATAATCTTTGGTTCTATCGCTATAGCTCTGGCAAGACCGACTCTTTTTTTCATGCCGCCACTAAGTTCATCTGGTATCTTATTTTCTACTCCCTCCAGCCCAACAAGACTAAGTTTTTCTTTTATTTTATCTTTTATCTCTTTTTCTGTTAAGCTCATATGTTCTCGAAGGGGATATGCTATATTTTCATAAACAGTCAGGGAGTCAAAGAGGGCTGCGCCCTGAAAAAGTATCCCGATATTTCTACGGATTTTTGTCAATTCTTCTTCTTTCAAAGGAACAATGTCTTTGCCCATAACAAATATTTCACCTTTGTCAGGTTTAAGTATTCCGATTAATTCTTTAAGAAGTACGCTTTTACCAACGCCACTACTGCCAATAAGAGACATTATCTCTCCCTCTTTAATGCGCAGATTAATGCCTGCATGTACTACGGAACCATTAAACAACGTATGTATGTTTTTTAGCTCGATAATTGCTTTATTCATTAAAAAATTAAAAAGAATAACTTTGTCAAAAAGAAATCAGATATGATTATGAGCAAGGCGATCGTTACGACGGCAATAGTCGTTGATTTTCCGACACCGGTAGTACCACCGGTTGTATTAAGTCCGAAGTAGCACCCTATCAGGGCAATTATAAATCCAAAAACGACTGTTTTTGCTACGCCACTACAGAAGTCAGAAATCCCTATAGTCCACCAAACCGTATTAAGATAATACTGATAACCAATATTTAATTCTAGCACCGCTATTACCATCCCGCCAAAAACTCCAACAATATCAGCGGCAACAGTTAGTAATGGCACTACGAAAATTGCCGCAAATATTTTGGGAGATACAAGTTTCTTAATGGGGTCCGCGCCCAGCGCTCTTATGGCATCTATTTGTTCTGTAACCTTCATAGACCCAATTTCAGCGGCAATTCCTGAACCCATACGTCCTCCAACCATGATTGATGCCAGGACAGGGGACATCTCGCGCACCATTGATAAAGATACAACGGAGCCGACGTATAATTCAGCGCCATAATAGCGCAAGCCATAAATAGTTTGCAGCGCCAAAACCATACCTGCGAAGAGCGCTATTGTGCATACTACCATAAGCGACTTTACTCCTATGTTGTCAGTTTCCTTTACTAAAAGATTAAAATTGAAAGGTGGCGTAAATATTCCACGGAATCCTTTATAGGCAAGAATAGTCGCCTCTCCTACAGTTATCATAAACTTTTTCCCTCTATCATCCAGATTTAATAACATCTGCTTCATTATAAATTAGTTCCTTCCAATCGCTGATTTAGCAAAGAAAAGTGAATTTCAGAAAATCGGAGTAGTGTTTTTAACTGTAAAATCATTACAACTGTTCTGTTTGATGCGTAATAAATTTGAAACTTTTGACAACTCTCTCGAAATCATCTATAGAGGTATCGAATTTATCTGGGGTTGACCAATATATTATATCGTAAATAAAGTCACTTGAATTAATAATGTAAGCGCTAATTTTTACCTTAAAGTCATCTAATACACCTTCTAATACTATATTAAGAGCTCTTCGGTGATCAACATAAACATATTGCTTTTCTAAAATACTCTTTCTTTTTATGCCGATAAAAAGTTGTTTGTATAATGCATCTAAGGTCGCTTTGTTAGTATTTGTGTTATGTGAAATAATAGCAAATGTGGCGTTATTATGCTTGTTTCGCATGGCCAGGTCTTCATTGTTGACCTTGACCCTCTCCCAGGATTCATCAGGAAGTGTTATCTTATAAAAACTTTGAGGATTTAAAAACTTATTATCAATTATTTGTGTAGAGTGACAACCCATAAATAACAGAAGAATACAAGATGTTATTAACCATAATTTACTTTCCACTTTTATTCTATAAGTATAAGGTGTCATTATGAATTGGGTCTACTTGGGCCAGTTAGAGAATTAAAAAAACCTTAATTTAAGTATTACAGTTTGACTTTTTTATGTCAATAAAAAGATTTGTGTTTTGTATCTTTTTATAGATAATTACTATCTTGAATTATAGAATAACGTAAGCACTAATGTGAAAGTGGGTAGGTTTAAAAACAAATGCTTTCGAATCACATTTACGTGTTAAAGGAGAAATTATGATTAGTGTTGACGAAGCAGTACAAATCGTTCTTAAGAAAATAAAAACTCTACCGCCAAAAAAAGTGAGGTTGGATGATGCATTAGGACTGTGCATGGCTGAAGAAATAAGGTCAGATTTAGACATGCCACCATTTAATAAGTCTGCAATGGATGGTTATGCCGTTATTGCCAAAGATATAGTCAATGTTCCGGCAGACCTTGACGTAATCGAGAATATACGTGCTGGTTATAATCCAAAGAAAAAGGTTAGAAGAGGGCAAGCGGCAAAGATTATGACGGGTTCCGTTGTACCCAGGGGTGCTGATGTGGTCGTAAAGGTGGAGGAAACAAAATCACTAAGTGAGACAAGGGTTCGTATTTTGAGAAAAATGTCTAAAGGAAATAATATTGCAAAAAAAGGTGAAGACATGCGAGCCGGATACATTGTTCTTAGAAGGGGAACAAAGATTAGACCGCAGGAAGTAGGTATTCTTGCCACAGTTGGTGCTGAAAAGGTTAAGGTCTTTTCAACTCCAAACATCGGGATTATTTCTACAGGTGATGAGTTGGTAAAAATAACCCGTAAACCAAAACCATGGCAAATACGTAACAGTAATAGTCATTCTCTGGCTGCGCAGGCTCGGCAGATTGTCGCAGACGTTGAGATACTGGGTATGGCTAATGATGATAAAAACGAGATAAAAAAACTCGTCAAAAAAGGTTTTAAAAAAGATATATTGATCTTATCAGGCGGGGTTTCAATGGGAGAGTACGACCTTGTTGGAGAAGTGTTAAGGGATAACGGTGTTAAGATATTTTTTGAGAAGGTAGCCCTTAGACCAGGCAAACCTACCGTTTTTGGTAAAAAGGATGATACATTGATATTTGCGCTTCCTGGTAATCCTGTATCAACTTTTGTTACCTTTGAATTATTTGTAAGACCGAGTATTAAAAAGATGATGGGATTCCAATTTTATGAAAATTCTGTTTTATATGCGGAAGTGGAAAAGGAGATTAAGGTCAAGAGAAAGCGACGAGAATATCGGCCAGCCTTTTTGAGGTACGTAGATCGTACGTGGAAGGTTTCACCTGTTGGATGGCATGGTTCCGGTGATTTGTTTTCGACTACAAAGGCTAATTGTTTGCTCATTATCAGAGAGTCTGTTGAGAAACTAGATTATGGCGACTCGGTAGAAGTTATGTTGATTGATAGTTTTTGTTGATAGAATTTGACGTCGTATTGTCTATGCAGAAAACATCTCTATTTGTAATAATCACGTACGTTATGAATAGATAACATGAACAATAGAAGACAAAAGTTTTCTGTCAGGTGAATGGCGTGGGTTGATAGAAGCTGATTTGGTGTGGAGTTTCAGGCGGTTGCTTATCGTCTTTACCCCACAGTTTAAGAAGCTCTTTCGTTAGGCTTGAGTAATCTTTTGCACCCATTGACCGAGGGGAGAAGCTAAAAATATCTTTGTTTGATAGTTGAGACCGATTAAGTGGTTCATTTCTCTTTATTCTTGTCTTTAATATCTTACTCTTGAGAGACGCAAGCTGCTTCATTACATATTTATTACTGGAGGTATACCTGCTGTCTACGAGAGTCATAAATATTCTAAAGTTGTCAAAGGATTCACCCTTTATCGAGGGAATGGTTTCCAAAAGATCTGCAAGCCCATCCAATGAGCCCCTTGACATTTCACACGGGATTAAGATAAAGTCTGATGCCTTTATGGCATTTGTTGCCAAAACCCCCAATCCCGGAGGGCAATCTATTATGACATAATCGTAATTTAACTTAACTGGTTTCAGGCATGATAATAAAAAGTCCTCCCTGAAATATCGGTAGGTTCTATAGAGTTTTTCAATAACTTCTGTCAATTTCGTGCCAGCGGGCACTAAATCTAAACCACGTCTTTTTGAATGTATGATAATATCTTTGATATTTTTTTCCAATAACAATGTGTATAATTGATCTGCCTTTACGCTAAGAATATCTTGTAAGCTTTCTTGTTCTGCCCCAATATGGATACCAAGTCCACGGCTCGAATGAGCTTGAGGGTCTGTGTCAACTAATAAGACCATTTTACCGTTGATGGCCAGGCAATTCGATAGGTTAATACTCGTCGTCGTCTTTCCTACACCACCTTTATTGTTTATAATGCTTACTATCATTTTTTAACTAATTGCCCTTGACTGCTAAAAAAGTAATTTAATATGCGTTAATATCGAAATAATCCAGCCATAAGTATAACTAATTAGGATAGATATAATCATAACAGAAAAATTATTGCAAGGAAAAAATCCTATTGGATAAAAAGGCCTTTTATATAAATCTTATTCTTTCTTTTCTGACAATCCTTCTGCTTTCATTCTCTTTTCCATCGCCTGGTATAAGCGTTTTGATATGGATTGCTTTAGTTCCCTGGTGCATAATCTTATTAACCGGATATAAAGTAGGATTATTTTCATACCTGATTGGTGCATTATTTTTTATTTTTAATTTATCATGGCTGCGATTTGTCACATATCCCGGTTGGATTTTATTAAGTCTTTATTTGGCAGCCTACTTACTTGCTTTTAGTGTAATCTCGCAATATTTGTACAGGAGGCTAAGGCTGCCCCTTGTTTGTATTGTTCCTTTTGTTTGGGTTGCCTTTGAGTATTTAAGGTCGTTTCCATTTATGGGATTCCCATGGTTTTTTTTAGGACATAGTCAATATCAAAATCTTTATATAATACAAATTGCTGATATTACTGGTGTGTATGGTGTGTCATTTCTTGTTATTTTGTTTAACGCAGCCATTGCAGATTTGACAAGGCAATTGTTATTAAAAAGAAAGTTCAAATTAAGAATAGATGTATTAGCTATAGCTAATAAAAATAGAATCTTGAATTACTTTACTATAATTGTTCCATGTCTTTTATTGTGTTTTAGCTTAACTTATGGTTACTTTAGTTTAAATAGTTATAAGTCTTCACAGGATGGACCAACCGTTTGTGTGGTTCAAGGAAATATTCCTCAAAGCGTCAAGATTGATCCTGATGAGAAACAACAAGAGGAAATATTGATGAAATACGTAAATTTATCTCTAGGAACAAATGGAAAGGGAATTGACCTGATTGTCTGGCCAGAGACTATGGTTCCTGGTATTCTTAATATTAATCCAGAAATTCTTGACAGACAAATTGATAGGTTATCCAAAGAATCAATGCAAAAAGTGGCAAACACTACCGGTGCCAGTTTGATTGTGGGGGGTACGGCTATCGACGTAAATGAAAAACACCCCTTATATTTTAATACGGCTTTTTATTATGACAGTCAAGGGCAACTTATAGATCGTTATGACAAAATACATCTGGTTCCTTTTGGAGAATTTATACCATTAGAAGACTATTTTCCGTTTCTTGCCCGTTTGGTGCCTTACGAGGTTAGCTTGAGCAGTGGCAAAAGAAGGACCATGTTTGAACTTGACGCAAAAAAAGCCGATAAGGTTTTTAAATTTGGAGTAATAATATGTTACGAAGACACGGTTGCACCACTGGTAAGAGATTATGGGAGAGAGGGAGTTGATTTCATGTTAAACATTACAAACGATGCATGGTTTTGCGATAGTTCTGAGTTAGATCAGCATCTTGCAATGATGGTTTTTAGGGCTGTTGAAAATAGAATTTGTATTGTACGTGCTGCAAATACAGGCATTTCTTCCTTTGTTGCGGCAAGTGGAGAAATATATGATCGCTTAGTCAGGGATGGAAAACAAAGAGAGATAGATGGCATATTATGTAACAATATAAGGTTTGTAAATAAAGCAAATACGTGGTATACGAATCATGGTGAGGTGTTTGCCGTTTCATGTTTATTAGTATCCGCTATGTTGTTTATGTTTCAGTTAACAAGAAAAACAAGGTGAATTTTCACTTGACTTTTGTATAGGTGACCGTATAATCGGCCTCGTAAACCTATGTAGAAATTTAGCTTATATTCATAATCTCGGTAGTAAGTGAGTAACATCATGCATCCTTTAGACTATTTATTGGGTTTGGCTTCTACAGATATGGGAATTGATCTGGGAACGGCAAACACTTTAGTATGCATTCCCGGTGAAGGTATTGTGTTGTTTGAGCCATCAGTAGTTGCCATAAAACCCGGAACAAATATAGTTTTATTAGACGGAAGTGCTGTAGGGCAGTCCGCTAAGGCTATGTTGGAGAAAGCTCCTAACAGCATCTCTGTTATTAGGCCGATGAAGAATGGTGTCATTGCTGATTTTGACATTACCGAGGCTATGCTTAAGTACTTTATTTTGAAGGTTCATAAGAGAAAATGGGGGGTAAGGCCAAGGATTGTTATCGCTATTCCATCTGGAATCACTGCAGTGGAAAAACGTGCTGTTGTGAATTCTGCAGAAAGAGCTGGTGCAAGGGAAGTATTTTTAATATCAGAACCTAAAGCTGCTGCAATTGGAGCTGGTCTTCCTGTTGGAGAACCTGTTGCCAGTATGGTTGTTGATATTGGTGGAGGTACCACGGAAGTAGCCGTCACATCGTTAGGGGATATTTTCACACATGAAAGCTTAAGGATTGCAGGCGACGCAATGGATGAAACACTCGTTCAGTATATTCGTCGTACTTATAGCCTGGATATAGGATTTAGGACTGCTGAAAATATTAAGGTAAAGATTGGTTCAGCCTACCCTTTGGAAGAAGAAATTTCTGCAGAAATTAGAGGACGTGATGCAATAGCGGGATTACCAAGGTCTGCAACCGTTACATCTGAAGAGATAAGAGAAGCCCTTCGTCCAACAATAGAATCTGTTCTTGATGCTATAAAGAAGACGTTAGAAAAAACTTCACCAGAATTATCCTCTGATTTATTGACTTCAGGTATGGTTTTAGTTGGTGGTGGCGTAATGCTTAGAGGTTTAGATAAATTGATTGCTGAAGAAACAGGGCTTCCTGTAAGGTTGGCAGATGATCCTATAACAGCGGTTGCCAGAGGGGCAGGTATTCTTTTAGAAGACCTTGATTTATACAAGGATGTATTGTGGGATAAGGAACTTGAGTCCTAGTTCTAGCAGACTTCCTAAAAGATTGGTAATTTATATTCTTATTGTAACATCGGTTTTCCTTTTAACCATACCAGAGAATATATCAAATCATATCAGGGCAACAATATCTTCACCTCTTGCGCCAGTTCAAAAGGTAATTACTCAAACGTCATTTTATATAAAAAAGGGATTTGAAAAGATTGTCTTGATAATAGAATCTGCTGATGAAAAAGAAAAACTAAAAGAAGAAATTTTTCTTCTGCAGAATAAGATAATAAAACAGCAAAATGTAATAAATGTGCTTAACCGTAAACTCGGAACTGTATCAGAACTTAGAGATACTATAAACAATAATGAGAAACTCTTAATTGCAAACATAATTGGCTATGATGCTTCAAACTTTAGAAGGAGCATTCTAATTGATGCTGGAAGGAAACAAGGGGTTTCTGTTAATGATGCTGTAGTTTATGGAAATGCGCTTGTTGGCCGAATCTCGACAATAAGGAGTTCATCAAGCAGGGTTATGTTGATTACTGATCCTGCATCAAATTTTCCATCAAGATTTCTCAAATCAAGAGTACAGGGAATGGTCCAGGGAACTGCCGGGAACACATGTAAGATTAAATATGTACCCAGGCATGCAAAGGTTAAGGAAGGTGACAAAGTTGTTCTATCTGGTATTGAAGGCATCTTTCCACAATCAATATATATAGGGGATGTTGTTGTAGTAAGAGAAAGAGGTGCAAATCTTTTCAAAGACATAAAGCTTAAGCCAAGAATTGATTTTTCGAGAATAGAGCACGTACTGGTAATTAAGAAGAAAAAGTAGAGACATCAACGAATGAACACTTCAAGACTTAAAGGCATTGTACTAAAAAAGCAAAGACAACCTCATGTCATGGATTACCATAATAAGCATTATCTTTTGCATATCACTATTTCAAACAACAATATTATTCCACACAAGCATACTGGGAATACAACCTGACCTCTTCATAATATTTCTCGTTTATTGTTCTTTAAACCTTAACCTGGAACGAGCATTTCATGCAAATTGGGCAACTGGTCTTGCTAAGGATATTTTTTCTGAAGGGTGCTTTGGCTTAAATACTATTATATTCGTTATTGTAGGGTACCTGATCTCAATGATTAAGGATGAGATTTTCAGAAAACATTTAGTAACACAAATTGTGGTTACGTTGATTATCTCAATTATATATAACTTTATGTACCTTTTCATGTTATCATTTACTTTAACATCCGTAAGCTTATTAACTATGATATGGAAATGTGTAATTATCTCAGTTTACAATTCGATAATTGTGTTTCCAGTATTTTGGTTGTTCGACAAGACCTACACCTTATCAGGAATATCATCTCTGGATAGAAAATAAAATAATGCATACAAAACATTTTAAGATATTTTTTGGAATGATATTAGTTGCGTTTTTCGTAATAGTTTGTAGATTGTTTTATGTACAGATAATTGATGGTGGGAAGTATAGCGGTATTTCTGATGATAAAAGAATCAGGACTATTGGCATTGATACACTAAGAGGAACCATATATGATAGAAACGGCAGGATGTTAGCCGTAGATAGACATTCCTTTGAGCTTACGGTTATTTATAAAAAGCTATTTAATACTTATTCGTGCTTTAAACGTAATATATTACCTAAACTGTCCACATTTAAGAATAAGGAATTAAATAGAAGATTGTGTAAAGAATGTCATCTTGATAATTCATTGTGGGTAGAAGAATTAGCTGAACTTCTTGAAATTCCGTATTCAGACATATTTGAAAGAACTTCACAGATAGTGGAAAAAGTAGAAAAGATTAAACGGAATGTTGAAAGGAGAAATAAGAGGAAAATACATATTAAAGAGGAAACTGTCCCGTATTCAATAGCATCTAATATAGCCTGGGAAAAGATTGTAAGGTTTGAGGTTAAGATGCAGGATTTACCTGGTATACGGGTAGATGTAAAGCCTGTAAGATGGTATCCGCAGAGAGATTTGGCAGCTCACATAATCGGCTATGTAGGTAAATTTGACAAAAAAGAAATAAAAGACAATAACTTTAAGAAGAGGTGGTTTAATGGTCTCGGAAAAAATAATAAATCTAAAACAGAATATTTTGCTCATAAAGCGCTAGCGATGGATACATTTGTTGGAAAAAGTGGTATTGAAAGAGTATATAATTCCAGTCTTATGGGTATACCTGGTGATAGATTTGAAGAAATAACCCTTGATACCCTTAAGGTTAATAAACTAATCTTAGAAAGGCCTCCAATATCCGGCAATAACATATTTTTAACCATTGATAGCAGGATACAGGGCATAGCAGAAAAAGTTCTTGGTGAAAGGAGGGGTTCAATAGTAGTGATGAATCCGTTGAATGGTGAAGTTCTTGCAATGGCCACATTTCCTAGATATGATTTAAATAACCTGCGCGTAAACTTTCCTGTACTTAACAAAAACCCTAACAAACCCTTCCTTAATAGACCAATTCAGGGCGTTTTGTCTCCAGGGTCTGTTTTTAAGGTAATTACGGCAGTTGCAGGGTTAGAAGAAAATAAAGTAAATGAGGATACTCACTTTACATGTTATGGTTCATTAAAGACGGGTGGAGGTAGATTTAGATGCCATTCTAAGTACGGCCACGGTCTGTTGAATATTGAGGAAGCAATACAATATTCATGCAATGTGTTTTTTTTTGAGGTGGCAAAAATGTTAGGTAGTTCATTGTTAAAAAAGTGGGTTAGTAAATTTGATTTTGGAAGTGTCACTGGTATTGAACTTCCTTATGAAAAAAAGGGAAATATACCTGCATCCAATGCTAAGTACGAAACTATGAATATGTCGATAGGTCAAGGAGCTATGCTGGTTACTCCTGTACAGGTTACTAAGATGATGGCTATGATTGCAAATGGTGGTTGGTATATCAAACCTCATATTCTCAAAAAAATAACGGATTACGAAGGAAAGGTATTATTTAACAATAAACTAAGACATACAAATAAAATAGGCATATCAGAAAAGAATCTTGACATTATTAAACGGTCATTACGAAGGGTAGTAACGGCCGGTACGGCAAGGAACGTTGGTTTGAATGAGCTGCATGTTGCTGGGAAGACTGGAACAACGCAAACTGCGCGTGAGAATGAAAACCATGCATGGTTTGCCGGGTATGCCCCTTTTGATAATCCAAAATATTGTTTCACTGTTGTGATAGAGCGTACGCCAGGTCACGGAGCTGACGTAGCAGGTCCCATTGTCCAAAAACTCTTATCGGAGCTTGAGGTTTAAGGTTTTAATGAATGATTTGGCGGAATAGATGAAAAATTGAGTGTTGTGGGTTACAAGTTAACGGGTTGTTCGAGAATCACACCCGAACTTGATCCGGAATCTAATACTTCTGTAAAATACTTATAATTAAAGATTCTGAGATCCTGTCCTGAGGAAACTCAGGGGTGCGGGTTGTTTCATCCAATAAGTGTCGTATTGTTTTTTCTTTGATAATTCTAATGATTATAACCTAAATTGAGCGATTTTATATTATATAATATTGTAGCCGCTGGCTTAAGGCAATCTTAAGATTGCCCGCCTGCGTTTCTCATCATTTGATGGATCCATGTAAGTTGCGCAACCTCAAGGTTGCGGCTACAAAATCGCTCAATTCAGGTATAAGTTATTAAATATATTTTAATTCAATAAATTACTCAATTTAGGTAATAATAACCTGCCAAAATACCGATCCTAAAAGAAATAATCTTAAAGATGTAGTTTTGGTGGGCTGAAAGGAACTAGTTTATATGCCTAGAGCAGCAGATTTAAGGAATTATGACTGGGTACTGTTTCTGGTAGTTTGTTTATTCCTGATAATAAGTTTTTTCTTTGTATGGAGCGCTTCGTCTGAGAGATTTGCATATAAGCAGTTAATTTGGATTGGCTTGGGAATGGGTGTGTTTTTTGCTTTGATGGTTTTTGATTATTTTTTGATTGCCAAATACTCATATGTTTTTTACTTGATAATCCTTTTAGGTTTATTTTCAGTTTTATTGTTCGGTAAAATCGTATATGGGGCGCAAAGATGGTTGATGCTTGGTCCTGTCTCTATACAGCCCTCTGAATTCATGAAGATAGCCCTTATCCTGGCGCTTTCAAGATATTTCATGTACAAAAATATTATTTCCAGATTCAGGAGCATTGTCTTTCCGATAGGTATAACTATTGTGCCTATGGTATTAATTATTAAACAGCCGGATCTGGGTACCAGTTTAACCTTATTGCCTGTTTTTTTTGCAATTATATACATAGCCGGCATAAGACTTAAATATATTATTTCTATAATAATTATTGGTTTAACATTGATGCCACTTCTCTGGTATTTTGTACTTGAAGGCTATCAAAAGGCGAGAATAATAAGTTTATTATTTCCTGATAAGGTAAGCAAGCTTGACGAAGGTTATCATAAAATACAATCATTAATTGCGATTGGTTCTGGCGGCTACTTTGGAAGTGGATGGGGCAATGGCATACAAAGCCAGCTTAATTTCCTTCCTCAGGGACATACAGATTTTATTTTTTCGGTTATAGCGGAAGAATGGGGGTTTTTTAGAAGTTGCGCAATCCTCGGGCTTTATGTAATTTTTCTTGCATGTAGTATGGATATTGCTCTAAAAACTAAAGAAACTTACGGCAAACTGATTGTGACAGGTTTTACGGCAATGTTTGCCACACAAATAATCATTAACGTTTCTATGTCAATAGGACTTCTTCCAATTACTGGCTTGACGTTACCTTTTATTAGCTATGGGGGTTCCTCTCTACTTTCATCCTTCATAGCATTGTCTTTTATTTTTAATGTAAAGCTGAGAACCAGAATAGTTTTTGCAAGGAAAGAGTTTTATGGATGATATTCGGGATTATGTTGAAAATAAAATATTACCTTTTGTAGAAACACCCGGGCAGTATATAGGCGGGGAATGGAATTCTATAATAAAGGAACACAATAATGCAGACGTTACAGTTGCATTGGCCTTTCCGGACACTTATGCAATTGGGATGTCTCACCTAGGCATGCAAATTCTATACGGTCTTTTGAATGAGCGTAATAATGTGGTTTGCGAAAGGGTCTTCGCGCCATGGCCTGACATGGAGTATGAATTAAGGAGACACAAGATACCATTATATTCCCTGGAAACTTTCAGGCCTTTAAGTAATTTTGATATTATCGGTTTTTCACTTCAATATGAGATGTCTTATACAAACGTGCTCAACATGCTTGACCTTGCTGATATACCATTGAGGAGGGAGGAAAGAACCGAAGAGGATCCCTTAATCATTGCTGGCGGCCCTTTGTCATTTACTCCTGAGCCAATGTCTGATTTTATTGATATTTTCTTTGTGGGTGATGGGGAAGAAAAATTGACTGAGTTTCTCGAGCTGTTCAGGGTGATTAAACAAACAAGAGGATTGACTAAAGAAGAGAAAATCATTTCACTGATTAAAAATTTCAAGAATCTTTATGCACCTTCTCTTTATAATGTAACTTACGATTTTGATGGAATTATAAAGGAATTCGAACCAAAAGTAGTTGGCATTCCTTCAGTAGTGCAAGCTGCATCCGTCAGAAATCTGGACAAGGCATATTTCCCCCGTAATCTTATAGTCCCTCACGTGAAAACCATTCATGATCGTATTTCTGTTGAAGTTATGCGAGGGTGTACCCAGGGATGCAGGTTTTGTCAGGCCGGCATGACAAAAAGACCAAACAGGTTGCGTTCAGTGGATACTATCTTAAAATTATCTGAAGACTGCTACCTTAATACGGGCCATGATGAAATTTCACTGGGTGCGCTGTCAGTAAATGATTATCCTTATCTCCAGGAACTTATGATGCAAATGGATATGATTTTTAATCGGAACAAGGTAAACATATCATTTCCCTCATTGAGAATTTCAGATCAGTTAGCCAAAGTGCCATCTTATCTGAATACTGTACGCAAATCGAGTCTGACATTAGCTCCTGAAGCTGCAACCACAAGACTCAGAAAGGTAATCAATAAGGATATATCAAATAAAGACCTTTACGACGGTGTTAAAGAAGCATACAAAGAGGGATGGAATCTGGTCAAATTATACTTTATGGTGGGCCTCCCTACAGAGACAGACGAAGATGTTGAGGAAATAGCAGACATGGCATATAGGGTTTCCAGTCTCAGGAAAGAGCTAAAAGGGACATTTGGGAATGTGAATGTAACCATAGCACCTTTTGTTCCCAAAGCTCATACACCATTCCAATGGGAACCAATGGTTACATTAGAACGGATTAATGATATTAAGAGAATAGTAAATAGTAAGATTAGACGTAGAAACATTCGTATCAAGTTCAACAAGCCTGAAAGGAGTATACTTGAAGGCATATTTGCACGTGGTGACAGAAGACTGGGGAGCGTAATCTTGCAGGCATGGAGAGAAGGATGTAAGTTCGATGCATGGGATGAGTATTTTGATTATCATAAATGGAAAAGATCATTTGAAAAAGCGGGTATCGATGAAGATTTATACTTGTGTAGAAATAGGAGCGTAGATGAAATTCTTCCCTGGGACCATATCAGCAGTGGTGTCTTAAATCAATTTTTAAAAGATGAGAGGGAAAAGGCATTTGAACAACAAAACTATACTCCTGATTGTTTCAAATATGACTGCCCGGACTGTGGCGCTTGTGAAAGGTCAAGGCATTATGTAAACACAAACAATGCGTGAATTGTAACAACTAGTAACAACGCAAAAAGGTTTATTGCTGAACAGTATTGAGACCGTACATAATCATAAAAGAAAGAAACTATATAAAATGTAACACTTAATCATAAACCATTAACCCTTTATATAATAGTAAATTATAATAATGTTCAAAGACTCTCCCTTACCACACGCCTTCCGAGAACTCTTTGTCTGGACGGTCTATGACTCTCCATGACGGTGTAAAATATCTCTTGACAATTAAAGGGATATTTAGAAAATACTCGCTTTCTTTACTCACTTTAGCAGCGCACAGATGGGTCAGCTTCAGTGGACGCAGAGCTTACCCCGTTAGAAAGATCGGGTATCCTTTTATTCCTGCTTCTTCTCACATACACCAACTATGCTGTCGGTGCGAAAGCAGATCTTACCATTACATGGAATATTACAAATATCCCACCTAATTCACCCAACCTTGTCCATTTATATTCTTATTATGGTGGTGAGTTATCTGAGATTGCTTCAGCATCAGTAAATGAACAAGGGGACTTCAAGCTCGAACAACAGAGGCAAAAGCATTGGTAACACTATGGAAATCAAAAAGGCAAATTCTGCTGCGTTAATCACCTTTTATGACATCTTCTTGAAATTTTTAGAAAGTCCTGAAAAAGTTAATAATCCCGTAAACTATTGCTGACTGATGTCGAAAAAAACAAACACACCTTAATTCATACTTAATAAATACTTACGTAGAAATTAATCTTTTCTGATGCCTTATGTTGATTTAAGTAAACATTTTTAAATAAAAAAAACAACTTCTATCCATTCCCTTTTTTAAGACTTAATCACAAATATAATGTTTTTGGCATGTTACAGCATTTCTTCGTAAATCACTAACTTTGGTATGATAGTTGATGCAATAGTGATAACGGGTACGTGAATAAAAGTCATAGGTAGTAAGATTTCTATAATCGTATATACCTTTTATCGCTTAAAGACTGGAAGATATCAATGAAACATGATACTGGCATTATCAATAAATACGTGGAATTTACCAAAGATGAACTTTTATTAATGTTCCAGGAGGAAGCACACCATATATGCACAAAACCTGAAGAAGTTCATTCTATAGCCGTAAGTGCATTAGACGACTTTATCAAAAAGCATGGAAAGTATGTAGGGTCTAGTTTGTAAAAATGAATATAAACGGGGAATTTAAAGAGACTTTGAAGAGATAAACATATAACCTTTATTAGAATCTCTACACGTCTCTTTAAATCCCTGTAAATAAAACTAAATGAGGTATTTATAGTTAGGAATAAGTATATTTGCAAGTTTAAGCTTCTTTTTGGGTGTGATTTACAAAGAGAATAAATCTTGAAACTACAACAAGAGTACGAATGCTATTATGATGATGTATATCCAGTAATTTTGAAAAAAAGGCAGGCATTCTATAAAAGATTCATATTAGGTGTATGTTGTTATTGGCTGAGTCTATGGAATAAAGCTTGCCGTTTGAATAAAAGAATTCAAATTCGATAAAGAATTATTTTAAGTACAAAAGAGTTATCTAGACCGTCCTGAAAAAGTCCCTTTTTTCGTCAGAAGCAATGGCTCGGAAAATACACAACTTAATTCCTCATCGCCAATTACCTTTCCCTCAATGTCTCGTATACTACCCGATCAATATAATTCCTTAAACGCTTGAGTTATTTATTGGGTAGTCTCATCTCACAATTATAAGTATAACGACTTCTCAAAAACAAAGAAAGACATCAAAAGAAAAAATTAGTTACTTATAGCGTTAACTTGTCGGCTCTTCCCTTATGTTCAGCACCTTCACGTCGAAGTAAAGGGTTTTGCCAGCCAGAGGATGGTTAAAGTCTAACACAACCGTATTTTCCTTAATTTCTACTACCAGGGCGTGGACAACACGACCACTGGCATCTTGACCTTGGATTTGTACGCCTATTTTTAAGGCGTCTTGAGGAATCTGTTCTTTGTTAACTTCAGAAATAGCCTCCTGGTTGACATTTCCATAGCCTTCTTCA
Organism: Candidatus Scalinduaceae bacterium; assembly: GCA_046759445.1. Classification (GTDB taxonomy): domain Bacteria; phylum Planctomycetota; class Brocadiia; order Brocadiales; family Scalinduaceae; genus Scalindua_A. The sequence continues at coordinate 19,243 of JBHICG010000018.1, forward strand.
GGCTTGACCGTAACCTGCTTACTATCGCCAACTTTCATTCCCTCAAGTGCCTTCTGCAAACCTGGAATGATTTGATTAGATCCATGAACGTAGCTAAAAGCTTTTGACCCTACGTTGGTGTCAATAACCGCATTATCTTCCAACTTGAGTGTATATTCAATAGAAACTTCCTTTCCTGATGAAACTGTTAACTCTTTTTCTTCTTTCTGAGATTCGGCCTGGACGGTCATTGAACTAATAAAAGCATAAAGGAAGGTGCAAGCAACGAGCCACCTCTTGATTCCATATGATTGCATTGGATTATATCCTCCTGTGAAAAGTAGTGATTGAAATAGGCTGGAAGGGCTCGCAGCGCAAAAAACTAAAAGGTATGCGTGCAGTTCCAGTGTTATTAAGAAAAGTTATAGAAAACATTATATTTCTATATAGTAAAAAAGCAAGAAACAATCTAACAGAATTGTAGAAAATTAAGCCTCCTTTTAATATGCTTAAATGTTTCATTAAATACTATGTTCTAATAAGATTTTTTCGATTATTTGACGGATAGCATGGTCTGTGTTTGCCGTAATCTGACGATTTACGGTAATTGCTGGATAGACCTTAATGCCGCGCTCTTTAGCATGTTGTTGGTCTTTAACTATCTGTGCTTCAACGTCTATCTGGTCGAGATATGTCCGAGTTTGTTTCGGATCCTGTCCGTACTTGGCAGCAAGTTGAAGGAGCGTGTCCCGATCCCATAGACCCTGATGATTGATCAAGGCCTCCTGAATTACACTGAATTTTCCATTCAAACGCGCACATTCGGCAACTTTAATAGCACGGCGAGCTTCCACCGTCTATCCTGGAGTTCTTAAAACAATCCTTTCCTGATGGAGATCTTTTGAAACTATTTTAACAAGTTTCCAAACGTTTGATATATTTTTGTTTGTGTAGTCTGCAAAGACATCGATGATAACTGGACTATTAAGGTCCAAAATAATTTCATGAGGCTTACGCCCGGCTTTAAGGCTTTCCAGGACATAAGTTATCTCGGCCTTGCCGACACTGCATCCAAAACAAGCAGGAGATTTAGAACTGCCTGGTAGATATCTACCACATTGGCATGGACAACGGCGATTATCGAGAATTTTATTGGCCGTTACGGTGATTTCTTTTAGATCGGTCTTGGTTGTTTCAGTGTTTGATTTTTGAGAGACGGATTCAGAAACCAGAAGCACCCCAAGTATAAAGACTATGGTTGTCAAAAACAAAAACAAGTATAATGAATAATTAACAAATAATCCCATGAAGTTGTGAAAATAGATCTTCATATTAAACCTTCATACGCTAGGTGTTACCATGAAAGATGAAAATTTATTTCTTATGATTCCCTGTTTGCTAGATTAGCGGGCAGAAATCACTGGAATGATAAATTTGCCTTAATGAATAATTAGTGGCAATTCCGCAACAACGGAAGTTCCGTCCGAAAGATGGACGCTTGGATGATTACGCCTGTTCTTCGAACACGTGATTAGAATCACACCACAATCCCAGCCTAAAGGGCTGGCCAGATCGGGAATCTATTTTCGAATTAAAATTAAAGATATCATAATATTTGCAATATTTTACGTAAATTAGGATATATAATCAAGAAAGTAGTATAAGGAAGATTGCTAAAAGTAAAATAAAATGAATCTTGACATAGACTGGACGTATGCAATATTTTAGCAATTTAATATAATAGCTAAATATCTTCTAGGAAAGGAAAAGATGCGTAAGATAAAGGCCGTTATATTCGATTTAGGAAATACACTGTTTAAGTTGGGTAGGGAAGAGGATTGGGATTGGGTAAGAATTCACAGAGAGGCTATGGAAAGGGTTGGTTATAATGTAGATACACGTCAGCTTCAACAGGTTATTTTAAATATACCTAAAGAGTTAATGTCTAAGCGAGGAGTACTCTATGGTGAAATATATCATTTTCATAGAGAAATATTAAGATACATCCTCGATAGAATGGGATACAAAGATATATCGGATGATAGACTTCATGATGTAACAATGAGTGCCAGAAAGGTACTAATAGAAGTGCAGTCTTTGAATGATGATGCCTTGCCCTGTCTCAAAAGATTAAGTGCATGGGGTTTGAGACTCGGTGTAATCTCTAATGCAGAAGGATTAACGGCAATCGATTGTGAAAGACTGGGCCTTGCACGATATCTAGAATTTGTAATTGATTCTGCGCATGTTGGTGTACGAAAGCCTGATGCAATGATATTCCAAATAGCCATAAGCGCATTGCATCGTAATTTTGAAAATCCTTTGCAACCAAGTGATATTGTGTATGTGGGAAATGAATTAGAGTCAGATGCCCTGGCAGCAAAGAATGCCGGGATGATTGGAGTCTGGCTCAATCGTGATAATAAAAAGGTTGACCCACGGGTACCAACTATCCACTCGCTTAATGATTTAGATAAACTGATATTTAAATTAGAGTTTTAATTCTAAAATAGAATTTAATCCTTCGCAGTTTAGTCATTGAACACCACTGTACACGCACATATCTAAATATTTCATTCCATAATAAATTAGTGACTTAAAGGAGCTAATTTAAAAAGGATTGACTTTAAATGTTTGTTCTTATATCATTCAGAATTGCAATTGAGACTAATTCTCAATTTCAGTACCCTACGTTATTTAGTTACGGCTGTGTAAGTGTTATGGTTGATGTACTGCACTCATTTTATCTCAATATGTTATAGAAATTCAAAGACTTGAGGCTAAAGGTATGCAAGAAATGATAGAAAAAGGACTTGGTTCTAAAGAGAGCGAGTTCCGTATAGCACTGGTTGGCAATCCAAATGTGGGAAAAAGTGTAATGTTTGGATTGCTAACGGGAAAATACGTAACCGTTTCGAACTACCCAGGTACAACGGTAGAGGTTTCAAGGGGAAAGTATGTAGGTTCAAACGGGACTATAGAGATTATTGATACACCAGGTGCGAATAGTTTAATTTCGCTCTCAGAGGATGAAAGGGTTGCGCGGGACATACTCCTAAAAAAAGAAGAAAAAAAGATTATTCAGATAATAGATTCCAAAAACATACGAAGGGGAATGCTGATTACGACTCAAATAGCTGAGATGGGTCTTCCCGTGACAATAGCATTAAATATGTGGGATGAAATTCTGGATAGAGGTATGTCTATAGATACTGACAGATTACAGCAAATATTGGGAGTGCCTATAACAAAAACAATTGCAACCCAAAAATACGGAATTAACACGTTAAGAAGTTCAATAGAATCAGTAAAAATACCAAAGATAAAGATGAGATATGGAAACATTATTGAGGAAGGTATTAAAAAAATTGAGGAATTATTGCCAGACAACCTGGTTATAAAGAAAAGGGCGATAGCCATAATGTTACTGTCTTATGATTATGCGTTAGAGGATAACCTTAAGCTTGATGTTGAGGCGCTTAAAAGCATTCACGGTATAAGAGCTGAAATTCAGAAAAGTTACAGTAATCCATTAAGTTATGTGATAAGCAGGAGGCGTAATGATTTTGTTGATGATTTATTAAAGGGGATAGTAACTTATAAAGTGGAAAAGATAGATGTGGGTGTGGTGTTAAGAAATATTTTCTTCTTTTTACTTGTGCCTTTATTTTCGTTCTTTATCGGCTTCAAGATTATGGACTTATTATTATTTGCAATAGCAAGGTATGTGGCAGCCAGTGAACAGATGATGTTAATATTGAAGGTAGTAGGGGGTATAACCTCTCTTGGTTTTTTTTCTTTTTATTTGTTTTCTAGAGAATATAAAACAAATCGGAAGATATCAGATATTCTGGGTAGTTTAACCATGCATCCTGTTTTGGCCTGGCCGATTTTATTATTAGTATTGTGGTGTATATATAAGGTTGTTGGTGAATTTGGTGCGGGTGACTGTGTTGATTTTATAGAGAATAAGATTTTTGGTTCATCTCTGGAAAGGTCTGATGGATTTGATTTTAAGCTATTTGTACCTTTTACGAGGATTGAATATATTTTTACGCACGTTAATTTTCAAGGAATTAATTACTACCTTGGTCTGCTAAGTCAAAAATTTATGAGTACTGATAATTTTCTCTTTGAACTGTTTTTAGGTAAGGATGCAGGCATAATTCAGGTTGGTATAACATATTCCATAGCTATAGTATTACCTATTGTAAGCTTTTTTTTCCTCGGTTTTGGAATTATGGAAGACAGCGGATATCTACCAAGACTTGCCGTAATGGTTAACAGGATATTTAAGTTGATTGGCTTGAATGGTAAAGCCGCCTTGCCAATGGTGTTGGGATTGGGTTGTGACACAATGGCTACTTTAACCACACGAATCCTTGATACTAAAAAGGAAAGGATAATATCTACCTTGTTACTCGCCCTTGCCGTACCCTGTTCAGCACAGTTAGGGGTTATTGCCGGAATCCTGGGCAATATATCTGGAGTGCATTTTTCAATTTATGTTTTTGTAATATTTTCTCAGATGCTACTGGTTGGTTATCTTTCATCAAAAATTCTTCGAGGAACAAGTTCAGACTTCATGATGGAAATACCACCGTTTAGAATGCCAAAAATATTAAACATTTTATTAAAGACGTATTACAGGACTAAATGGTTTCTGAAGGAAGCGGTCCCTTTATTTGTATTAGGAACATTTATATTGTTTGTGCTCATAAAATTGGGTATTTTAGTATACATTGAAAATGCAGCTAAACCTGTAGTTCAGTTTTTTCTGGGTTTACCGGTTGAGACTACAAAAGGATTTATTCTGGGCTTTTTGCGCAGAGATTATGCTGTTGTGAGTATATTCAAAGCCCTTGAAGAAAATGCCGGTAGCCTTGTAATCGACCCTGATCAGCTTGTAGTTGCACTTGTTGTTATTACGCTATTTGTGCCGTGTCTTGCAAACTTCTTTGTTATGATTAAGGAAAGAGGTGTAAAGACGGCGTTTCTTATGCTCGCCTTTATATTGCCTTTCTCCTTCCTTGTGGGTGGGGTATTAAGATATATATTGCAGCTGATATCAATCTAAAATAGTTATAAGGCAGCTAAAAAATATTTTTTATAAATTGTATAATCAATTATAAAATGTTGATAGTGGTTGTGTGACGAAAAATACCATACATTATGAGGAGATAATATTATATGTCAGATGAGAACCAAATCGAAGAGTTGTTGGAACACATATGGATGGTTGAAGAAGAACATGGCAAGATCGAAAGAAGATATTTGAATGATAAGTATGGCAATGAACTTACAGATAAGTATCTAAATACAATGGTAGAAGAAAAATTAATTAATCTTCATAATTTGAAAATTGTTTTGACAGAGGCAGGGAGAAATCGAGCAAAACGAATTATAAGAAGTCACCGCATAGCTGAAAGATTATTAAATGACGTACTTGAGATTAGTAGTGATGAATTTGAAAGAGGAGCATGTCAATTTGAACACTTTGTAAATGAAGAAGTTATTGCGAGTATTTGCACATTGTTGGGACATCCAGTAGTATGCCCACACGGAAAAAAGATACCGCCAGGCGATTGCTGTTTAAGTGCAAAAAAGGCTTTAAGGCCCGTAGTTAGCCCATTATCGGAACTGAAATCTGGTGAGAGGGCAAAGGTGGCTTATATCACAACAAGGTCACACACAAGTTTAGACAGACTTTCAGCAATTGGAGTAATTCCTGGACTTGAACTTACAATTCATCAAATATATCCTAGCATTGTTATACAGTTTGGAGAGACACAGTTGGCTTTGGACAAAGACATTGCCAGGAACGTATATGTTCGTATAATTAGCCGCCGATAAGTTTTATGATCATAGATTCCACATTATTTGGACTTACATTTTATCTTGACATCAAAATCTAGCTGTGTTATTTGTAAACATAAGTACTGAAAATCATTGGTAACACACCACAAATATCACTAAGAAAAACATAAAAAATACTTTAAAAATCAACGACAGCATTTTTGGAAACAGTAAACTCAAGAGAAATAACTATTCTAGTTACACACACTAATACCTAAATTGAGCGATTTTGTAGCCGCAACCTTGAAATTGCGCAACTTACGTGGAGCCATCAAATGATGAGAAACGCAGGCGGTCAATCTTAAGATTGCCTTAAGCCAGCGGCTACAATATCATATAATATAAAATCGCTCAATTTAGGTAATAAAAAAACAAGCAATTAAAAAGGTTTTAAAATGAGAACATTAGTATCTGCAGTATTCATAGCAAGCTTATTATGTTTTTCTATATCTCAAGAATATTTGAATATGACAACATGTGCTTATGGTGGTGAAAGTGGTATAGAGGATAAAATTTTTGTTATAAACAAATCTTACTTATTAGCTAAAAAAGAAGAGGGGAAAAAAGATTTTATTTATGAGCAGGATATCATAATTATAACTGATGAGCAAAAAAGTCGACTAGATGATAATATGTCTCGAAAAGAGGTTGCTGGCAAGAAGAAGACATCACATTCTCTTGACTTAGCTTTTGAATATATTAAGAAAGACAAAAAATACGAAGCTAGAAATATCTTGTCAGACATCTATTTTAACGAAACCGATAATAAAATAAGAAACAAAATAAAGACAGAACTTGATAGGCTCAATGCAGAACTCGTCTTCTCTACGGCACCGAGTCCGGACTCAATCATTTATTTTGTGAAACCAGGTGAAACACTGATTAAAATAGCTTCAAAATTTGATACTACTTATAAGTCTATAATGCGAATAAATAGAAAAAGCCGTTCAACAATTAAGGTGGGAGAAAGGCTAAAGATTTTAAATGGAAAGATATCACTTTTGGTTGATAAAAGTGATTTTAATTTGACTGTGTTGCTTAACGGTCACTTTATCAAACAATATCCAGTAGGTATTGGTATGTATGATAAAACTCCTGAGGATGTATTTATTGTTAAAAATAAATTAGAAAATCCCGTGTGGTATTCTCCTGAAGGAGTGTATCAACCTGGTGATCCCAGAAACCTTTTAGGTCCTCGATGGATAGGATTTGAAGAAAAGGAAGATCTGTACGGTTATGGTATTCATGGCACTACGGAACCTGAAACAATTGGTAAGGCTATGTCTAATGGATGTATACGCTTAAATAATGAGGATGTTGAGGAACTATATGACTTTGTAAAAGTGAAAACAAAGGTAATCATACAAAAATAATAAAAATAAATGCGAGGTTTCTTTTATAGTTTAGAGAGAAAGGGTTTGCTATATATAGGTATGAGAATATAGATAAATATTTGAATGATGTATCTTCAGAAACTTCTACTCCTGGTGGAGGAAGCGTTTCAGCGTTAGTTGGGGCATTAGGAACAAGCATGGCTTCTATGTCAGCAACTTTTACATTGGGAAGAGAAGAATTTGAAGACGTTGAACCGAGAATAAAGGAAATAAGGGAAAAATGTAGGGATAAACGAGAAGAGTTGTTAAGGTTAATGGAAGAGGATATTGGGGCATATAATGGTGTTAGCAGGGCATATGCCCTTTCAAAATCAAATGAACATGAAAAAAGGAAGCGTTCAGTAGCTATTCAAAGTGCCCTGGAGAAGGCAACAGATGTTCCACTAAGGGTCATGAGATGTTCATTAGGGCTCCTAGAACACATTAATGAATTGGTGAAAATTACGAATCCAAATCTAATCACAGATGTAGGCGTTGCAGGTTTGTTAGCTAATGCAGCTTTTAAAGGCTCTATGCTGAATGTAGAGATTAATTTAAATCATATAAAAAACAAGAAAATTGTTAACGCAGTAAAGAAAGAGACTGAGAAGGCTTTGAAGAGCGCTGAAAGGCTATCAGATAACATTATGAAGAAAGTAAAGAAAACAATGAACAAATAAATTGTCTTGTCCCCACTGTCTAAACGAAACCAGATAGATGGTTGGCATTTAATAATAGATTTTCTTCTTAAAGAAATTAGGAAAAAGAGTTTAGAGATGGAATGGTACATAAATAAGGGTTCAAAAAGTTGCTTTAATTGTGAAAGTATTTTTAAAGAAGAAGAGGATTACTTCTCTGCAATTTACGATACGGACAATATTTTTACGAGAAAAGATTATTGCCTAGATTGCTGGAATAAAATAAAGGAGAGGGAGATATTTTCCTACTGGAGGACTAAGGTACAGAAGAAATCTGATACTGTACAAAGGTATGCGAGCACAGATGTTTTTTATGATTTATTTTTAAAATTAGAAAATGAAAGCACCCCGACTAGTGTAAATTTTAGGTATGTATTGTCTTTGTATCTGATGAGGAAAAAAGTTTTAAAGCTAAATGCTATAAAAAAAACAAACGGAAACGAATTTCTAATATTTCAAAATCTTAAGGAAGGCAAGGAAACAAAAATGCTTAATCCTCAATTAGGCAAAGAAGAAATATTGGCAGTTACAGAAGAAATAGGTAAACTGGTGAATTGTACACCCCAAATGTAACTTCTTCATTTCATACTGATGTTATGGCTAGAACCGTTAAGCCGTCATTTGTGCCGCTTCCGTAGGTACATTGTAAGTACACTCCTTACAATCAATCGCAATTCCCTGGTTTTTTTTCTGCTTTAATTTTAAGCGCAACTTTTCTAATGTTTTCCCAGGGGTATTGGCATTCCTTTGTAATCTAAACAACTCACGTCTTATTTGCCTTGTTCTACGGATGCTCGGGCATTTTGACCTTACAACCCTTGAAGGGCATATGCCTACTATCTTTTTTTTATTTATTCTTTTTTCCATGTTATTACCTTTCTTTGTTTCTTCTTATTCTAAATTTACGCCAAATGATTCTAAGGTTTTTCTGGCTGCTATTTGTTCCGCCTCTTTTTTGTTATTACCAAATCCAGAACAATGGCTATTGTTGTTAATTACTACAGCTACCTCGAATGTTTTTTTATGGTCTGGGCCACTTTGTTTAATTACTTTATATTTTGGTGCATGTCCATGTTGTTTTTGGCAGAAATGTTGAAGAATGGATTTGTAGTTTTTTTCGTGTTGGTTATTGCATACTATGTTAATTTCCCTTTTTAACCTTTTAGTTATAAAATCGTAAGCTACTTCTAAACCTCCATCGATATATATTGCCGCTATGATTGCCTCAAAGACGTTAGCTATGAGCGATTTTGGAAGTGAGCTGGTCGTTGTTAATCCCTTTCCAACGGAGATGTGTTTCTTTAGCTCCATTTCTGTTCCAATCTTGGCAAGAGTCGCACGACTTACAACCACAGATTTTATTTTTGTTAGATTTCCTTCAGAATAATCTGGAAACTTTTTAAACAAATAATCGGAGATTATCATACCGAGTATCGCATCACCGAGAAATTCTAATCTTTCATTGCTTGGATTGTAAGGTGTTTTAAAAGATGTGTGGGTTAATGCATTTTCAAGCAGTTTGATGTTGTTAAAAAAATAACCAATCTTTTCCTGACAATCTGTTAGTTTTTCCGCTATTTCTTTATTATCCAAATTAAGCGACATCTTTTGAGAATTTTTTTTCTTTAAATAACATTGATTCTTCTATGGCCGTATACTGAGTAGATGATTCGATTAATTCAATAGCCGTACTTTTACGAAAAGACACTACCTCTACTCTACAACCTTGAGCCTTTAGCATTTCAACAAGTGGTACGAAATCGCCATCTCCCGTAACAAGAACTATTGTATCTACCTTATTAGCCACAGCGATAGTATCTATGGCTATTCCCATATCCCAATCTCCCTTTGCAGTGCCATCAGGTCTGAGACGTAAATCTTTTGTCTTTATTTCATAGCCTAATCGCATAAGGGCATCTGTAAAGCTAGATTGATCAACATCAGGTTTCTTTACTATATAAGCTATAGCCCGGATAAGGTCACGATCGGATACAATTTCTTGCAACAATTTGCTGTAATCAATTTTTGATTGGTGAAGTGCCTTGGCGGAATAAAACATATTTTGTACATCAACAAAAACGCCTAATCTCTGTCTATGTTTTGTCATTTGGTTGTTGTGTAATATAGTGTATCTGTCTTAAATTAAATTATTTATATCTAAGTTTATCCTGTATTTCTTAACAGTCAAATAAAAAAAAGATACAATCTTGAATAATCGTAAGATCTTTAACCCTGAAATATATTAAGTTGTTTCCACTGCAACTGTTAGCTAACACAATTGCAAAAATAATAGCTATTTGCTAACCTGTTTTTGGTATGTTATTTTGTTGACAGTATGTGCGTGTTCTGTTATATTTTTTTAAGTTTTTTATATACTTAACCTACTGGAATTATATATAGTTACGTATTTTCTTAGATAAATAACTCATATGAATCTTAAAAAATTGAGGGAAAAAATTGATATTTTAGATTCAAAAATTGTAGAAATTCTCAATGAAAGAGCAAACATTGTTAAGGAAATTGGAAAAATCAAACTACGTACCAATGCTCAAGTATATGTCCCTGATAGAGAAAGGCAGATATATGAAAGAATTGCTGCTTGTAACAAAGGGCCTTTAAGCAATAAGTGTCTAATGGCAATATATAGAGAACTAATGGAAAATTCTCTGGCCATTGAGAGACATTTAAGAGTGTCGTGTTTAGGTCCCAAAGGTACATTCAGTTATTTTGCCGCAAGGGAAAAATTTGGTACTTCTGTCGATTATTTGCCTGTAAACGGAATTGACGCAGTTTTTAGAGAGGTAGTGAATAATCGGACAGACTATGGTGTTGTACCAGTAGAGAATACAACTGAAGGAAGTATCAGGGAGACCTTGAGTATGTTCATTGAGTGTAATGTTAAGGTTTGCGCCGAGATTATAATGCCAATTCATCACAACTTAATGGCAAATTGTAAAATTGATAAGATAAAAAGAATATACTCAAAACCTCAGGTCTTTTCTCAATGTAAGTTATGGTTAAGAAACAACTTTGAAAAGGTTGATCTTCTTAATGTTGGTAGTACCACGGAAGCAGCGATTATTGCGGCAAAAGAAAAAGACGCTGCTGCTATTGCTCATTCTGAAGTTTCGCAGATGTATGGTATAAAAATACTTAAACACAATATCGAAGATTATCCTAATAACATTACAAAGTTCTTTGTTTTAAGCCTTGAATCTTCCCCTCCAACTGGTCGCGATAAAACGGCGATTATGTGCTATGTTAAAAATGAAGTAGGTACATTATATAATATACTGGAGGCATTTAAGAGGTATAACATAAACTTGACTGACATTGAAACATTACCCACACGAAAAAAGGCATGGGATTATTGCTTTTACATTGATTTTGTTGGTCATAAGGAAAATAAGAAAGTGAAAGATGCACTTGAAGAAGTTAGTAAAAGATGTATTGATCTGAATATAATTGGTTCATTTCCAGAAGGAATAGTGGTAAAATGAATAAGTTATCTATAGTTGGTAACTGGAAGATGAATCTGACTTTCGATGAAGCTAAAAATTTGGCAAAAAGGTTGCTTAAGGAAATAATCAGTTTGAATAATGTTGTGGATATTGGAGTATGCCCATCTTTTGTTTTTTTAAAGGACATATGTGAAATACTTAAGGGGAGTAGGATCTGTGTTGGTGCACAAAATATGTATTCAGAAAAAAGCGGAGCTTTTACGGGAGAGGTTTCTGGAGAAATGATTAAGGACGTGGGTTGTACGCACGTAATAATTGGCCATTCTGAACGAAGAACGATCTTCCAGGAAACTAATTCTATGATAAACTTAAAATTAAATACTGCTTTATCTAATGATTTAAATCCTATTTTATGTATTGGGGAAAAACTGGAAGAGAGAGAATCTGGTAGGACCAAGGATGTTGTTGCTTCACAATTATCTGAAAGCTTAGGTGGTTTGGGTTCGGAACAGATACATAGATTAATAATTGCTTATGAACCTGTTTGGGCAATAGGTACTGGAAAAACTGCGACACCAAAGCAAGCCAATGAAGTACATTCTTTCATTCGGAATATACTTGGAGATAAATATGGAGATGCTGTAGCTAAAAACGCTAGAATTCAGTATGGTGGAAGTGTGAATTCAAAAAATGCAAAAGATCTTTTAAATCAGCCTGATATTGATGGTGCACTAGTTGGAGGGGCTAGTTTAGATGCAGACTCTTTTCTAGGAATCATTTCAGATGCAATCAGGTTGTCCTAAATTCCAGTTATTCTTAAAGGGTATTAAACTGCGTTTAAAATTATATTATCTGTTATTTTGCAAGAGGTAAATATTTATGAAATTGAAATGGATCACTTCTATTGTAATTATTTTTGGTTTACTTACCGTGTTTTTTATATTCCAGTGGTCAGTTGTTTTAAAAACATTATTAATATTATTGAGCGTTGTTTTGATTGGGTTAGTGCTGTTGCAGGCTGGGAGAGGTGGTGGTTTGGCGGCTATTGGTGGTTTAACTGACCAAACTACCTTTGGGACAAGATCTAGTACCTTATTGAGTAAACTTACATACCTTGTTGGAGCGGCGTTTATTTTTACTACAATCTTATTAACAAAATTAACACTAATATCAATTCATGGTACAGGAACATCTAAGTTCCTCGATGAGGCTACTCATATACATGAAGATGTTGGCCATACTCATGAACCGACACAAGGTATTGTTGAAGATGAAGGGTCCAATGCCATGAGTAAGGCTGCTGCTACCAGACAAAAAAAAGTAAGCAAGGAAAAAGAACATAAACCAAAAACTGCAGAAAATAGCCAAGATAATCATGAGTAAGAAATTTACACTTAATTCACATTCTTTAAGATGGTGTGTCAATGATTAAGAGTATGACTGGTTTTGGGCGTGCAGAATTAAAGGATGAAACTAAAACGATTATAGTTGAAATACGTTCTCTTAATAACAAGTATTTGAAAATTAATACCAAGATACCTGAATCGTTAATAGATTTCGAAGATAGAATCGAGAAACTCTTAAAAAAAGAATTGTTTCGTGGGACAATCAATTTTACATTGGAGTATAAGGTATGCGAGCAGGAACCAAAATATTTTATAAATAAGGAGACATTAAAGGAATATTACAATTTAATAAGTGAGGCACGAAAGGAAATATCTTCTAAACAAGACATCTCTCTTGAAAGCCTTATTTCTTTACCAGGTGTCTTAGAATTTAGAAAGGATACGGGAAACGGAAAGTTAACAGAAGATTTGTGGTCAGAGTTGGAAAAATTGATTAAGAGTGCTACCAATGATTTGTACCACATAAAAAATGTTGATGGTAGAAATCTACAGTTAGAAATAGAAAAATGGGGGAATCGGATATCCTTGTTGTTGGGTAAAATAGAAGCGGTGATTCCAAATGTAGTATTGGAATATCAAGACCGTATGCAAAAGAGGATATCTTCTTTGTTAAAGGGAACGGAAATAAGGATTGAAAAGAATGATTTATACAGAGAGATTTCTATCTTTGCTGATAAGTGTGACATTTCGGAGGAGCTAGGAAGGCTTAGAAGCCATCTCTTATTGCTTAGCGACGTAATGGAGAGTGAGGAACCGATGGGAAGAAAACTTGAATTCATAGTACAGGAAATGTTTCGAGAGGCTAATACGATGGCAGCAAAAGCAAATGATGCTGATATAATCAAAGATGTAATTGAAATGAAGACCGAGATTGAAAGAATAAAGGAACAGGTATTTAATGTAGAATAATTGACCTCTTTTCTTTTAAAATTATTAACTAATAGCTACACAAATACCAATATAAGAAAAAGAATCAATCTCTAATGTTGATGTCTTTGTGGCTGGATAGAGAACCTTTATTTAAATGGTATTATCTGTGAGCGGCAAAAAAAGCCGAAATGTAACTAAAAAGGGTCGATTAGTAATAATTTCTGGGCCATCAGGAAGTGGAAAAACAACAATTTGCAAGCAATTGACAATGAATTCCAGAATAAAACGATCAATCTCTTATACCACAAGAAACCCTAGAAAAGGTGAAAAAGAAGGAATCGATTATCATTTCATAAAAAGGAATGAGTTTGAAAAACTTGTCGATGAAGGTAAATTAATTGAGTATGAGGAATACTGTGGTTCTCTATATGGAACCCCTCTTGGGCCTATCAAAGAGACAATCAAAAATGGTGGAACCTTCATACTTGCTGTTGATGTTAAAGGCGCAATGGAGATTATGCGTAAAATTTCTAAAGTAACATCTATATTCATAATGCCACCTGACGACGACACTTTACGACAAAGGCTGAAGGAAAGACTCACTGATAGTGAAGTGAATATTAACACAAGACTTGAGATTGCTAAAGAGGAATTAAAATATAAGGAATATTATGATTACTGTGTTATAAATGACCAATTATATGATACTGTAAAGAAAATCAAGAGGATTTTAAATCTGCCTGATGATTGAACATAACCTATCCGAATGGCTTGGTTGAGTGAGCAAGTATTTTAGATGGTTAGTAATTATATATTAGTATGTAATTCCAAGGCTAAATAAGCATGAATATTGTGTATGGTGTTACTGGAAGTATTGCTGCGTTTAAGGCTGCAGAAATCGTTTCCAAACTGAAAAGTTTAGGGTTTGATATCACCGTTATAATGACCAAATCCGCTCAAAAATTTGTTAGTCCTTTAACTTTTAGAACACTTTCACAAAATAAGGTAATAACAGATGTTTTCATTGAAGAAAACGCTTGTGATCCTCAACATGTTTCATTGTCCAATAAGGCAGATGTCATTGTAATTGCTCCAGCTACAGCTAATATTATTGGAAAAATAGCTTCAGGTATAGCAGACGATGCGCTAACCTCCATTGTTATGGTAGTAACAAACATACCAGTGCTAATAGCTCCTGCAATGGACGATAGAATGTACTTGAATCCGATTACACAAAAGAATATTAAAAAACTTCAAAAAGTTGGATATAAATTTATTGGTCCAGAAAAGGGTAGATTAGCCTCAGGTCGAATTGGTGTTGGTCGTATGGCGGATGTAGAATTGATAATTCAATCAATAATAGATGAACATGAAAACAAGTCTAATCAAAATGTAAATATATTAGTTGAAGGTATTGATGCAGAAAATAAGACTAAAAATAAAAAGAAAAAAAGGTTGCGAAGACCTGCCATTACCAAGATATATGAGTCAAGCGGCAAGCGGCATGGATCTGTACGCGGCAGTTGAAAATCAAACAGTCCTGGAAAAAAATGAAATTAAGTTGATTCCGACAGGTTTTTTTATAGCTCTACCATTTGGTTATGAGGCACAAGTACGTCCAAGAAGTGGATTAGCATTAAAATACGGGATAACGTTGGTTAACTCGCCTGGGACAATTGATAGCGATTATAGAGGTGAAATAGGAATAGTATTATGCAATCAAGGTAAAAATAAGTTCATAGTTGAACGGGGGATGCGGATAGCCCAATTAGTGATACAACCAGTTGTGCATGCAGAGTTAGAAGAAGTAATCGAACTCGAAGAGACACATAGAGGAGAGGGGAGTTTTGGGCATACGGGGCATTGAAGAATTTAATATTAACCGATGATGCACTATGGGGCACCAAAGAAAGTCAATTTCTTGGTTTTTGTAAAACCTGACTTAAGAAAAAAACTTGCTTTGGAATATAAGTCATAAAAAAGAAATAATTCTGTTTTTTACTTTTAGGGAGGTAAATAAAATGAATTTAAATCCAAGAAATTTTGGCTTAGCAGCAGGTGTTTTGTGGGGTTTTTCTCTGCTATTAATGACTTTAATTTCAGTAGGTACCGGTTATGCTTCAGAGTTTCTGGAAGTAATAGCCAGTATATATCCAGGTTATAGTATTAGTTTGCTAGGAAGTATCATTGGTTTAGTTTATGGATTTATTGATGGTTTTATCGGGGTTTTTATATTTGCCTGGTTATATAATTGGTTAGAAACGAAGAAATAAGCGAACCATTTCAGGTTTAGTATCTACTCTATAAAGATTATTTTCGCAGCACAACACGTCGTTTAGTACATGTTGTAGATATGCTACCGTAAAGTTTAAAATGGAAAACCGTTTGAATAAAGCATTCTGTAGGACTGAAAAGGAACTAATTTAGTGGAAAGAACAAGTATAATTTATTCAGTATACGCAATGATTATCTTTACAATTGCGATATTTATTTTAATAAGCATCTCTACTTTTTCACCAAATGATCCTCCATTTGGGAATTACCCTTTAAACAATCAAGTACAGAATTATTGTGGAAAGATAGGGGCTGTTGTTTCTGGTTATTTGATATCAACTGTAGGTGTGACTGCATATGTTTTTGCGCTGTTAATAGGTACTATGGGAGTTTTATTATTTTTTAGAAGAAGAATAGAATATTTATGGATAAAAATACTTGGTGGAATACTCCTTATTGCGACCATTGTTCCAATATTAGGTATACTTGGCTTCGAAACGAGCATACTTAAACTACCACCAGAAACAGGTGGAATTATAGGGATTATTGCTGCGGTTAGTCTTACTGAATATCTTGGTACCACAGGCGCTTGCATATTACTAGCCTTAGGGTTTTTTATTTCAATAATGTTTGTATCTAACAAAAGTTTAGAGATCCTTTTTAATAGGGCGTTTAAGAAGATAAAGGAAATGCATCATAACCAAACTTTAGTAAATCAAAATGCAGGAAAGACCGTAAATTATGATTTGTCTAGTGAAAATCAGCACTTAACAGAAGATACTTATAAACGAGAAAAATCTGATAAAGAAATAGAAAAAAAAGTTGCCAATGAGCCTGTACAATCAATATTTGTAGAGACAAAGCCCAAAAAGAGAGGCACAATATTTAGAAAAAATATGTTTGGTCTCTTCAAAGATGATAATTATACGTACCCACCAATCTCACTATTAGATGACTTAAAGAAGCATAAATTTGACAGTGATGAACATGTGACGGAAAAAGCTAATGTATTACAGAATACATTAGAACAGTTTAATATAATTGCAGAGGTAGTGGGCATAGAGAAGGGGCCTTCAGTTACTATGTATGAATTGGATTTAGCACCTGGGACCAAGCTCGGGAAGATTTCATCACTTTCTGATGATATTGCAATTGCGCTTAAGGCGCCAAATGTACGTGTGGTTGCACCCATACAAGGGAAATCTACTATAGGAATTGAAGTGCCAAATACTCATAGAAAACCTGTGCAGATGCGTGAATTATTTGTGACAGCAGACGAAGACCTTAAAAAACAGACAATACCATTATTATTAGGTAAAGACATATCCGGGTATCCCTTAATAGCAGATCTTGCAGCTATGCCACATTTATTAGTTGCTGGTACAACTGGTTCTGGAAAGTCCGTATGCCTCAATTCTATAATCTTAAGCATACTTCTTTTACAGCACCCGGAAAAATTAAAATTATTACTTATAGACCCAAAGATGGTTGAATTCTCTTCTTTCAAGGATGTTCCTCATTTGATTACACCTGTTGTTACTGATATGAAGAGAGCAACTGCAATATTGGAATGGGCCGTTAATAAGATGGATGAACGTTATGCACTTTTGGCGCGAGCGGGTGTAAGAAATATTTCAGGTTATAATAAATTGGATGAATATGAAAAAAGAAGAAGATTAAATCCTGAAGGCGACGCAAGTCTTGAGGATGTATCTTTCTTTCTGCCAAATATGGTAATTGTTGTCGATGAACTTGCTGATTTGATGATGGTTGCTTCAAAAGAGGTTGAAGCATCAATTATCAGGCTTTCACAAAAATCCAGGGCTGTTGGTATTCATCTTATTGTTGCCACGCAAAGACCATCTGTAGATGTGATTACTGGATTAATAAAATCAAACTTACCTGCACGAATTTCATTTCATGTTTTTTCCAAGGTAGATTCACGAACAATTTTAGATCAAAATGGTGCAGAAAAGCTTCTTGGACGGGGTGATATGCTTTTTCTACCACCGGGAACATCTAAGCTAACAAGAGTTCAGGGGACATATGTCAGTGAAGATGAAGTGAAGAGTGTTGTGGAATACTTAAAGCAAAGAGTGCTTCCTGAATTCAGTCCTGAATTGAAGATGTGGCAGGGATCACTTAAAGGGAGCGATGGTGCAAAGGATGAACTTTATGACAAAGCTGTAAAAATTATATTGGAAACTCAGCGAGGTTCGGTTTCGTTACTACAACGAAGATTAGAGATTGGTTATTCTCGTGCGGCAAGGTTAGTAGACTTAATGGCTGAAGATGGGATTGTGGGAGAATACAAAGGTAGTCAGGCAAGAGAGGTATTCGTTACACTTGAAGAATGGGAGACACAGAAAAAATAAAAACAACTGACCATTTTGCGTTGTTCCTTTTTCTTTGTTAAAATCTAAAAAGAACTATGAAAATGCAACACAATAAAACAGATATTCCAGTAGAGGGGATGAGTTTCAGGAAAAGTGTTGCTTTTAACCTTCCAAATAGAATAACCCTTTCAAGATTGTTTCTTGCCGTTGTTTTTTTTGTTTTTCTTTCATATAGATTTTTTGATTCAGCTTTGGTTGTTTTTTTCGTTGCAGTTCTTACAGATTGGCTTGATGGTTATTATGCAAGAAAAAAAGGATTATCAACAGATCTGGGACGTATAGTGGATCCTTTTGTTGATAAGGTAATTATCTGTGGAGGTTTTATTATTTTTATACATATTACTAAAGAAATGATAGCCCCGTGGATGGTAATAGTAATTGTAGCCAGGGAATTCTTTGTGAGTAGTATAAGAGGTTATTCAGAGTCGAAAGGAGTTCCGTTTGCGAGTAGCATATGGGGGAAGGCTAAGATGTTTTTGCAGTCTGTGACTATTTTCATCCTGATTTTGTACTTGGCACACTTTAAAAACATAAATTGGATGGAGTACATTGTTTATGTACTCATATGGGGTACTGTCATTGTTACTCTTGTCTCAGGTATTTTATACGCAATTTCAGCAAGGAAGACTTTACTTGCCACATGAGGATTATGGTTTAACAGAACATATCAATTTCTAACTTATGGTCAAAAATGTTTTGGCGTGGTTAAGAAATAACGTTTCTTGAGTGATGCGTGTGATTATGTTAAGCATAAAGCGATTGATCTTAAGCTGAAGTAATCTAAGTATCCTGATAAACACATCGTTATCCGTAACTTCCAAAATGGAATATAAGCCAAGATAATCTGTTTTATTTTTGAGGTATTACAACTATTCTTTTACCACGAACATACCTTGTACGTCATCTAATAATACCATTTTAACTCTTTCATGCCAGAGGTTGCCAAATTCCTTAATTTCTTCATCAGAACCTGTTCCGCTAACTGCTAAAGGCATTAGGTCCGCCATCTTTGGATTACCTGGAAGCATATTATTTGTATAGGTAACTTCTACAGACTTTCCGTTATCAATCCTTTCAAAGACTGCCGAACATATAGCACCTGCTGGAGGTTGGCTATTCTCATCAAATTTTAATAAATTGTGTCTATTGAATCTTCCGCCTCCCAGTCCATGAAATCCGTTTTCTGCAGCAGCGCCTGTTATGAAGGTAACAACTTGAGATATTGGACCGTTGACCTTATGTTCTACACCTCCTCTAAATGTTACTTTTATGTTTCCTCTAACAGGAATATCTTCACCATAAAGATGTTTTAATGCAGTCTGTGTTAATCTATATGCACCAGATACCGCGGGACAGGAATGACCTGCAATTTTCACAGCGTCTTCATATTTATATACAAAAACTTCTTCCTTGTCCATTGCACCTAAAGTAATTGCAAGTGGATCTCTAATTTTAATTGGTTTTATCTGGTCAAAGAAATCTTTATTGAACTTGGTCTGTCCTTCTGCCATTACGTTACCTCCAATAACTAAAAGTATAAAAAAAGATAAATACATTAGCATACTTCCACATAATCTAAATACTCTTTGTTCCACTATAAAACATCCTCCGCTAATTTACTTGTTTTTAAACCTTAAAACAATACCCCTTGCAAGAATATAATATGCTCCTATCCCTAGAAGCATATTAAAAATGTTAAATGACAAAGGTAGTTGTTTTTCAAATCCAAAAATTATAGTTAGAAAAAAAACACCGTACCTAAATGAAAATAAACAATCACTAAAAACCAATTTAATTTGACAATTATCTTCTTGCAGTTTGTGCACTCAAATGTATTCTTATTGCAAGAGGGTATAAACCCCCAAACAATACTTGTCATAGCTTTCAGTTGTAATGGTTTTGAGCAGCTTGGGCAGGGATACACTTGTTTATCGTCAATAAATTACAGATTCTAAAAACGCCATTATAAATTAAAAAAATGGAAAATCAAACTGAAAAAATTATTGTGATTTATGACGGTATGCGTGAGTGAAGTGTTTATCGTATAGTTTAGAGTACTCAAATTGTTTGGAAAGAACATTTCCTACAATTATTATTGCTGTTTTTTCAATGCAATTTAGAATAGTATCCTCAACAATATTAGAAAGGTTAGAAATAATAACCTTTTCATCTTTCCAGCTTGCTTTATAAATTATGGCAGCAGGGCAATGTTCTCCGTAGATCGGTTTAAGTATGTTCACAACCTTATTAATTTGTTTAATACTTAAAAAGATGCAAAGCGTTGCCTTCGATTCTGCAAGTATTTCTAATTTTTCAGTTACTGGCGTAAGAGTTTTCCCCTCAATGCGGGTTATTATTACGGTTTGTGATATACCAGGTAATGTCAATTCCTGCCTTAAAGCTGATGCTGCAGCAAGAAACGAACTTACCCCTGGTACTATTTCATAATTAATTCCTCTTTTATCTAATTCCAACATCTGTTCTTGTATTGCTCCATAAATTGATGGATCACCAGTATGAAGCCTTGCAACATCTTCATTCATTGCTTTTGCCTCTTCCATTATAGATATTATTTCCTCTAAGGTCATTGATGCAGAATTAAATTTCTTTGAATCTTTTCTGCAATAATCAAGGATATCCGGATTTATGAGGGATCCTGCATATATGCAATATCTTGATCTTTCAATAATTATTTTCCCCTTTACGGTTATTAATTCAGGATCACCAGGACCAGCACCAATGAAATATACTTTCATAGATAATATTTCTGTATATTAAAGCATTATGAAAATTTGTATAAAATATTTGAACATTTTTATGTGTTGTCTGAATTTATGTACATAGCAGGCAACAAAGGTTGAAACTATTTTAGGAAAATGAAAATTTGATTATATAATAGAATACCGCGGTTAAAAGTGCTCCGGCAGGTATTGTAATTACCCATGAGATGAGTATATCGCGAATAGTTTTCAGATTCAAGGAACTTAAACCTCTGGCCAACCCCACACCTAGAACGGCTCCGACTAGAGTATGGGTCGTTGATACTGGTAAAGCGAGTTTAGAGGCCAATACAATTGTTATGGCGGCTCCGAATTCAGCAGAAAAACCCCTCGTGGGAGTTAATTCAGTAATATACTTTCCAACAGTTTCAATGACACGCCATCCCCAAGTGGCAAGCCCAACAACAATACCCAGCCCTCCTAATAAGAGAATTAATAAAGGAACCTCGGCCTTCATTTCTACAACTCCATTCTTTATCGCAGAAAGAACTCCTGCTAATGGTCCAATAGCATTGGCCACATCGTTAGCTCCATGAGCAAATGCAACAAAACAGGCGCTCAAAATTTGTAAATAAATAAAAATCTTTTCTACCGTTTGAAAATCGGTACTGATGTGTTTTTTATGAGAGTATCTTTCTAATTGATTAGAGATGATTTCTGATTTATCCAATAAGTGGGTGACTTCATCAGAGAGCTCTCCCGTGACGGATTCTTTTACCCTTCTAAGATGCATTACTACCTTTTGAATACCCTTTTCTACTTTAGGATCAATAAATTCATTTTCTTCCTCTCCATATTTCGGGGTTTTAACTCTATTGACCAGGGGTATACTGATAATTGCACCTAATAATCCTACTAGAGAAGCAAGTATCAGGGCGTGATAAAAGGGTAGATCGAGGTGAAGATTCTTTAGTCCCTTGAAGACCATCACCAGTGTTAAAATTCCAACAACAAAAAATACTAAATATGGTGTCATTCTTTTTGCTGATAAAACTGGAGTTTTAGAATAAAAAATAATTCTTCTCAAAAGGCAAAATATCAAAAAAGAGATCGTTCCACTTAGAATAGGCGATACGACCCAACTAGCGGCAATCTGCGATACCTTGTTCCAGTGAATGGAGCCAAATCCGCTAAAGATAATGCCGAATCCCAAAACAGAACCAACTATAGCATGAGTGGTAGAAACAGGCCATCCTTTAAACGAAGCAATATTCAGCCATGTGCCAGCGGCCAATAATGCTGCGATCATTCCATAGATATAACTATTTGGATCTCCAGAAAATATAACGGGATCGACAATTCCCTTTCTGACGGTATTTGTGACATGTGAACCAACAAAAAATGCTCCGGCAAATTCCATGACGACAGCGACGAGAATTGCCCGCTTAAGGGTTAAAGCCCCTGAGCCGACTGATGTTCCCATGGCATTTGCAACATCATTTGCGCCAATATTCCAAGCCATGTAAAAGCTGATTGCCAAGGCAAGAATAATGAGTATCGTTTCAGGATTCAGGTGTCTCTCTCCTTAGTGTTATTCAAGGTCGAGTAGGTTGCGAATACGGTGGGCCAATTTTTCAGAAGTGTTGGATAATGTTCTTATTTCTCTCAGAATTGATAACCACAATTGGAATTCCCCATGTGAAAAATGTTCTTCATTGCTGAATATATTCTTAAGTAACTGCCTTTGAGATAAATCGGTTTCATGCTCCTTCAGGGCTACTTTGTTAACCATAGACTTGACTTTTTCAGCCTCACTACCGGTAAAAGACGTCTCGAGTAAATTATCAAACTCCTCAATGATAATTTTGATGAGTTCATAAGTTTCTAAATTTTTCTTTAAAAAGTTTTTGAAATCATCTTTGAATTCTTCTTTTAATGTAAGTTTTTTAAGTGTCAGCAGTATTCCGATATCCTCACAATCGTCTGCGATATCATCTTGCAATGATAAGATTTCTAATAATGCACCTTTGCTGATAGGCATAAATAGGCTGCTTGGAAGATGATTGCGCAATTCATGTTTTGTAGTATCTGCTTTTGCTTCGAGCTTTGAGAGTTCTTTGGCTATTCGTGAGATAGAATCGGAATCGTTTTTTTCCAAAGCCGCAAATATTTCTTTTACTTTATTGACACATTCATTTACATCCTCCATATGCTTTTGCAGGGGAGCGAATGGGGATTTTGCAAATAATTTTGCCAGCGTTCTCATGACGATTGATCAAAAAATAATGTTTGATAAATAGATGTTTGAAAGTGCTCCTCACTGATTCAGATTCAGTGAGAAGGATTCGCTTTTTTGTGCCAAAGTGAATGGTTGTATATTAAAACAAAAACCTGTAAGATTTCAATAATATTTTTAAATTTATAAAATATGCTTCATAATAACAAGTCACAAGATTGGGAATATTCCGTATTTTACTGTTACATTAAGTCTGCAAAATTTTCTAACAGAGGGAGATTTAGACACTGTGCAAAAAATGGTGATAGACATGTATTATACCTGTATACCTATCAGTTAAAGTGGATTATGCTTAAAAGACGTGATCAGTTATATGGTATGATAGCGTGATTTAGGCAAGCAAGAACGTGTAAAAGAGTTTTGGTAACACTAATATTTCAACAAGTTGATAGTTTAACTAAGAACGCAGGACTTCAAAAGATAAAGTGATAAAGGTAAATAAACTATATTTGTAAAATTTGGAAAAATACTATTTCTCAGTTGCCTGTAAGGACATGCCATTCTTGTATAATACTTCTTTGCCCTAATGTAAAGCATTTAAACAATTGAAGTATGTAATAGGTGGGGTTTAGCAGTTAGTCTTGAAGCATTGTTAATGATTGCGCAATCTATTTATCAACAGGATCCTTGTATCATAATTATGTGTATCAACTGTCTCGTTGTAAAAAGGACGATCTTCATACCAATCTCTGACTTTTAGACATATATTCTTTAACTTGCCAATGACAGTTGTAAATATTGGTTTCATCATCTCTAAAAACCCTAATATAGTTTTATTGTCTTTTGCTTTCTGTGCAGATAAAGAATACTCTGAGTTAGAATTCTGTGGTTCAATTATGCGGTCAAGTAACGTTATTGGTAGTGAAAGTTCCAATCTTTTGTGAACTCGTCTTTCAATGCCTTTTGAAGTGCCTGTTACAGACATTTCATTTTCTATATTACCGATCATTACGTTGCTTCCCATAATATTACCTCCTTTTACCCATTATTTTAGGGCCAGTTGCTAGGTATAATAAAACAAAGAAAACTGGTATTAGTAATTCCATATATTATATTCATTCACACTACAGTATTTGTTGAAACATCTTTAACAGAAAAACCAAATGTCTTTCAATCGCAATCACAATGCCAGCGTGTTCTTTTTAGCCTAAAATTCTCATAACATCCCGATATAAGTATAGATGCGGGTTATGGTTATTTTTATTTGATATGTAATTTAAGCTAATCTTGTCTGATAAAGAAACGGCTTGGTTCAAAATAAGACCGTTCAGCTTTTTATATTTTCCGATTTTAAAATAGGCGAACTTTTTTATGTGTTTACATAGAAAGTCCGATAGAGCCTTCAGGGATAATGTAATAATTGTCATTTTGCAAGATGGTGAGAGCAAATGTAAATTTTCTTATGTATTAATTATTGGAATGGATGGAGTAAATGTGAGATTTGAATGGAAAGCCGTAAGAAAAACAGATGCTACTTGGAACGAATAGTTTAATTGAATTTATACAATTGGATAAAAAATGAATATCGAATAAGTAATAATGTAATTTTTAAAGCCCTAAAATTTTAGTGCCTTTTCAAGGTCATCTTTTAAATCATCAACATTTTCAATCCCAACAGAGATTCTGATAAGTTCATCAGATATTCCTGTTTTCTCCCTGATTTCCTTTGGAAGAGATGCATGCGTCATTATTGCTGGATGTTCTATTAGTGACTCTACGCCGCCTAGACTCTCTGCCAAGGAGAATATGTTTACTCTTTCAAGAAAGCCCTTAGCTGCACCTAATCCTCCCTTTATGAAAAATGTTATTATGCCTCCATATCCCTCCATCTGTTTCCTTGCAAGTTCGTGTTGTGGATGTGAGCCTAATCCTGGATAAATAACCCTTCTTATTTTTGAATGATTATCTAAAAACTGTGCTATTTTCAGCGCATTTTTCTCGTGTCTTTCCATCCTTATGGCAAGAGTTTTAATTCCGCGTAGAACCAGGAAACAGTCGAAGGGACCTGGTACTGCACCTGCTGCATTTTGAAGAAACCGGAGTTTATCATATAACCCATCATCATTAGTTACAATAGCACCACCAATAACGTCACTGTGGCCGTTTAGATACTTGGTAGTGCTGTGCATAATTATGTCAGCTCCAAATTTTAAGGGTTTCTGAAAGAAAGGAGTTGCAAAGGTATTATCAACAACCGTTAATATGCCATTCTTTTTTGCAATATTGGCAATTGCTTCAATATCTATTAGTTTTAGAAGAGGGTTTGAAGGACTTTCAATCCATACTAACTTTGTGTTATCTTTTATGTATATTTCCAGAGATTGAGGGTTTGTTAAATCTATAAAATCATATTCAAGATCGAATCTTTTCAATACCTTATCAAACAATCTAAAAGTTCCACCATAGACATCATCGCAGCAGATAATATGATCACCTGTACTTAACATCTGAGTAATCGTTAAAATAGCCGACATCCCTGATGAAAAGGTAAGCCCATAATTTCCTTCTTCAAGTGATGCAATATTTCTTTCGAGTGCCGTTCTGGTGGGGTTATGAGTTCTGGAGTAATCGTATCCTTTATGCTTGCCGGGAGAATCTTGAACGTACGTACTTGTTTGAAATATTGGCGTCATTATAGCGCCAGTGCCTGAATCAGCTTCACATCCAGCATGGATGGCCCTCGTTTCAAATTTCTGTTTCATATTATGTCCCCCTTTATTCCAAAAAACCATTCTCTTTCATCCATTCATCGTTATATATCTTGCTGAGGTACCTGTTGCCAGAGTCTGGAAGGATCACGACAATGTTTTTGCTCTCTTTAATTCCCTTGGCAAATTTAATGGCTGCCCACACAGCGCTACCGCTCGAACCTCCTGCAAAGATTCCCTCTTCCCTTGCCAATCTCCTTGTCATTAAAAATGAATCTTTATCATTAACCTTGATGATATCGTCAATCAGGTCAAAATCAACGGCCTTTACAAGGTAGTCTTCTCCAATTCCCTCCACTTTATAAACGTGCGGTTTTATAAGCTTACATGTCTTGAAATAATCATAAAAGACTGAACCTGCTGGGTCAACGGCAATTATCTTTATTTCAGGATTCTTTTCCTTAAGATATCTTCCAGCCCCACTCAATGTACCTCCAGTTCCAATCCCGGCAATAAAATAATCTATATTTCCACCTGTCTGTTTCCATATTTCGGGCCCTGTGGTGTAGTAGTGAGAATCAATATTCCTTGGATTGTTATATTGATCTGGATAGTATGAATTTGGGGTTTCTTTAGCTATTCTTTTGGCAACACTGTAATAACTTTCGTGAGAATCTGGAGGTACATCGGTAGGAGTTACAACAACTTCTGCGCCGAATGCCTTCATCAAGTTCTTTTTCTCATCGCTCATCTTGTCAGGCATTGTGATTATGCACTTGTAACCCTTTACTGCTGCTATCATGGCAAGGGCAGCGCCAGTATTACCCGAGGAGTTTTCTACTATGGTTCCTCCAGGTTTTAAAAGCCCCCTCCTTTCTGCATCTTCAATGATAAACAATGCCATTCTGTCCTTTACACTCCCAGCGGGGTTAAGAAATTCAAGCTTAACAAAGATATTTGAGTTTATGTCTCTTGTTATCTTGTTCAACCCTACTATTGGCGTCCAGCCAATGGTCTTCAGAATATCAGGGGTTACTTTCCCAAATTTTTCTATTAATGATCTTAAGTCGGCCTTAATAGCTCGTTCTTTCTTAAGAATGTGCTTTTGTTTAGAGATAAGCGTTTGAATCATAAACATTTCTTGCTCCTCCTTTAAGGGTATGTAAAATCACTTGTTGGAGGCATGAATTCTATAATCCTTTTTATTACATACTCTAAACATATTATATTACATAAATTGATGTAAAAGAAGGAATAATGGAAAAAAGGTTAAGGTTGTATGTAACCTAGTTTTGAAATTATTAAATGTGGATTTTTGGTTGTGGGTTGTAGATTTGAAGGACAAGGCAAAAGCGGAAAAGACAGAACGTAAATATACAAACCTTACCCAGCAGTTTTTAGTTTTATAGCCTGTTATAGACTGTCATAGACTGTCTAATACTCTCCATGACATTTTTTTAAATCTCATAAAAACACCGAAAATATACCAATTTTCATGTCAAATATCGTTGATTGCTGTAAGGAATAGTATGGATACTTTTCTTTATATAGAATAAGTACTTAATTCAAAATTGAGTAAACATAATACCCTATGTTGATTTTAGTAAACATTTTAGACTAGAGGTTTAATTATCTTTCCTTGTTATTATACTAAAAAGCCAAATCCTAAGATACTTTCCTTACATGACTTAAGAATGATTTATTGATAATGCATTAATGGTACAAAAGTTGCTTTTGTGTAAACCATCTAACTAATTAAATGGCTGTATTTGAGACAGCTTACAATCATCAAGACATCTCTTTATGGAGGTGCGTTATGACTTTATGTATGAATATGAATTACTGTGATAATGATAACACAGAAAAGAAGAAGAAAATACTTATGCTAAATTTCGAATTCCCTCCTATTGGTGGAGGCGCTGCAAATGCTAATTATTATTTGTTAAAAGAATTTGCAAAAGATCCTGAATTAGAAATAGACCTGGTTACATCCAGTGTAAGCAGTACTTTTGAGTCTGAACGTTTTTCTAATAATATCGAAATTTTTAAATTAAATATTAATAAGAAAGATTTGCAATATTGGAGGATGTCTGAAATTGCATTATGGACCTGGAAGGCTTATTGGTTTTCTAAACGGTTAGTCAAAAAAAACAATTATGATCTATGTCATTGCTGGTTTGGGTGGCCTGCGGGAATTATCGGTTTTTTGTTAAGAAAAAACATTTCTTACATCGTTGCTTTACGTGGTTCTGACGTTCCTGATTACAATGCACGATTAAGGGCTTTAGACAAAAATTATTTTAAATTTATTTCTACGATCGTATGGCAAAATGCCAAAACAGTTGCTGCTAACAGTAAAAATTTAAGAGAACTAGCCAGAAAAACTTATGATAAAAAAAGTATTCACGTTATCTATAATGGTGTAAATATCACTGAATTTAAACCAGATATTAACAGATCTGAATTAAATGTCCTGTTCGTAGGACGACTCATAAAACGAAAAGGAGTAATATATCTAATAAAGGCTTATAAAGAAGTATGTGATGGGTATAACAACTTCAAATTAATCATAGTCGGCGGAGGTCCTGAAAGGGAATATTTAGAAAATTTTTGTAAATTAGCGAAAATAGAAACTAAAGTGGAATTTTTAGGAGCAGTAAAGCATAAAGATATTGCCGGTATATATCAAAAAGCCAATATTTTGGTACTGCCTTCTCTTGAAGAATCGCTAGCTAACGTAACTCTAGAAGCTATGGCATCAGGATTGCCAATCATAACAACAAACACAGGCGCTGCAGAATTAATGGATGGAAATGGCTTTATTGTAGAAAAGGAGAATTATAAACAAATTAAAGAAGCAATAATACAATATGTGGATAATCCAGAATTACTTATGAAACATGGTAAAAAGTCTAGAAAGACAGCTGAAAAGATGAGTTGGACTAATGCTGCTAAAGCATATATACGCATTTACGATAGTATAATAAAATGAGTAATTGAACGTATAGTAAGGTTTTAATACAAAACCAGAAGGGTGATGGCGATGTTTGAAGGTCTTTCATTCCTACCACATGAATTTATACAACTCAACCGGGATCAATGGCTGCCGAAAGAACAACTTGAAGAATTGCAATGGAATAGACTTAAAATGCTCTTAAGGCACGCCTATGAAAATACGGCATTTTACAGAGAAAGATTCGAAGAAGCTGGAATTATACCGGAAGATATCAGAGAGAAAAAGGACCTTGAAAAAATTCCTTTCACTACAAGAGAAGATTTGAGGCGCCCGGAACCCTTAATAGCCCAAGGCTTTGTAAAGAACAAGCTGAAGTCCTCCACTACTTCTGGTTCTTCAGGCAGAAGAACAACCACTTACTTTGATAAAAGGGCATGGTTGAAGGGAAAAATTTTGCTAAAGCTAAGAGCGAGAATTGCATGCGGTTTAAGACCCTGGTGTAAAATAGCGGTTTTCAGTGAGGTAAAGGCGTTTAACAGTTTCATTAAGGCGGTTTTTCTAAGACAAAAGGCTTTTTCTATTTTAGATTCTATAGAAAACCATCTTTCAGAAATAGAATTATTTCAACCATCTGCAATGTACGGTTTTCCATCTTATTTCTCGCTCCTTGCCGATAGCGACATAAAGGTCAACCCTTCACGAATATTTACGTCCTCGGAGATGCTTGATCTAAAAACAAAGAGAAAGATAGAAAGCGTTTTCAAAACGGAGGTATTTGACGTCTATGGATGCACTGAAGTAAAGGAAATTTCATGGGAATGTCCAGAACATGATGGTTATCACATAAACAACGATTGGTTGCTGGTAGAATTCATAAAAAACGGAAAAGCAACGACAAAAGAAGATTCTTCGATCGTTGTTACGGCACTTTATAATTACGGTATGCCTCTTATAAGGTATAAAGTTGGTGATACAGGAAGGTTGCTTGAAAGAAAATGCCCTTGTGGCAGAGGGTTGCCCCTTATGACTCCTTCACAAGGAAGAAGTGTTGATTACTTTATGCTTCCAGATAATTCCACGGTCTCACCCTATGCGATGACCTGTGCTATAGAAAATATTAAAGGTATGAGACAATACCAGATAAAACAAGAGGAAAAAGAACTGATCACAGTAAATGTTGTACCAGATAATCAATTTAATAGAGATATGAAAAATCAAATTAAATTTGCTTTGGAAAAAATTCTTCCTGGTGTGACAGTTCAGATAAAAACAGTTGAGAAGATTGAGCGAGAAAGAAGTGGGAAGTACCGAATAGTTATTTCAGAGGTGCAAAAATGAATGATCCGATAATATTGCAAATGAAAAACTCAGAAATTAAAAATAAGTTTATCTTAAATTTTACTCCAACAGGAATGATTCCAACAAAAAAAATGACTTCCAATGTACCTCTAACCCCTGAAGAAATTGTTGAACAGGTAAACGAAGTAGCAGATATGGGAGTTAACATGGTGCATCTTCATGCCCGTGACATTAATACAGGACTCCCAACATATAAAAAGGAGACATACGCAGAAATTATTAGTGGAATTCGGGGAAAAAACAAGGATTTGGTGTTGTGTGTTTCCACCAGTGGGAGGCACTTCAATGAATTTGAAAGACGTTCCGAGGTACTTGAATTAAACGGCTCATTGAAGCCTGATTTTGGTAGTTTAACCCTCAGTTCTTTAAACTTTAATAAGCAGGCAAGTATCAATGAACCTCAGATGATTAAGGATTTGGCTCAAAAGATGTCAGAAAATAATATTAAACCGGAGATGGAGGTATTTGATCTTGGTATGATCAACTACGCTAAATATCTAATTCGTAAAGGACTCATACACCCGCCTTACTATTTTAATCTTATCTTGGGCAATATAGCTTGTGCTCAGGCAGATATTTTAAGCCTGGGACTTATGATAAAGGAATTGCCAGAAGGCTCGATATGGTCTGTCGGTGGTGTAGGCGATCCGCAGCTTAAGATGAATGCGATGTCTCTGGTGACAGGTGGTGGAGTTAGGGTAGGTTTGGAAGATAACATCTGGTATGATGAGGAGAGAACACGTCTTGCTACTAATCGAGAGATGGTGGAGAGGATACTTGTTATTGCCAAAGCACTGGGCCGGGCACCTTATACTCATCAAGAAGCTAGAGAAGTTCTCGGTGTCAATGGTGAATCGAAAGAAAACAATGTACTATTTGAAA
>JBHICG010000019.1:0-50263 GCA_046759445.1 Candidatus Scalinduaceae bacterium
TTCAGAGATAGAGAGTAGTGAATCTAATCCTCCAAATGCTGAAAATTTGTGTTTATTGGATTTTTTTTCATTATTAGATTTTTTTGCCTTGAATAAACGGCCGGGTGTATTATCTTCGCGTTACTGTGGTGTTGATACCAGTTATGAGGAAAAATATTCAAAATTGCTTGAGGAATTAAGGGGGGTCTCTTTTGATAAAAGAACCGCTAGTTTTCGTTGCGCGATAGCCTTAGCTGAACCAAACAGGTTGTTATTTGTTGTGGAAGCGAGTTGTGATGGCTATATTTATACTGAACCTCGTGGAAAACATGGCTTTGGATACGATCCAGTGTTTTATGTGCCAAAATATAAAAAAACATTAGCAGAATTGGAACCTGAGGTAAAGAACCAAATTAGTCATAGGGCTTTGGCATTAAGGCTTTTCAGGAAAAAACTGAAGGAATTGGTTTAAAAGATTCTTATGTGACCTACATGTAAGGGTTTTATTTTAAAGGAATTAAAGGAGACAGGCTACTTTTTAACATGTGGTACATAAGACCTATACCGTCAGATAAACCTCTCGGAACTCTTAGTATCAATAAATCCTTTACAAGTAAAAAGTAGCCTGTCCCCTTTATCAACTTCAACTTATGGATATCAATCTGATACGTAATTTTTGCATAATAGCACATATAGATCATGGAAAATCCACTTTGGCTGATCGTCTTCTGCAAAAGGCGAATGCCATTAGTCCGAGGAAATTTCGTGACCAGATGTTAGATAATATGGAGTTGGAAAGGGAAAGGGGTATTACCATAAAGGCAAGTGCAGTTGCTTTGGATTATAAGAAAAATGGAAAGACATACAATCTTAATCTGATAGATACTCCTGGGCATGTTGATTTCAGTTACGAGGTGTCACGAAGTCTTAGTGCTTGTGAAGGTGCACTGCTCCTGGTTGATGCCGCGCAGGGGATTGAAGCACAGACTATAACCAATGCATATCTCGCAATCGAAAAGAACCTTGAAATTATACCTGTTTTAAACAAGATAGACCTTAAGCATGCTCGGTCTCAGGAAGTTATTGAGGAAATGGATAATATCCTTGGTATAAGGAGTGAAGATGTTATCCAGATAAGTGCAAAAACAGGTCTTGGAATAGATGATATTTTCAATGCCGTAATAACAAAGATACCAACACCTAAAGGTGACTCCGCTGCCCCATTGAGAGCCTTAATCTTTGATTCAGTTTATGATGATTATCGTGGCGTGATTATTTATATGCGTGTATTTGACGGTACTGTCAAGAATGGCGACAATATTTTTATGATAAAGTCTGAAAGGTCATTTGAAGTTACTGAGTTAGGTCTGTTAAGGCCGGAAATGACACCCGTCGAAGTTTTAAGGGCAGGTAATGTGGGTTATTGTATTGCAAACATAAAGTCACTACATGACGTCCATATTGGTGATACTGTAACCATGACAAAGCGCAGGACAAAGATTCCCCTGCCAGGTTATCGTAAACCTCTTCCTATGGTTTATTGTGGTTTATTTCCTGCTAACAATGTTGATTTCAAACCTTTAAGGGATGCAGTTGAGAAACTATGGCTTAATGATTCTTCTTTTTCTTATGCGCCAGAGACTTCTCAGGCATTGGGATTCGGTTTTAGATGTGGATTCCTTGGTCTTTTACACATGGAGATTGTCCAGGAACGACTCGAAAGAGAAAGCAACGTAGACATAGTACAAACCGCGCCTACGGTAACATATGAAATATTGACTCATGATGGTGATGTGATAATGGTTGACAATCCAGAAAAATTACCTCCAGTAAGTAAGATAAATGAATTTCGTGAACCCATGGTTAATGCCAAGATAATTCTTCCTTCAGAATATATTGGAGTAATTATGCAATTGATTGAAGAAAGAAGGGCTAAATATAAAAGCACAGAGTACTTGAGTGAAAAGCGTGTTATTCTCACGTATGACATCCCATTGGGAGAAATTATCTTCGACTTTTATGATAAACTGAAATCCTTAACAAGGGGTTTTGCAACTTTAGACTATGAGTTTATTGGCTATGTGCCAGAAGACCTTGTAAAGCTGGATATACTGGTTGCAGGAGAGAGAGTAGATGCCCTTTCATGTATTACCCACAGGCAAAAAGCAGAGGCTAAAGGTAGAAAATTAGTGATGAAATTAAAGAAAGAGATATCCCGGCATCTATTTGAGATCCCAATCCAGTCTGCTATTGGAAGCAGAGTTATTGCAAGAGAGACAATTCGGCCGATTTCGAAAAATGTTACTGCAAAGTGTTATGGTGGAGACGTTACCAGGAAACGCAAGCTTCTTGAAAAACAGAAAGAGGGTAAGAAGAGAATGAAGAGTATCGGAAGGGTTGAAATTTCACAAAAGGCGTTTTTATCCGTATTATCAACTGATGCGTAAATAATGTGATTTTGATTCCTGGTCACTTATCTCTGTAGGAAAGATTATGACTCAGTTAAAATATAATGAAACAACAGAATGAAAAAGTGGTATTAAAAAAGAAAAAGGTTAAGAAAAAAAAGGGTTTTGTTCGTGAAAACCTCGAGTCTATTATAATTGCAATAGCCCTCGCTCTTGTGTTGAGAATCTTCGTCGTCGAGGCATTTAAAATTCCTACGGGGTCAATGTCACCAACATTACTGGGGCAGCATAAGGTTGTTAAATGTCCTAACTGTAACTGGAAATTCGAATGTGATCAAAGTGTAAATTATGTAATATGCTCAAATTGCTTCTATAAAATACGAATATCTGGACACATGAGAAGAGGCGGAAACAGGATACTCGTAAATAAGTTTATATATGATTTTGGCAAACCAAAAAGGTGGGACGTTGTTGTCTTTAAGTATCCATTTAATGATGTTATCTGTTTAGCATGTGGCTATGCTTCCCAGAAATCAATGATATGTGAAAAGTGTTCCACGACGGAAAAAAGTGAGAATTATCTTAAAAGTAAAATTAACAGTATAAAAGGTTTTTTTGGTATAACACAGTACCATAGAACAAAATGTAAGATTTGTAATATCGATGAGGCTATTGTTTGTGATCAATGCGGTTCTACAAATGTTCGTTCAGTTCGAAAAAATTACATTAAACGTATGATCGGTTTACCAGGAGAAAAACTTAATATTACAAATGGGGATATTTATGTCAATAACAAGATTCAGAGAAAGCCGGAAAAAGTGCAGGATGAGCTTTGGGTACAGGTTTTTGATAGCAATTATCCAGAAAAACAGAAAATTGTTAAAAATTGGGAATCAGAAAACGATTTCTGGAATATCGAAAAAAGAAAGATGCATTTGAAATTGCCAAAAGGTCATACGCAAGCAACTTATGCGACATTTTCCAGAGAAATTACAGATTATAATGTTTACAGTGGTAGAATTACTAATACAATAAGTGGTGACATAATGATAGAATTTGATGTTGTAACATCAAGAAATAATGGAGGTATTTCTCTTGTACTAGAACAAGAAGAAAAAACGATTGAAGTTTTTATAAGTGCAAGAGACGAGAAAAAGGAATCGTATCTTAAGGTATCAGATTTGGTAATTGCAAACAGTGCTAAAACATTTATAGAATCAGAAAAAGAGTATAAAATTAAATTTGCAAATGTAGATAAAAGAGTTACTCTGAAAATAAATAATTCTGTGATTTTTTCACATGACTACGACTCTGATTCATTACCATCTGATAATTATACGCGATATAGTAAATTGAGCATTGGTGGTATAGATACCGAGGCAGTCTTTAAGAACGTTTCTATTTTTCGTGATGTTTACTATTCACACACTGGAGAGTGGGGAACCTTAAGACCTGTCGAAACAGGTGAAAAGGAATATTTTGTTCTTGGTGATAATAGTAGAAACAGTAATGATAGCAGATTTTGGAAGTTTGTTCCAGAAAGCAACTTAGTAGGAAAAGCCTTTATGGTATTTTGGCCATTGAGAAAAATTAAACTTGTTAAGTAACCTTAAGAGTTAACATGAAACTGTTACAGGCAATTGAATTGACTAAAGTATATGGCAAAAGAAAGGCCGTTGATCATCTCAGCTTTGAAGTTAATTCAGGTGAGATAGCAGGTCTTTTAGGGCAAAATGGCGCTGGAAAGAGTACGGCTTTTGCAATGGCAATCGGTATGCTTAGGCCAAATTATGGTAAAGTGTTCTTTCGTGGCGAGGATATTACAGATTTGCCAATATACATGCGTGCACGGTTAGGAATGGGTTATCTTTCCCAGGAACCTTCTGTTTTTCAACGCTTAACCGTTGAGGAAAACATACTGGCAATATTAGAAACACTTAAATTTAAGCATAGAGACAGGAAGAAAAGATTGAATCAGCTCTTGGGAGAATTAGGGTTAATGCATTTATCTAAGAAAAAAGCCTATACTCTTTCAGGTGGTGAAAGGAGACGTCTTGAGATTGCAAGGGCAATGTCAACCTCACCCTCATTGATACTCCTGGATGAACCATTTTCATTTATTGATCCCATTGCTGTCGCAGAGTTACAGGATATTGTTTTGAGCTTGAAAGAAAGAGGTATTGGTATATTATTAACAGATCATAATGTGAGGGAAGCCTTGAGTATAACGGATCATTCTTATGTTATTAATGAAGGATCTATTATTACTAGTGGCACTACACAAGAGATACTTAATGACCCGTTGGCGAGAAAATCGTATCTTGGAGAAAACTTTCTGAGTAAAGACGTAAGAACGCCAGGTGCTTTTAAAGGTTATGCTGGGAAAACAGAAAAAGAGAAAAATAAACAAAAGGTTGTGTAGGTTTTAAGACGTCAAACATGGCTGATTTCGGTAGATTGTTTATTTTTATTGGAATTTTGCTTGTTGTAATTGGATTTTTTCTGATTTTAGGAAACAAGATACCTTTTATTGGTAAGTTGCCTGGTGATATATCAATAGAGAAAAATAATTTTAGCTTCTATTTTCCTATTACAACTTGCATAATTATTAGTATTATCCTGTCACTTATCTTTTGGTTCTTTAGCAAACGATGAAGTTCTTCGTATTTCTATAACTTATCTTTTCGCAATTCTATTATATTCAAGCAGATTGTACACGAAGTGGATTATGCTCTTGGGCTATATAAAAATATCTACAATTGTTACAATCATCAATATTATACTTATCAATCCATTAACAGTAAAAAAGGCCATATTTATGTTTGATAAATCATGAGGTTTTATAAGTGAATGTTCATAAAATAACATTATTCCAACGAAACATACTCCTGCAATATAAATAAAGCCAAGGTCTGTAAATTGCATGAAAAATATCAAAACAATTACCGTAAGGCAATGTAATATAGAGGATAGTTTTAGTGAATTTTCTAATCCCATTTTCTTAGGCAAAGAATACAATCCCGTTTTTATGTCATGTTGCAAATCCTGACATGAATAAATAATATCGAAGCCTGTTGTCCATAATAAAACTGCTAATGCCAGAATGAAAGGAGCAAGGTCAAATTCTCCTTTTATACCAATCCAGGCACCTATAGGTGATAACGCAAGCGACAATCCCAAAACAAAATGTGATAAATTAGTAAATCTTTTAGTGTATGAATACCCAAATATTATTAAAAGAGCCAATGGAGAGAGGGATAAAGATAACCGATTAAGCCCACCGCAAATAACAACAAATAAGATTGTACAAAGGATTGTGAAAATCCAGAGATTTGGCTTTCCAATAAGTTTCTGGAGTTGAATACGGTAATCAGTTCTAGGATTATGAATATCATATTTGGCATCAATAAGCCTGTTGAAGGACATTGCACAACTACGTGCCATGACTAGTGCACACAAAATTAAGAGGAGTTGTCTTATATTTGGCAAACCACCAGCCGCAACGAACGCACTCATTACGGCAAATGGCAATGAAAAAATAGTATGAGAGAATTTTGTTAATCTTAAGATTGAAGAAAATTTTTGCAGTATGTTTTGATTGGATTTATTTATGCTATTTTCATTTTCTGAATATTGCATTTTGCCTTTTGATTTTATGATGAAATTTCACTGTGTACCTGAAAAACCTGGGAATTAATAATATTTATACTTAAATTGGTAAGTATTCTATACTAATCGTGTATGTCTACCGCATGTTGTTGAAAATTTATATATCTTTCAAAAGTCTGTTTGCAGAGGATTTCTCAATTGTATTACTAAATGCTTGTAACGTTTCTGATAATGCCTTTAGTTCATTAGTCTGTGCAACTGGTATGTTATCGATTCCTCTTTCTTCTAAAGCATCAATGATGTATTTTATGGTAAGTATATTAATAGTACGGGCTGGTTGATAAGCTAACTCTTTATCCTCTCGTGTATTAGTTTCAGAAATAATTCCACTCTCAACTAATTCAAAAAGTATCATTTGCACTAAACGAACTGGAATTTCTAAGGTATGTGAAATCTGGACAGCAGTTAAAGGTTTATGTCCTTTAGAAAAATTTTTTATTAATAAATGGGCTATTTGTAGAGAATGTAGTTTTTTGAATGAATAACTTACCTGTAAGCAATCTGGTCCGTATTCATACATATTTACATTTTGATGATTAAAAGAAATTTCCGCTCCAAAAAGAACTATCAGCCAACTAAGCTGTAACCATACTAAAAACAAGGGTAGTGCGGCAAAGCTTCCATAAATTGCATTATTTTGTGCTACTCCAACCTGAAATGAGATATATGCCCATTGTGTAATCTGGTAGCCTGTCCCAGCAATTATTCCAGCTAATAAGCCAGATTTAAAATTGACCTTGGTGTTAGGCATAAAAATATAGATAAAAGCAAAAGCTCCCCAGATCACACAATAAGGTAATAATTTGAGAAAGAAAAATATGAGGGAGCTAAAGACTCCCAACAACGCGAATCTTTCAGTTATATGAGTAATCTGAGTAGCTATGAATACCGTAATACTGCTAGATAAAATTACAAGTATAGGACAAATAAGCATTATTGAGAGATAATCACTTAATTTGTTTCTAATGGTTCGTGGTTTTTTTATTTTCCAGATGTCATTAAACGAACTTTCGATGTTGCTTAATAATTTTATCACTATCCAAAAAAGAGCTGCTACACCTATACCAGCTATCATTCCCCCTTTTGTTTCTTCAAGAAGTGAATGAGAAAAGCTCATAACCTGCATGAACACTTCTTCTTGACCGGGGAATTTTTCTAATAGCTGTTTTTCAAGATGTTTTTCAAATCCAAAACCCTTAGCCACTCCAAATGCCATGGCGAATACTGGGACGATGGAAAGCAAAGAGTATAAGGTGAGAGCTGATGCCTTTAACCGACATTTGTCTGTAATAAATCCACGTGAAGCTAAAAGAGTAACCCTTAATAATTTAATGAAAAATGTTTTAGTGTAAGAAAGTTTTTCTAAGCGAATTTGCCAAATGTCAGTTTTAATAAAATTAATAATATTTGATACCATAATTATCACAACCTGGACAACCAGAAAATAACAGTGCTTGGTTTATACACTCAATTTGCTTGTAAATAAAATTCTGCAATAAATTCTATTTTTAATGTTATGCCCTAATTTACCTTGAATGAACCTGTTCGTAAGAAATGATTTCATTATATTAAATATGGTATGATATGTTGTCAATGATTATAATTAGGAATCAAATGGTAAAGAAAGCTGTACTAATATATGACACCAGGTGTAGTTTGTGCTGTGGATGTATGAGGTGGATTAAATTGCGTGAGATAAGGAAAGATACCTTTGAATTTATCCCATGCCAGTCTGATGAACACAGGAGACGATTCCCAGAAATAAGCGAAAAGAAATGTTTAGATGCCTTACACTTGGTGTTACCTGATGAGCGGATTCTGGTAGGTGACAAGTCAATACCAGAGATACTTAGTAGATTAAGATATTTTAGATGGTTGGCCATCTTATTTAAGATACCCATAATCCATTTGTTTTCTTACGCAGTCTATCGTTTTATAGCCAACAACAGGTACATTATTTCACGAACCATATTGCCCCTGACCCAGGAAGACAAATAAATTGGTTTTCAAATAATGGATGAAAAAAAGTCTTTCAAGTTATATTCCTTTTAATATCTTTTATTTAATGTTTAGGTTTTTTCCCCTATTGTTTAGTAGTCAATCCCAGGCTGGGGTTCGAAACCCTTTCTGTAAGCGTGTTTTATTTCCTTAATTTCACTTGCCGTATCTGCCAGCTTAATCACTTGAGGATGCGCATCACGCCCTGTTAGAACGAGATGCATTAGGGTTGGTTTACGCTGAATGATGTCTAAAACTTGTTCTAAATCAACGAGTCGCAGCTTTAGGGCATTGTTGATTTCGTCCAGAATGAGGATATCAATTAGACCTGATTCCATTTTTTTGTAGGCAAGTTGAATGGCATCCTGGGCATTTTTTCTGTGTTCTTTATAAGGGTAAGGATTTCCCTGAATACCGCAAAATCCTTTACCAGTAGGAATCAACTCAACTTCGCATTTCATCTTCTTTATACCATCCCATTCACCGGCATAGAGGTCACCCTTCATGAATTGAATAATACAAATCCTCATATTATGGCCACAAGCTCGAACAGCAATTCCAAGAGCGGTTGTGGTCTTTCCCTTGCCGTGACCGGTGATAACGACTACTAGCCCTTTCTTTTCTTTAGGTATCAATCGGGTTATTTCTGGCATCTTAAACCTCCAGAACAAGAATAATCTATTTGAACACTTTAATCCAAATGTTGCACTCGTTCATTGCACATAGATGTATAAGAGTTGTGTAATTATAATAAAAATGATTTAGTATTATTTCAATAATTATGTTTGTTGGTGATTGTTTATCAAAGTGGGGAGAATACTGAACGTGGAAGAGAGTTATTTGTTATTATGTTGTTATTGCAGCATAAAGTAGTAATTGACCTTTATGTTCTATACTCCAGCTATTGAAAGAAAGTCATAGAGTTTCATTTGTGCTTCAGTATCCATATTGATAAACTCAATACCAATGTTTACTTTGTCATTGTCTTTACAGATTATTCTGTGTTTTGCTGTTACGGCAAGTTCCTTTTCCACACCAGGTAACTGAAAATTTAAACAGATTTCATTGTTTATTTCCGCCGACTTTATGTCATTTTCTAATTTTGAAGTTTCTACAACGAATTGACATCCTTTCCTGCTGATATCTGTAATACTCCCCTCTATCATATTTTCTGCAATTATCATATTGGCAGGCAGAAAGCAATCAATTCTTATATTTTCACGAAGATTATAATCTTTAACTATCTTTGGGTACTCAATAAAGATTAATTTTGCAGGATTGATGATAACATCAATTATGTGAGACTGGAAACCAAATACACTACCTTTATGTATGTATCTGACAAAAATGTTGTTTCTTTTATTTATCAGGCTTGAAGCATTAAGGGCAGAATAAATAGGAGGCGTTTTGATTATTAGATACTTGCCATCCTCAATCCCGATCAGTTCACTTGCAAATCTTACCTTAGACTCTTTAATTTGGATTCTTAATGTTGTGCCAACTTTCACAGATATACATACCTCTATTAATATGGTTGTTTCAAAGGCGCTTAATGTAGATTAAAATCTCTGAGTGCGGTTATAAAAATTACAGCATCAAAAAATTTATTTTTTGGGATGTTACTACAAAAAACAATCTATTTTGTCAAGAAGAAACGACAAGAATAAAGATATAGTATTTAATGATTCGTTCATGTGAGCCTTAAATTAATAATATATCCAATACCAGGTATTTGATAATTTGAAAGTTTTTTAGGAAATAACATTATTTTGTGGTATTTCTAAATAAGGGAACTAGTATATTTGTGATTTGGTTAAAGGTGGTTAATATGGGAAAATTCAATCTAGTTGATTTTGCGGCACAATATCAACGGGGATTTCGTAATAATGTAGTACATATTTACGAGGTTCCTGAATTGATGAAAAGGTATAAATATTTTGAGTGTTACTCAACTTTTTTTTTATATTCACATGATATCCTGAAATATATGCGGGAGAATATAGTTGGTGGCCACCCTTCCATTAGTGGTTATGAAGGTAAGATAGGTGCTACATATTTCCCTATGGATATAGATTCGCCAGATTTGAACCTGGCGTTGGAAGTAACAAAGAAAATGGTTAGTTTCTTAACTGAAAAGTGGGGTATTCAAAAGGAAGCCTTGTTGGTTTATTTTAGTGGCCATAAAGGTTTTCACATAATGTTAGACATTAGGGTCTTTGGGAGGGTTAGGCCATCGAAATATCTGCACCTGATCTTTTCAAGAATGAGGCATAATCTTGTTAAGCAGCTCAAAATAGTTGATGTCTCTGCCTTTGATATGACGATTAAGGATAGGGTGCGTTTATTAAGGCTCCCTAATACAATAAACAAAAAATCACGCCTGTATAAGGTTCAGATAATATTAGAAGACATCAACCACCTTTCCTTAACGGATATCCTGTCGTTTGCAAGAACTCCGCGTCCGCTTTCTTATGTGGATGAAACGGGCATAATTTCAAACGTAAGGCTTATCAAAGAAAATCCATATGCCGTAAAATGCTATAAGAATGCTAAATATCTTGTTAGAAGAAGTATAAGGAAGGAGTTTGAGTATCGCTTTACATTAAGGGATGATGATCCAGAAAAGGTTCTTTGCCCTGCAATGGTCAATATATGGAAAAGTCACATTGATGTTGGGTACAGGAATAATTGTGCAATAAGATTGGCTTCTCAATTCCGATTAAGCGGTTTTAGTAAAGAAAAAACGGAGGAGCTTATATTGTCGTGGAATAAGAGAAACAGGATAGGATTATATAAGGAGGAG
The DNA here is from genome assembly GCA_046759445.1 of Candidatus Scalinduaceae bacterium. Taxonomy (GTDB): domain Bacteria; phylum Planctomycetota; class Brocadiia; order Brocadiales; family Scalinduaceae; genus Scalindua_A. The sequence goes on from JBHICG010000019.1 coordinate 10,858, forward strand.
GTAAGAAGGACGGTACATTCAGCGTATGTGCATAGGTTTCCTTACCGATACGGATTTCGAGATGAAATAATAAGGAGGTTCTGCCCTTTTAAAAATATAAATGACTGTGAATGTTATCAAAGATTTATTGCACGGAAGGAATAGATTCGCTATTTATTAGACACGAATATTTCCAATATTTCAATGAATGACTAAATATTTAGTTTTATACATCCATCTCCGTCTGGATGTAAAACATATTGTCTCTTTCTGTTAATTCAAAGTCATCTTTGGGATTTATAAAAACTTCTCCATCTCTCTCCACTGCGAGTGGAAGCCAATTGTATGACGGATTACGGCAGAATGACCATAGGTCACGAAATGTTTTGAATTCTCCATTCAGCTTATTTGCGGGTACTTTCATGATGTTGTCCTGATTATAGGCGATTAAGGTATTAACCAGTTTTGAAGTGCCGGGATTAATAATGGAATTTGACAAAAGGCCTCCAGTTATATTGTCACTGACGATGATTTCGATATTATTTATTGTCTTTCTAAGTATATTTGCGTTTTCTGTGTTCAAGAGTTGGACGATCATGTAAATATCCGGGTTGTGGTTATGGATCAGATTACACGCCAAAAAGGACCGTGCATCTATGCTCTCATCGCTAATCCCCCGAAGCTCTTCAGCGACAACGATTACATAACTTGCGTTTTTAATATTTACGTCCTTTAATATCCCCTCCTTGGCAAAATCGCCATGTTTTACGATTACGTTTTTAGCGTCGATTTCCTCTAATGGTTTGAGGGTTACGGCTACTATATCCCTTTTTTGCCCATCAGGGTGTTTTTCCAGCACCTTCATAAATTGCTCTGCTGAATTATTCCAACCACAGATAACGATATGATTTTTAAAGTTTTGCATGTTCAATCTCTCCTCTTTAATGGAAATAAATTTTTGAGTTATTGCGGATGCAAGGATACCGGAAGGCAAGGCAATTGAAACAACTGCGCACAGCATTAACAAGACAGCAATAATACGTCCTGCATCAGTCACCGGTACCTTGTCGCCATACCCAACCGTTGTTATTGTAACAAAACTCCACCACATGGCGTCGCTAAGGGATTGGAAATTTCCTCTAGGAACACCTTTTTCAATAACATAAATAAAGGTAGATGAGACAATGACAACAAGAATAATGAAGCCAAGTACAATACCCATCTCAAATACGTGTGTCCGTAATACCGAAAATAGACTTTCAATACTATGACTGTATCGGATGAGTTTAAAAATTCTAAGTAATCGGAATATTCTAAAGGCCCGAAACACTCGGAACATTGGAAGTATCGCCAGTAGATCAATAATGCTCATAGGCTGGATCATATATTTTGCCTTGTTTCGTGCCACGATATATAATCCAGTTAGAACCTTTAACAACGAATTCCTGTTTGGGGAACGTAAAGCTTTTTTAAAATCTTTCCTAATACTGCTGCAAACCCAGAGACGCGATAGATATTCTACGATGAAAATAATCAGAATGACATCATCCACAACAAATGGATTAGTCCATGGAACTTTCTGTCCTGTTTCTATCTCAAACAGTAAAAGTATAACGGAAACAATAACCAAAAGCATCATAAACAGGTCGAAATACCGTTTCCCCTCATACGACCTGTCGTTCATAAGACGGTTTGTTTTATTTTTCAGTATTTCATATGTCATAGTATCTATTCTAAGTAATGGTTATTAACGTGTTTTCCAAGTAGTTCCCAATCTTTGCACATATATTTGGATATTATTCACCACTCAGCAAGGTCTGCGTATGGGAGGCGGATTTAGTTCTTAGCCAGAACTTGCTCAGACTGAAAAAAGCCCCCTTAATCTTCTATTAAATATTAATTTATTGCTAAAATCATGCCTAAAGGATTACTTAAATAAAATCTTCCTATCTAAAGAAATATTTTAGTAAATATTAATAAAATAAAGAGTTATCAATAGGTAATGAAAAATAATATTCTTAGACAAGACATCTCTATTATCTTTGAATTATTTTGTGGGAAATATTTTCCATTTTCAGGTGATAAAAGCACGAGACAGTACCTAACTCATAACGTAGCCACCGTTTGTAAGAGATGATAAAAACGAAAGATATTGCATCTTTTTAACAAATGTATAAAATAATAAATCTGTTTTGTCTTGAGTTACGGGAGTACAACAGAAAGTTTGAGTTTCAAATATAAACGTTTGTATAAAAGGATGGAGTATTATGGTAATTTTTGAAGGATTCAACAGAAGAGTAGCGAAATGGTTCATAAAGGACTTTGATAATACAGATAACAAACTTGTGCGAATCAATTATGGTGTAGTCGCTGGCTGGTTTGGGGTTTATGCAACCATTGCGCTTTTCGTAGTGAGGATGGCCCTCGCCCTCTCATCAGGGTCTGTATCAGTGATTGCAAATGCATTTCATCTCCTCTCACACCTGGCCAACTCAATTATCCTTGTAGTCAGCTTCAAGGTGACTGCTCGTCCAGCTACAGCGAAGAATCCATTTGGTCACGGGAGAATGGAGCATATATCTCCGCTTATTATGTCCATATTTCTGTTTATTTCAGGTATACAGATAGGCGAAACTTCACTCCACCAGGCAATTGAACCTCATGAGCTACACTATTGGCCTGCGTTGCCATGGATACTTCTCTTTACAATACTGGTAAAACAGTGGCTTGCGCGGTTTGTCCGCTATCTGGGAGAGATAATTGATTCTCATGCGATCCTTGCAAATGCAGCCCATCAGAACATTGAGTCAGTAATGACCCTTACGGTTATAGGGGGCTTGATAGCGGGTAATCACCTTCATCATCCTGAGGTGGATGGCTATATAGGTATCATGGTGTCAGCCTGGTTGTTTTATCTGGGTTATACCCATGGACGAGAGGCTATTGTGCCTCTGCTTGGACAAGCTCCCAGTAAGGATATTATTAGGAAAATTCGAGAGACTGCAAAATCAGTTGAAGGTGTCGAAAATATTCACGAGATTATTGTGCACGATTATGGCTCCATGTACTTGATTTCCCTACATGTAGAGATACCTGAAAGATATGGTCCTATTGAAATGCATGAAATAACGGAGCGATGTGAACGAAAGCTAAGAGAAACCTTCGGTGGTGAAGCGGTGTGTCACATGGATCCTGTGATGGAAAAGACTTCTGAGATTCGAGCGGTAGAAGACAAGTTCAAAGAGATTCTGGAAACCTTTCCCCAGATTGTTTGCTATCATGACTTTCGTGTAGTTGCAGGAACGCAAGGAAGAATTATCATTGTGGCCGACATCGATTTAATAGAAGAAGTAACTGAAGATAAGTTCCGTCAGACCTCTAAGGATCTGGAAGCAAGAGTAAAAGAGGGAATCAAAAATGTACTATACTGCAGCTTTTATGTAACACCAAAGTTTGCATACTAAATATTAATGGAACTCTGCATGAGGAAAAAATGTGAACAAACATAAACGTTTACGGGAATGCAGATTTGTTGATTCTTGCAATATCTGCTCAAATAAGATACTCCAGCAGCAATCGGATGGAAATCAGAGTGAGAATTGCTTTAAAGATAATTGTAAAGTGTTTTCTGGAAAGCTTGTTGAGTAGTCTTTTCCCGATGATAGTGCCTGAAACCAGGAACATACTGAGTATCAAGATTAATGGCCAGTAGTAAAAAACGTTAATTCCAATAAATCCAAACAGCGGGATTTTTAGAATATGGGTAATGAGCTGTACTGTGGCTTTAGTAGCCACGAGTTCTTCCTTTAAAATATCATTCCTGAGAAAGAAGGGAGCAATAAAAGGGCCTATTGCTCCAAAAAATATTCCTATCACTCCAGCCATAAAACCCACTGAAATAAATACTTTAAGGTTGGAATCCCTGCTTGATTTGAATCTTGGCAAATAAATAGAAATCAGTATAAACAGAGCCATGATGAACCTGATAGTAGATTTTTCTAATAGCGAAAACGTGTAAATGCCGAGCAGAATTCCGGGTATGATACCAATCAGAAAATAGCCCGTAATCTTCCAGTTTATGTATTTCCAAAAAATTGTGACCCTGGTGCTGTTGCTGATGAGCTGTAAGGCTGCGTGTAAGGGTATTACATATTCGGTTTCTACCATCAATATGATTACGGCTAAGAGCAGTGTTCCCCCTCCCAGCCCTGTGGCTCCACCGATGATGGAAGCCAGAAGAGATGTAATACTTAATACAAGTATTGTAGCAAGTGTTAGAGACATATGATACTTTCATTAAATAAGAATGAATGTATTCTAGGATATAAATGAATTTGATTAAAGTATAAATATTTTTTGTAAAGATTGGGCATTTAATTTGAGTTGACAGTTTTTCTCAAATTTGGTTTAATCAAAATTTAGTATTTTTTGAGGTATAAATTGTAAAATGAGCATTTTCACAAAAATATTTGGTTCTTCTAACGAGCGAATTCTAAAAAGTCAGAAGCCAATAGTTGACCATATAAATTCACTTGAAAGCAGGATGCAAGGTTTAACTGACGCTGAGCTTAGGCAAATGACAGACAAATTTAGAGAAAGGTTGGTTTCGGGAGAGACGCTGGATGACCTTTTGCCAGAAGCGTTTGCTGTTGTGAGGGAGGCCAGTAGAAGGGTGTTGATTGTCCCTAATCCAGATAGTCCATATAAGACAATGAGGCATTTTGATGTCCAGTTGATAGGTGGTATAGTATTGCATCAAGGAAAAATTGCTGAAATGGCAACTGGAGAAGGAAAAACTCTTGTTGCAACTTTGCCAGTATATCTCAATGCACTTGAACGTAAAGGCGTACACATAGTTACCGTAAACGATTATCTTGCCAGCAGGGATATGAATTGGATGGGACCTATGTATGAATTTTTAGGTCTTTCGTCAGGTGCAATACAAGGCAACCAGAGTTATGAAGAGAAGAAAGCCGCCTACAAAGCTGATATTACTTATGGAACTAATAATGAGTTTGGATTTGATTACCTGCGGGATAATATGAGAGTGCATCGTGAAGAACAGGTGCAGGGGGAGTTGAACTATGCTATCGTCGATGAGGTTGATAGCATCCTGATTGATGAAGCCAGGACACCCTTGATTATCTCAGGTCCTTCTGAAGAATCAACCGAAAGATACTATGTTGCTGATAAGATTGCAAGAAGGCTGAAAAAAGGAAAGCATTATGAAATAAAAGAAAAAGAAAAAAGTGCGCACTTAATTGATGAAGGTATAAGCATTGTTGAAAAACAACTTGGCGTTGACAGTATTTATGCAGATATAAATATGGATTGGCCCCATTATATTGAACAAAGTTTACGTGCACATAGTTTATTTAATAAAGATACTGATTATATTGTACGGGGAAGAGAAGTTATTATAGTTGATGAGTTCACGGGTCGATTAATGGAAGGCAGGGTTTGGAGCGACGGTCTTCATCAGGCAATTCAGGCAAAGGAGAGGCTAAAGATAAAGGAGGAGAATCAAACACTTGCTACGATTACGCTTCAGAATTATTTTAGACTTTATAATAAACTTGCTGGAATGACCGGTACAGCTTTTACCGAGGCAACAGAATTTGACAAGATATACGGATTAGAAGTTGTTGTAGTACCAACAAATAAACCAATGGCTCGCCATAATTATCCAGACAAGGTTTACCGTACAGCAAAAGAAAAATATGATGCCATAGGCGAAGAAATAGTAGAAATACATGAAACAGGCAGGCCTGTATTAGTTGGAACGATTTCAATAGAAAAATCAGAGATGCTCAGCAATATGCTTAAGAGGCGCGGAATTGAACATGAGGTTCTTAATGCCAAACAGCATGCACGAGAAGCTACCATAGTTGCAAAAGCGGGTCAAAATGGGAATGTTACCATTGCAACAAATATGGCTGGGAGAGGAACAGACATAGTTTTGGGTGAGGGTGTTGCAGAATTAGGAGGCCTTCACATATTAGGGACGGAAAGGCACGAGGCGAGACGAATCGACAATCAGTTACGTGGACGCGCAGCGCGTCAGGGAGATCCGGGTTCGTCACGATTCTACGTCTCAATCGAAGACGATTTGATGCGCATTTTTGCACCAGAGAGAGTGAGTTTAATACTGAAAAAGTTTGGTATGGTTGACGGTATGGCAATAGAACATTCCATGATAACTAAATCAATAGAAAGGGCGCAAAAAAAGGTTGAGCAACATAACTTCGAAATACGTAAGAATCTGCTCGAGTATGATGAGGTGATGGACGAACAAAGGAAGACTATTTACACATGGCGTCAAAAGGTTCTAAAACTGGAAAATCTCAGAGAAGATTTGCTTAAAATGATTGAAGAAAGTATCCAGGATTCTATAGATTATTATCTTAATCCAAAATTACACAGTTCTGAGTGGGATTTGGGTGGTTTAATCAACTGGTATAACCAAAAATTTGGTATAAAAATAGACATAAAAAAACCGGATGAAGAAACAAAGGAAGAAATTGAGAATCTACTAATCAGTAAGGCCTTTACGGCTTATGAAGAAAAAGAAACTGAAATTGGTAAAGATGATCTCAGGAAAATAGAACAAATTCTCGCACTGGACAAAATTGACACTAAATGGAAAGATCATTTATATGCAATGGATCACTTGAAGTCAGGTATAGGTTTGAGGGGTTATGCTCAGGTTGATCCAAAGATAGAGTATAAACGTGAGGCATTAATTATGTTCGAGAGTATGTTGGCGTCTGTAAGAGAAGAGGTTACAGATCTTATATTTAAGATACGGTTCAAACCAGAAACAATAAGCCGTTATAAAGATGTATGGAATGCCAATAACTTTATTTACCAGGACTCATTAAATCTCTTACCTGAATCTTCAATTCCTAGCAGAAAAAGACCTGAACCTTCGGTTGCAGGTAATCAAGAGGAGCAAAAACTTGAGCCGGTACGTGTTGGTTCAAAAGTAGGTAGAAACCAGCCTTGTCCTTGTGGAAGTGGAAAAAAATATAAACAATGCTGTGGTCAATAGAATTGATAAACACTTAATCACTTATGTTTTAGTTTTTCCTTAATTTGCAAAATTTAATAAACCGAATATTATCACATATTTATTGATTATTCAGAATGCCCATAATCTTTGATTCAATTTATTTGACGGCATCAGTGGTAATTGCGCCCTATATGCTGTTTAAGATGTTAACAAGCGAACGTCATCGTTCTGGGTTGTATCAAAGATTTGGAATGGTATCAGAAAGAAAAAGTGAAAAACCCGGTATCTGGGTGCATGGGTCCTCAGTAGGAGAAGTTATTACTGCAAAAGGAATTATAGAGAAGATCGACGAGGAGCTGCCTGAATGGGAAACGTTTATATCAACTTCAACGAATACGGGTTTTTCTGTAGCAAAGCAAAATTTCGGCAATAAAAACGTTTTTTATTATCCTATAGATTTAAGCTGGATAACAAAAAAAGTACTTCGCCAATCTAATCCAAGTTGTATACTTTTAATTGAACTTGAATTGTGGCCAAACTTTTTAGTGTCAGCTTATGAGAAAAATATTCCCGTAATCATTGTTAATGGGCGGATATCCAATGAGTCTTATAGGATGTACAGGGCCATCTGCCTTTTTTCAAGGACCTTTTATAATAGCTTGACTAATAAGATGAATGTATATTGTGCCAGGACAGAACTTGACGCACAACGTTTTTGTGATTTAGGCATACCGAATAATCAGGTCATCGTTACCGGCACAATGAAATATGACAATATTCCGACCCATATTGATGAAGGTAATAGCAAGAAACTGGCAGATCTATTTCATATAGGAGACGATGATTTAGTACTTATAGGGGGGAGTACACATGAAGGGGAGGAGGAAATTCTGCTCAGGGTATTTAAACGGCTGAGGGAAACCTATACGAACTTGAGGTTAATCGTGGTACCAAGACACATTGAAAGAGCCGGGGATGTTTCGAAGTTGATAGAGAAAATGGGTTTTGTTCCACGGCTAAAAACTGTTATAGAATCAACAAATTATAAATGGCAGAGTATAAAAAAGGAGGTTATATTAATAGATACAGTAGGTGATTTGGGGAAAATATATTCGTTGTCAAGTTTTGTTTTTGTTGGAAAGAGCCTTGTGCCATTTGGAGGCCAGAATATGATGGAACCGGCAGGTTTGGGGAAGCCTGTGATTTTTGGCCCGCACGTATTTAACTTTAAAGAAGAAGTTGACTTGCTGCTTCGAAATGAGGCCGCTAAAATGGTTGAGTCAGAAGATGAACTTTTTAAGACAATTGAATTTTTAATTGAGAATCCTGAAAGGGCAAAAGAGATGGGAATTAAGGCACAAAAGGCGGTTAATGAAAAAAGAGGTGCGACTGAGAGAAATATGGACGTAATAAGGAAAATATTAGAAAACAAAAGTAGCGGAAGACGGGGCAATTAGTAAATTGCCTTAAACCTTTCAAACTTATTATGGCAGTTCAACGAAAATGATTGAATTTTAACAAAAACTTTTTAAAGAAAAAGAGAGGGATGTATGAAGAAGGGAAGACATTTGTTTACATCTGAATCAGTATCTATGGGACATCCTGATAAAATCGCAGACCAAATATCCGACTCAATTCTGGATGCAATTTTAGAACAGGATCCGATGGCTCGTGTAGCATGTGAGACAATGGTTACAACGGGACTGGTTTTTGTTGCCGGTGAAATAACTACCAAGGCTATTATATCCGTACCGGACATTGCTAGAGAAACCATCAAAAGGATAGGTTACAACGATTCGTCAATGGGGTTTGACTACAGCACATGTGCCGTTATGACGGCAATTGATAAGCAATCTCCGGATATTTCGCAAGGTGTTTCTGAACAGGAGGGTTTACATAAGGAACAGGGTGCCGGTGATCAGGGAATGATGTTTGGCTTTGCCTGCAATGAAACAGAAGAATTGATGCCATTTCCTATATGCATGGCTCATCGTTTGGTAAGTAAACTTGCAGAATTAAGGCAAACTGGAGTTCTTATATACCTTCGTCCTGATGGCAAATCACAGGTAACCGTTGAGTATGAAGACAGTCAACCGATAAGGGTAGATACAGTTGTTATCTCCACTCAACACTCTCCCGATGTAGGGCATGATAGAATAAAAGAAGACATAATTGAGAAAGTTATAAAAGAAGTTATTCCTGCAAAGTACTTGGACGATAAAACAAACTTTCATGTGAATCCCACCGGTCGTTTTGTAGTGGGAGGACCACAGGGAGACTGTGGCTTGACTGGACGGAAGATAATCGTTGATACTTACGGGGGCAGGGCAAGGCATGGTGGTGGAGCCTTTTCCGGAAAAGATCCTTCAAAGGTCGACCGCAGCGCTGCTTATGCAGCCCGTTATGTTGCCAAAAATATAGTAGCCGCGGGACTTGCGGATAGATGTGAAGTTCAATTATCATATGCCATTGGCGTTCCTAAGCCTGTATCCGTCCTTGTTTCAACCGAACATACAGCCAAGATTCCGGAATCAAAGATTGAAGAACTGGTTGAAAAACACTTTGACCTTACGCCAAAAGGCATTATTGAACACCTAAAATTGAGACGTCCTATATTCAAGAATACTGCCTGGGATGGTCATTTTGGAAGAACGGGAGACGGCTTCACATGGGAAAAAACAGATAAGGCCGTAATCCTGAGAAAAGATGCAGGTCTGTAACATAAAATCCTTCAGTTGATAATTTATACAAAATAGAGCAAGCGTCAATACTGTTAGGCATAGCAAAACCACATGTCTTATTGAATGGCGTGGGAGTCTCTGGTGGACATTGAAAAAAAAGATGTAGAATTTGGAAGGTATACTCTGTTATTCGTTACCTTGTTCGGCTGTATATTTGTTTCTACGGTCTTCTGGGGTTTCTTCTCAGGGCCAACGTTGTACAAGATTCTTTTCTCTTTCTTGTTCATTATCATTTACCCCGTGTTGGCGTACATATCGTTCCTGCTTATGAATTTGGCCGCCGAATGGGCGCTAGAGGAGAAGAGCCATCCTGCATCTGCAGCATTAGCCAATATGGCTTCCTTTTTGGCTCCTTTTTTGTATTATTATGGCAATAATTAACCGGCTGTTTAAGTGAAGTCTAGAAGTTTTGCTTTCGATATTGTTGGAAAAGAAGTAGGTGTGCAATGGGGTTACATAAATTATTGTAATGAAATATGCTGAAAATTGCCACAATGAAAGATTTGATGACTCCTTAAAGTAATTATGGGAAAATATGAAAAACTTTATTTACAGATTTTGAGAGGACGTTCGGATGCAAATATACATTTTTATGATTTAGTGAATTTGCTGTTAAAAATGGGTTTTGATAAAAGGGTGGGTGGAAGTCATCATATATTTCGGAAATCCGGTATAATAGAAAAGATTAATTTACAAAAAGAAGGTAACAAAGCAAAACCTTATCAGGTTCGTCAGGTTAGAAATATTATTTTAAAATATAAGCTAGGAGTTAAATCTAATGGATAAATATGAGGTTATTATTTTTTGGAGTAATGAAGACAATGCATATATTGCTGAAGCGCCTGAACTTCCAGGCTGCATGGCTCACGGAGATACACATTCAAAGGCTTTAACAAATCTAAAATCTGCGATGAACCTTTGGATTAAAACTGCTAAAGAGTTTGGCGATCCCATTCCTGAGCCTAAAGGACAAAGGCTTTCATTTGCATAGTTTTGTAAATCATAGTAATACAGGGACACTTCCTTTAATAAAATAGAAGGTGAGATATATCCATCTCAATCCAATTAAAGCAAAGATGGTAAAGAATATTAAAGATTTTAAGTGGAGCAGCCATAGTATATATTTAAAAGGAAAAAGTAGCGTTGCCTGGATAGATGTCGATTCTATATTGCACTTTTTTTCTAAAAATAAAATAGAGGCTATAAAAGAATATAAAGAATATATGTCTCAAGATGTTGATAAAGAGGCAGAGGTGTTTTACTCAAAGAAAAATCAAAGCTCCATATATGGAGATAATAGCTTTATTGAAAAAATAAAGGAATTTTTTATAATTTCCGATAAAAGGTCAAATATTGAAATAAAAGAAAAAAGAGTACTTATGGGAGAAGGAGTGTTAAAGCGAGTTAATATGGAAATTTGCAGAGAGTTTAGGGTCAGTGAAAAAAAGCTTTACCAGGGAAAAAGAGGAGAAGAAAATATGGCTCGTTTTTTTGCCATTACGTTAGCAAGAGAGTTGTCTGGATTTCGCATGTCAGAAATTGCAGAACGTTATAAAATTGCGAGCTACAGAACTGTGGGAACAATTTGTTTTCGTTTTAGTAAGAGAATGAAAGGTGATAAAATATTACGAAATCAATACGATTCACTCAAGCATATATGTAGTCATGGAAGGACTTGACCCCTTTTCCTTTTTCCTTTTCAGCGTGACTATAAAAACTTAAAGAAGATAGATAAAAATCTTGTGTGTCTTGATAAAACTTTTACGAGAGAAAAATTGATTGAAGAAATCAAAGCAAAGATCGGATAGAAAAACCAACATGGTATTTCGTTGGCATAAAAGAAATAAGTAGGAAATGTGAGTAACTATCTAAAAGATTGATGAATTACACAGTAAATAATTACGTCAGTAAGAATCTGCTTTTCTATTTTAGAGCAGGTATCAACGTCAAGCTCTCCTATATCAAAACTTTCCGTACATTCAACTAACTTCTCTATACAGACCAGTGAGATTTGATGAAAGTAAGGTTTTTCTTTAGGTTTGAGCCAGTCGGGGTTAACTATCATTTTTCCTCTTGATTTTGATGATTGGCTGAGTATTATAAACACCAGTATTTCCACAATCTACTAAAGGCTTGATTAGCTTCATAAGCAAGACTCATTGTCATACCACATAAACATATACTCCATCAAATGAGGGATATGTTATCTTTGATATAAAATTAACTATTTATTGCAGCAACATAAAAAGTAATGTTATATGATGCTGAACGCAAGAAGGGGGGAAATAATGAAAGATATTCTAAGTTATTTAATTTTTTCAGCTATTTTTTTGTCAATACTTTACCCATTTGTACGATTTATTTATGGCTTGGATAATTGGTCAAAGTGGGTCCGAATTTTGAGCATTTCAAGCATATTCATAGTTTTGTTACTAGGCCTGTTTTTTCCAGATTTATATAATCCTTTTTCTGCTCAAGTAATGTGGAAAGATAGGCTAAAACATTTTGCAATAGTAAGTTTTGGATTGGGAGTATTATCTATTATTATAATGATAGTTATTAGTATAATTGTAAGAGGAGGCAGTAAACCTAATGCAAAGGAAGAATAAAGCGGAGGAAACAAAATAATTAATAGAACAATCCAAGTAGTTGCTATATTTTTTCTTAATTGTACTTCCATCTGGATGCAACAAAGATGAAAAAGCTTACCGAGAAGCAAGGGAGAGAAAGAAGGGATTATGGGAAGAATAGAAATAATCATTATTTTAGTTCTTTTAAAATTCAATAATAAAATTTTATGTGCAAAGAGAATAGTTCGCAGAAACGGGTCAAGTCTGCTTATGGCTTAACTCATTGATAGGTAAGCCACTGGTTTCACCAGTGAGACTATCAAAGGTTTTACCTTCAAGTATTTAGTAGTATAATATTCCTCCAACTGGCTTGACGGTTAGAACAAACCAGAGAGGAGGAATAAATGGAAAAGTTTAATAGTTTATCACATTCGAGGTATGATTGTAAATACCATGTAGTGTTTGTGCCCAAATTTAGGAAGAAGTCGCTGTTTGGGAAGATAAGGCAATATTTAAAGGGAGTATTTCATGAATTAGCAAGGCAGAAGGGTAGTAAGATATTTTCAGGACATATGGCATCGGATCATGTGCACATGTGTATATTGATTCCACCCAAATATGCAGTGTCTGAGGTGATTGGCTATTTGAAGGGTAAGAGCGCAATAGCGGTGGCAAGGCAATATGGAGGTAAAAGCAGGAACTTCAATGGTGAAAGATTATGAGCGAGAGGGTATGCAGTGCCAACGGTTGGTTTTGAGCTTGAAAAGGTTAAAAAATACATAGCCCAACAGGAGAAGATAGAGAAAGATCAAGAAGATGGTAAATTTTAAATTGGTTTGATTGGCTGTCTTTGAGACAGCTCACAACCGTCAAGCCACCCCTTTATGGGGTGCGTCATGACTTGGTATTGTTTTAAACTAGACAAACTAGGGGCAACAGCGACGGTTTTAGTGTCATACCTCTTTCTGCCATACGAGTAGCTTAGCTCAATGTTATAGTAATTGAAAAAGGCAGTCCTTTTTCCGACAAAGTTCTTCAGAAGACTTTTTAGTATCGGTAAGCGTCAGGCTTAAAGGGTCCTTCGATGGGAGTGCTGATGTACTCAGACTGTTCTTGTGTCATGCGTGTGATAACGCCTCCAAATCCTTTAACCATTTCAGTGGCGACTTCTTCATCCAATTTCTTGGGAAGTACCTTCACGTAGACGGGCTCACGCTCAGAATCGGGTTTGCTTGCCCAAGCCTCTTCGTATAGATACATTTGTGCAAGCACCTGATTTGTGAAAGAACCATCCATGACACGGGATGGATGGCCGGTTGCGTTGCCGAGGTTCACGAGGCGTCCTTCTGAAAGAAGAATAATGTAATCTTCACTATCATCGGATCGGTAGATCTTATGAACTTGAGGTTTCACCTCTTCCCACCTCCAGTTTTCGCGCATGAAGTGAGTGTCAATCTCATGGTCAAAGTGACCGATGTTACAAACGATAGCGCCAGGCTTAAGGGCAGCCAGCATGTGACGATCACATACGTTCACGTTACCTGAAGCTGTTACGATCAGGTCAGTCCTGGCCAATAACTGCTTATCTATGCATTCAGCAGAGCCAGTGTTGATGCCGTCTTTGTAAGGAGAGACAACTTCGTATCCGTCCATGCATGCCTGCATACCACAGATGGGGTCAATTTCGGAAATACTAACGATCATGCCTTCCTGGCGTAAGCTCTGGGCAGACCCCTTTCCTACGTCACCGTAGCCGACAACGAGGGCTTTTTTACCGGAAAGAAGAGCGTCAGTGCCACGTTTAATAGCATCATTTAAACTGTGGCGGCAACCGTACTTGTTATCGTTTTTAGATTTGGTTACAGAGTCGTTAACGTTGATGGCTGGGACCTTAAGTTCGCCTTTTCTCATCATATCGTATAAACGATGAACACCAGTGGTGGTTTCTTCTGTGATGCCGTGGATTTTCTCGAGCATCTGAGGATACTTCTCATGAGCCATAGCAGTGAGGTCACCACCGTCATCAAGCAACATATTGGCATCCCAGGGTTGACCATCCTTAAGAATGGTCTGTTCGATACACCACATACCTTCCTCTTCTGTCTGGCCCTTCCATGCATAAACGGCAACACCGGAAGCAGCCATAGCCGCTGCAGCGTGGTCTTGTGTGGAGAAAATGTTACAAGAAGACCAGCGAACTTCTGCTCCAAGGGCACGAAGTGTTTCGATCAATACGGCCGTTTGGATTGTCATGTGGATACAGCCGATGATTTTAGCACCCTTAAGGGGCTGTTCATTCTCATATTTTCTTCTGAGGTTCATCAAACCCGGCATTTCAGCTTCAGCGAGGGTGATCTCACGACGTCCCCAGTCAGCCAGGCTGATGTCGGCTACCTTGTAATCTTGCGTAAGCGTAATAGTCATGTCAAACTCCTTTATTTAAAGTTGCAAATAAGAGTAGGCGCCAGGCTTGCCTGGCGTGATAAGAATTCGCTTTTTAGTATAAGTGGGATATTATAGTAAAAGCCTGCAGGTTTTCAACTATTTTTCAAATATTGTTCATGACTGTTCAATCGCGAAGCATTGATTTGTATGGTTTGGTAAGTTGTTCCAAAACATAGCAGGTTTGGCGTATATTTCTCTCCTCATTCACACGTAAAGAACTAATATAATATCCAGCGGCAAAATAATGGAGAAGTACCTTCTGGACGTGTTCACGCCACCGGTGAGCTACTTGTATATTGCGTTTTTTAATCTTTTCAATATCATCTGGTATTTCTAGTAACAACACGTCATTTCCTAGTGTTAAATCTGATTCGGATGGAAGGAGTAATCCTTGTTCATCACATTCTGTCTTATTTATGTTTACACCTTCTGCATGTTTTCTCTCCTTAACATCTTGAGTATCATCATCCATAATTGACTTAACTTTATCACTGAGAAGCCACCATTCAGCAAGAAGGCGATCAGTCCCCAGACCACCATGCAATTTGCTGGAGGTCTCTTCTCCATATAAATTTATTTCATAACTGCATGCAATGACTCCTAATTTGTTAAGATTCAGGTGGGCATTCTTGGCCTGTAATGGGTCAAACGTCCAGGTTATAAGGTCTATGTTGCAGCTCAGGGCATCTTCCCGTTGGGCTTTTTTTAACCTGAAGCCGATATTTTGGTCTCGGTATTCCGGCAACACTGCCATCATATGTGAGTGTTGCGAGGGGCATCCATAATGAACTGCTGGAACACCAAAAACGAAACCCACCATCATATCTCCATCAAATGCCCCCATTGCAAATCCACCGTGCTTGCGGAGTACTAACATGAAACGTGCCGGTATTGTGTCAATTTGATTAAATCCCCACACAGCCTCTTGCAACTTTTCGCAAGGTTCAAACTCTTCAAGCGTTTTTAGGTATCTAAACGTAATAGGCATAACATGTTAATTTAGATGACATATATTATCTTCAGGAAATGTAAAACGAATAATTAGTATCTAATTCGCTAGCACTAATAACTTACCAATTATATAGTTGGGACAAAGCTATTTGAAAAATTAAATATACTGCTGATTCCGGGATTTATCAATCATATTCTACGTCTTTAATATTCGGATTATGGATATGCTGTATATTTTATTTTGCCTGGCAAAACAACCTAAACTAGCGCTAACGAAAGCGAATCTATTCAAGTTTCAAAAATTACCCTTGACAGAGACATAAATAATTAATATGTTAGGTGAACGTGTGTTCACCTTAGTTGGAAAGAAAGCCATGTCTTGTAGCGGGGTGAAAAAACGTATAACCCTGACTGCCCCCATAGCTTCCTTGCCGAAAGTAGGCTCTTGTAAGAGCGTAAGCTAGGAATGGGGGCGGGTCGTCAGGGTTGGTGCGGGTCAAAGCCCAAAACTTTTTAATGGGGTTTACCCTGATATGAAGGCCGAACTTACAAAAAAACAGCATAAACTTTTGTTATTCCTGACAAAGTATATCCAGGAAAATGGCTACCCGCCTACTGTTCGGGAGATTGTATATCACTTAAAGTTGGCAAGCACCAACAGTGTAAAGAAGTATCTGGATATCCTTGAGCGTAAGGGCTATATAAGGCGAATACCAAACAGCCCCAGGGCAATAGAAGTATGTGTGCAAACACCCGCAACCAGTGCAAGGCTGATACCTGTAGCTGGTAAGGTTAGGGCCGGAGAGCCTCACCTCGCAGTTGAAGACATTGCGGGGCATCTTGCCATAGACAAATCCATGGCTTGTTGGGACGATGCTTTTTTTCTTAGAGTAGAAGGGGATAGTATGATAGGCGCCCATATCCAGGATGGTGACTTCGTACTAGTTAAACCCCAACCAACTGCAGAGAATAGTGATATAGTAGTTGCCGTTATAAATGATGAGGCTACGGTAAAAAGATTTTTCAGAAGACGCAATAATATTTATCTGGAACCGGCTAATCCCACTATGAAGCCCATAATTATCAATAAAAATCAGGCACATGAGATAACCATAGTTGGAAAGGTTGTGACGGTATTGAGACAGATTGACAGGTGAACCCATCAGCCCCCCTGGTTCCCACGCTCTGCGTGGGAACCCTTGCGGTGTCCCCGCCTGTTTATTAGGTAGGGCGGACACATTACAAGACGAATGTGTGCGATAATAACCAAGCTCAGCTCGATAACGAAGACCAGCACATTCCCACGCAGGAGCGTGGGAATGAGATATTTCTGCGTGGTATGAAATAATGTTTTGAAAATTTAGATTTTGATATTTGTTTAGAATTTCGTATTTCGTGCTTCGGACTTTTTTACAACAGTTGAATCACCAAAATCAGTAATAGAATTTTTAAACGCTGTACTAGATATTTTGTTCATGGTAAATACATATGATTACGGAAATAGATGAACCCATAAAGGTGGGAGTGGTTTTTGGAGCCGATTGTATCGGAGGGAAGAAAATAAAGCCGGTGTGGTTTGCATGGAAAGGAAGGCAACACCGCATTAAAGAGGTAACGTATACGTGGGCAAATAAGGAAGGAAGGGCTTTCGTTCATCATTTTTCTGTTACAGATGGTCAGAACCTATACGAAATCTCTTACAATACCGAGACTATGGTATGGAGACTTTTGGCGGTGGAAGTGGAAGGATAGCCTCAATTAAGTTAAAAGTGCCTAAAGTTTAAAGTGAACTAAAGTTATGGATAACAAAGAATTTTCTAAAGAGCTTGAAGAGCACAGTGAATTGCTTGCTATTTTTACATCTATTGGGAAAAAGTGAACCGTAAAAGAAATATTACATTAACTTTAGTTTACTTTGGTCACTTAAAACTTTTTATGAGACCAAAACATATATAAGAGCTATGCCCAATAACAAGACAATAATGCACGTAGACATGAATGCTTTTTTTGCCTCTGTAGAACAGCAGGTCAATCCTTCATTCAGGCATAAGCCTATAGCCGTCATCGGTGCGCATAAGAGGACGGTTATTACTACGGCTTCATATGAAGCCAGGGCTTATGGCGTTAACGTTGGTATGACAGTGCCAGAGGCAAAGCAACTTTGCCCTGACGTAATATTCGTGGCGGGCGACAACAAAAAATATACAGACACTTGCACTCGTCTTGTTGGGCTTTATAAGAATTATACACCCCTGGTGGAGGTGTATTCGGTTGATGAGGTTTTTCTGGATATAACAGGATCCCTTTATCTTTTTGATAGTCCCAGGGATGTAGCCCTGCAGATTAAAAAAAGAATGCACAGGAATTTTGGACTTACATGTTCCATTGGCATAGGACCTAACAAGTTATTGGCAAAACTGGCGAGTAATATGAAAAAGCCCGATGGGCTTACAATAATACACACTGAGGATATTTCCGGGATTCTTGAAGAACTACCTGTGAGTAAACTCTGTGGAATAGGTTCACGACTTGAGATGCACCTCGAAGCCATGGGTGTTAAGACATGTGAGGAATTGGGAAGATTTCCGGTAAATGAGCTAAAAAGAAAATTTGGCGTTATTGGCGGAAGGCTACATCAGATGGGGCTGGGTATAGATGAAAGTCCAGTTGTTCCGGTTGAAGATGTGGCCGATGCAAAATCTGTAGGTCATAGTATGACCCTTGAGAAGGATATAAGTGACAATGAAAGCATAGAGAGATACCTGCTCCAACTTTCGGAGATGGTTGGGAGGAGATTGCGCCGTAGTCACTATTCTGGCAGGACGATCGCTCTGACCTTGAGGTATCCGGATTTCCATACCTTTACGAAAAGACGCACTATTAATGAATATGTGAATGATGGATTTGATATATACCTTGTGGCCCTTGATATATTAAGATTGATAAGGCTCAAAAATGCTGTACGATTGCTGGGTGTAAGTGTCTCAAATCTGGTGAAGGATTACGGACAGATATCCCTTTTCAAGAAGGAGAGGGACAGAAGATGTGTTGTACAGGCAATGGATAGAATAAATGACAGGTACGGAGAATTCAGTATAGTGCAAGCAAGGTTACTTGATAGGTATCCACATAAGGGTGTTATTGCTCCTGCATGGAGACCAGTAGGTGCCAGAAGGGTAAATTATCCATGATTAAGGTTGGAACAAGTGGATTTTCTTTTGATGACTGGAAGGGGCCTGTTTACCCCGCCAATATAAGGAAACAAGACATGCTTTCGTATTACGAAAAAGAGATAGGATTAAAAATTCTTGAGGTTAATTCTACCTATTATGCATTACCTTCTCAGAAAAGCATGGAAACTATGTCCAGAAAAACCTCTCCTGAATTTGAGTTTGTTGTGAAGGCTCATAAGGCCATGACACATGAAATTAAGGAGAAGGGAAGTAATAGGCTAATCGACAACAAAGACGTCTTTGAGAAATTCAAATATTCAATAGATCCACTAAAAAGTGAAGGCAAACTCAAGTGTGTGCTTGCACAGTTTCCTTATTCTTTTTACTCAAATAAGAACAACTTTGAGTACTTGAAGGTATTCAAAGAAAGAATGGGAGATATAAAACTGGTGGTAGAATTCAGGAACAAATACTGGCATAAGGACAATGTAGTGGAATTTCTTTCCGATAACGATCTGGGGTATTGTGTAGTTGACGAACCGAAGTTATCAGGCCTAATGCCATTTGTACCTTTGGCAACCACTGATATTGGATATTTTCGTTTACACGGCAGGAACAAAAACTGGTTTAATGTGCCAACTTCAGTCAGATATGACTATCTATACTCTGAAGAAGAACTTTTGGAGTTTATTGGGCCTATTAATAAGATAGCCGTTGATACGTCCATAACCCTGGTCTTTTTTAACAATTGTCACGCAGGTTCTGCCGTAAAGAATGCAATTATGCTCATAAAGATGTTGCCATAATAAGGGAATAAAAATATCTTTAAATGCCTAAAAATGTCATTCTGAACTTGTTTCAGAATCTATATTGTTAAGAGACCCCGAAAACGAGTTCAGGATGACAATATAGCGTTTTCGCAACAGATACTAAGCAGGTTGTTCAGACCCCCTGGTTCCCACGCAGAGCGTGGGAACCAGATATTTCTGCGTGGCATGAAATAACGTTTTGAAAATTTAAATTTTGAATTTGTTTTGAATTAAGGCAGCATAGTATTTGATTTATGGGAATTATTCAAATTAAGAAAATTGAATTCAGCCAAGATGATCGAGGGTGGTCGATAAAGCCAATTACTGACGAAGAAATAAAAACCGGTAAAATAAGTGAAATTCACATGGTGAGTATGCGGCAAGGCGCTGTAAGGGGAAATCATTATCACATAAATAAGACTGAATATGTCCTTACTGTAGGAGGTCCATTTAGAGTTGTAATTATGGATAACAATACAAAGAAAAAAGAGGAAAAAACAATAGTAGATAAAACATTGCTTGTAATTCCCCCAAACGTCACGCATGCCATAGAGAATATTGGCAGTAACATTTCATACTTATTTTGTTACAGCAAAACAAATAAATGTTTAAGTGGTCATGACGTTGTAATTAACGAAATTATCCAGAAAAGCATGTAATGCGGAGCTGAGCGAAGTCGGAGCAGGCTCAAGCTGGAAGCTTGAAGGCTGATGAGACTTTCGCTCCTGCGATTTGTTCGGACGCGCGAGTTAGCGCGCGGTCGAACAATAAATATCTACCAATATAAGATGTTGACTATCTATAAGCCTTTTGTAATAGATATGTTAGAGAGATTTTGCAATTAAATCTTTCCTTAATTAAGTTCATAAAATTGCTCTTCTACAAGATTTGGTTTAATTGAAGATTCTGAACTTACCGAATACGTATCTGATGCTATTCTTTCATTGATTAAACTGCACTTTTCACATATACGATTGTAAGGGCCTTTACTAAGAAATTGCTTCCTACACTTTAAGCAGTACCTCTTTTTTTTGAATCTTTTTCGAGAGGTATTATATTTAGGAATATCTTTAAATACCCTTTTTTTTCTGTTTGAGCTTAGACAGCTAGAATTTTTTTTCATCTTTGATCACCTCTTCGAATTTGCAACAAAAAAAGTTTCAAAATAGTTCCCAAATATTAATTATTTTATAATTTTTACTCGGAATATTTTTTGAAGCTTAATGTTTTTTCGTATGCCTAATCGTTTATATACATTCAGATCGTACGTTGAGAATTAGCTTGACTTTTATGCTATTTTTTGTAAATTTACCCCAATCTCAATCTATGAACCAAATATTGCCCACATCAAATTAGCTATTTTGATGTGGGCAATATTTTTGCTATTGTAAAAAGGAAAGTCTGCAGAAATGAATAGTAATATAGCCATAAAAACAGAAAATTTAACAAAAGTTTATAAGAGTTTTTTGGGCCTTAGACATGTCTTGGCTCTTAATAAACTAAATATAGAAATCCAGAATGGTGAGATCTTTGGCTTGCTTGGTCCTAATGGTTCTGGAAAAACAACCACCATAAAACTTCTACTTGGGCTTATATTTCCAACTGCGGGAAAAGCTTATGTATTAGGAAAATTAACAGACGATGTAGCCATAAAGGGCAAGATCGGTTTTCTTCCAGAAGAATCCTGTTTTTACAGATTTTTGAATGCGGATGAAACCTTGGACTTTTATGGTCAGTTATTTAGCATACCCAGAAAAGAGAGAAGATTGAGAATAAACAAACTCGTTGATCTGGTAGGGTTGGAATTTGCGAGGAAAAGACCGCTAAAACAATATTCGAAGGGAATGTTACGCAGAATTGGTCTTGCTCAAGCATTGATAAATGAACCTGACTTAGTTATTCTTGATGAACCTACCAGTGGTCTAGATCCTATAGGCACCAGAGAAACTAAGGATATAATACTTGAGTTAAAAAGTCAGGGAAAGACAGTTTTATTATGTTCTCATCTTTTATCTGATGTTCAGGATATTTGTGATAGAGTAGCTATCCTTGATAGAGGTGAGCTGCAGGTAGAAGGAACAATTAATGAATTGCTTTCATGTAAAGATGTTGTTGAGATTCTGATTCGTAATTTATCACATGAAACAATAAGTGAAGTTGAAGCTTTTATCAAGGAAAAACAAGGAGAGGTTATCTCAATTAAAAATTCAACTAATACACTGGAAAATTTATTCTTAAAAATAGTTAAAGAAAATAAGAGATTTGGTGAAGACAGAAATAAAATAGATAATGAAGTTAGCCAAATCGAATCTGGCAAAGTCAATTCATACAAAACCAAGCAATTAAATTAAACGAAAGGTTTGTAATGAACATTTGAAAAAAAAATCTATGCAGCAAATACTCGTAATAGCAAAACAGACGTTTAAGGAAGCAGTCAGGAATAAGGTATTATTTATATTAATTCTTTTTGGATTGATATCTATTTGCTGTTCATTATTTTTGCCAGTTGTTGGTGGTGCTGGAGAAAAAACTAAAATAGTTGAATCTGTGTGTCTCCGTTCTATCACCTTTTTTGGAACACTGGCAGCGATTTTACTCTCCGCATCTTCTATTCCAACCGATTTAGAAAGCAAGATACTTAGCACAATAACCACAAAACCAATTAGCCGACCCAACTTAATCTTTGGAAAGGTTATAGGCTTTATTTACATAATAGGATTGTTATTAGTGATAATGGGTAGCGCCAGTTATGCATTGATCAAATACACGGCCTTAAGGCAAGACACTCAAAACATAAAGGGACTTTTAGCGCGGGAAATAATCGAAACAACTAACTTACAAATAACTGGCGAATCGGCAAAAAACATTGGAAATGTTAATTGGATAGAAGGCGGAGGAAAGGGAGCATTTTCATGGGACATTAAAGGGTTGTCCTACAAAGAGAAACCCGATCAGCTAGAGATTGAGACAAAATTCCTGGTAGAAAGCAACAATAGAATTGCCAGGAAAATCCCCATAAAAGTTAAGTTAGTTAATCCTTACGCAGGTAAAGCAAAAACCGAAATAATTGAAGTACATAACAATAAAACAGCATCATTAAGATTTGATAGCGAAACTGCTATGGGGGGTGATGAATTAAATATTGTAATCTCGCCAGAGAATCCTGGAGATTTTATTGGTATAAGTTCCGGTAACGTAAAGGTCTTTTTTGGAAAAAAGACCTTTGAATATAATTTTTTGAAAGGACTGGCAATAATTGCATCACAGTTCGTATTGATGGTAGTAATAGCAACATTAGGTTCTACTTTTCTTTCTCTTCCCGTTAATATACTCTTCTGTTTGTTTATATTCTTTTGTGGCAACATAATCGATTTTATGCGAGACCTGTCAACGGTTATTAACATCTTTGAAGCACAGGAACATGAACACGGAATATCAGACGTTATAAAGAAACCAAATTTATTTGTACTTATCCTAAATTATGTTTTTAAAAAACCTATACTAGTGCTAAGTTATATATTACCAAATTTTAAAAACTTTAATGTAGGATATTATTTTTTAGAAAACATAAATATACCACAAAAAAGGGTATTTACATGTTTTGGTTATATGTTTATGTATGCCTTATTTTGCTTACCTGCATCGTTTATGATTTTTAAAAGAAGGGAAATTGCCTGAGATATTATATACAAGATGAGATATATACATGAAAGGATCATTATTGACAAAATTCGCTATAATACCATCTTTAATAATCTTCATGGTTTCTGCGCAGTATTTTCTCCAGTTAAGGATTAGCTATATGAGAAGGGATACTACTTTCGACCGTTCATACCTTGATCCATCTGAAACTTTGCCAATAATACTGCTGGGTAGTTTCAGGGGAGTTCTGGTTGATTTTCTATGGATCAGGGGTTTAGCAAGGCATGATGAAAAGAAATTTTATGAACTCCTTGCCATAAACAATTTGATTGCGAAATTACAGCCACATTTTCCAGCTGTGTGGATATTCCAGTCGTGGAACATGAGTTATAATATTGCCCATGAATGGGAATCTCCGGAAAACAAATGGAAATGGGTCAAAGCAGGGTTGAAATTTGCTGAAAAGGGCGCATTAAAGAATCCAAAGAGTGGAGAATTATTCTTTGAGATTGGTCATACATACCTTCATAAATTTGACTCCAGAAGCTTTAAATATGCTGATTATTACAGAGAACGGTTAATGTTAGAAGAAGGGAAGGACAATTACGAACAAGCTCTCTTCTGGGTAAAAAAATCCTTAAACTACAGTTCAATGTTTCGTAGTAGACTTGTGATGGAAAGGACCGTGTGCTTTATATTGTGGCGTGCGGCATTACAAGCGGAAAAAGATGGTAGAATGAATGATGCCTTAGAATATGTAACGAAATCTATTAGTGAATGGGAAGATTATCTGAAAAGACATCCCGATGATCCCGACGGAAAAGCCAGAAGTTTTTTAAAAGTGATTAACGAAAAGAAATTGGAAATTGAAAAGCAAGTATAGAAAGGTGGAATAATGATAAAAGATTTTTTCCGGCGTAGTTTTTTATGCAAAGTAATTTTGACACTTTTTATTGTGGCTTTCATATCGCAAGGGGTGGTATATGCAACCTCTTCGAAAGAACATTCCAAGAGTACCAGTGTGGAATCAAAGTCAGGCAAAAGCTTTCAAAGAGGAACATCTGGTGAATCAAGATCAATACCCAAGTTGTGGTGGCTCGCACCGATAGGCGCATTATGTGCGATATTTTTTGTTCGAAAATTCTATAAAGAGGTGATGGGTTGCCCCGAGGGTGATAAAAAGATGGTTGAGATTGCCGGGCATGTTCGAGAGGGGGCTTTTGCCTATTTGAAACAGCAATACAAGGTAGTCGCAATATTTTTCATATTTGTATTCATTGCACTTTTAATACTCTCTTTTGGATTAAAGATTCAATCCGGATTTGTGCCATTTGCCTTTCTGACAAGCGGATTTTTGTCGGGGCTTGCAGGATTCCTGGGAATGAAGATGGCAACAAATGCAAGCGCAAGGACAACAGAAGGGGCAAAGAAATCTTTAGATCAAGGTCTGCGGATAGCCTTTAGAAGCGGTGCAGTAATGGGTTTAATTGTTGTTGGACTTGGCCTTTTGGATGTGTCTGTTTGGTTTTTTATACTTCGGAAGTTTACAAATATATCTCTAACAGAAATAGCTGTGATACTTCCCTGTTTTGGTATGGGCGCAAGTTTTCAAGCCCTCTTCGCAAGGGTAGGAGGAGGTATTTTCACAAAGGCTGCGGATGTGGGCGCTGACCTGGTAGGAAAAGTTGAAGCAGGTATCCCCGAAGATGATCCCAGGAATCCTGCTACCATTGCTGATAATGTTGGTGACAATGTTGGCGATGTTGCCGGGATGGGCGCTGATCTGTATGAATCATATTATGCATCAATACTTGCCAGCGCTGCTTTGGGGGTTGCTTGCGGCCTGGGTATTGCCGGGCTTGTGTTACCTATGAGCATAGCAGGTATAGGGGTTATTCTATCTGTCATAGGTATCCGGCTTATAAAAACCAAAGAGGGGGCGTCACAAAAAGAACTCTTAAAATCTTTAGGAAAGGGCGTAAACGTAAGCTCAATCTTAATAGTGATACTGTCTGCAATTATCATAAAGTTCCTGCTTCCCGGAAACTTTGGGATTTGGGGTTCGATAGTTACGGGTTTACTTGCCGGTATAATAATAGGGAAAGGAACTGAATTCTTTACCTCTGCTGATCATGGTCCGACAAAAGGTATTGCTGATCAGGCAAAAACAGGTTCTGCTACACTCATTATAGATGGTGTAGCTACCGGCATGTTATCAACCATAATTCCTGTAGGCACTATTGCTGTTGCTGTTATTTTAAGTTTTATGTTTGCCGGTGGGTTTTCAAGTACAGCTATGGGGCTTTATGGTATTGCTATTGCCGCAGTAGGAATGTTGTCAACGCTTGGAATTACACTGGCAACCGATGCTTACGGACCTATTGCAGATAATGCCGGTGGTAATGCCGAGATGAGTGAACAGGAGCCAATAGTCAGAGAAAGGACAGATGCCCTTGATTCTCTTGGAAACACAACAGCCGCTACTGGTAAGGGTTTTGCCATTGGATCTGCTGCCTTGACGGCAATGGCATTATTAGCAGTATATGTCGAAGAGGTTAAAATAGGTTTGGAAAGGACAGGTGTTCATACTGTTAAAATAGCTGGCCGTACAGTGGAAACTACAGCACTTCAAATAGCTGACTTAATGGGTTATTACAATATTACACTGATGAACCCTAAAGTTCTTGTAGGCATTTTTATTGGCTCTATGGTGTCATTTGTATTCTGTGCTTTGACTATGAAGGCTGTCGGCAGGGCAGCGGGAAAGATGGTAGAAGAAGTAAGAAGGCAATTCAGGGAAATAACGGGTATCATGGATGGGACAGGCAAGCCTGATTATGCATCGTGTGTATCCATAAGCACGAAGGGCGCGCAGAAGGAAATGATGCTTCCATCTTTACTGGCAATATTTATCCCTATAATTGTAGGCCTGATTTTGGGTGTCCCCGGAAGTATGGGCTTGCTGGTAGGCGGATTGTCAACAGGATTTCTCCTGGCTATCTTCATGGCAAATGCGGGTGGTGCCTGGGACAATGCAAAAAAATTTATTGAAACGGGACAGCATGGAGGAAAAGGGTCTGAGGCACATAAGGCCGCTGTCGTTGGTGATACTGTTGGCGATCCGTTTAAGGACACATCAGGCCCCTCACTAAACATCCTTATTAAATTAATGTCAATTGTTTCAGTTGTTTTTGCCGGGCTTATAGTGAAGTTCTCACCAAAGATTGGAGGTTTCTTGCATATACTCAAATAAACAAAAGAAGATATTTGTGATAATGGTTTATTAATAATCTTATTGCCTTTCATTCTTTAATTTATTTATATTGTAAAGTGATTACAAAGATAAGAAATGGAAACAGAATTAGATAGAAGCGACGACTTAATCTGCCCTAACTCAAACTGTGAGTACGATCATCACTCTAAAGGAGCAAACTTTTGTATACTCTGTGGCACGTTACTTTATCAGAGATGTGAAGATTGTTTGTCTGCCAATCCACAGTATGCAAAGTTTTGCTACTATTGTGGTACGAGTCTGTTGGAACTCAGGTCATCTGAAGGCCAGTACGAGGGATCAGAAGAGATTTAAGGGTTGAGTATTGGCCTATAGAATGGATGATAACATTAATTGGTTCGATACAAATCACCATATCTGTCTTCTTTGACCGCAAGCCATTGACAAACTCGTTTTTTTATTAAAGCTTACTAAGAAAAACATTTTAATAAATAGGTCTACAAAGTTATATTGCCTATCCAAAATGATAAGTTAAAGCCATTAGCAATAAAAAGAATTCCTATAACTAAAATAATTGAGAGGTGTAAATACGTTAGACTCAAAAAATATGGCAATTATGTGTGCGAGGATTGCTGATCAAAAGAAGGCACAGAACATAATCGTGCTTGACATAAGCAAGTTAACATTTATTACAAAATATTTTGTTATTTGTACTGGAATTAATGAACGACAACTCCATGCCATTGCTGACGAAATAGGGAAAAAACTGAGAAAACTATCAATAGAAAAATATGGAATGGAGGGATACAACGAAGCAAAGTGGATACTCATAGATTACGGTGATGTTATCGTACATCTCTTTGGTAAGGATACACGTGCCTTTTACGATTTGGAACTACTTTGGGGAGATGCCTCCAAGATTGCCTGGCAATGACATATTTTTTTCTCACTATCTTGACCTTACCTATGTATATTTTAGTGCTCAGTTCTAGAAAAGCCCCTGGTTTTCAATTATGAGTATGGCTGCAATGATTCAACCTAACGGTTGTATTTGGCCAAATATTCATTTTATAGTTTTATAGTAAATTTGCCGTACATGCGTAAAGTATTTGTTTGCATAACTTACGTATTCTAGTGCTATATTGATGATTCGGTATGTAGTTTGCTTTTTCACTATAATCTTTAAGACTATTTATTGACACTAAAAAGACTTAAATAACATAGATGCAAACCGTCATCACATATTATAGGTTTTTTTTGTTCATAAATCCATAGAACAGGAGGGCTTTAAATGGGAAGTTTGCAAATACCTAATAAATCGGCTGCAACCAGGACGACGACGAGAACCGGAAGGGATGTCTTACCTCAAAGTGGAATGTGTGTAGTTTGTCTTGATGGGTGTCCTGGATACTGTGAGATTGGGGTGTCAGCAATGAGAGGCCCTGAGACGATATACCCTCAACCATTTGGGAAAAGCACGTCCAGTGGCACAAAGGATTATCCTGTAGATTATTCACATTTTAACATTTCGGGAACCGTTGCCAGTCATCACCAGAAAGAGTATGAAGTGTTTACAAACGTAAATCTTGAGACACACCTCGGTAGAGATAAAGGCCTTAAATTAAGATTACCCTTAGTCTGTACAGGTTTGGGTTCTACACAGATAGCTCAGACTCATTTTGCGGACCTTGGGACAGGTGCGGCCATTTGTGGTACCGGGATAGTAATTGGTGAGAACGTGGTAGGGATGGATGATAAGTCCAAATTTGACAAAAATCATAAGGTTACAGAATGTAAGGAACTTGAAAGAAGGTTTAAGTCTTTTAAAGACCACCAGAAAGACGGTTATGGTTTTATCGCCATTCAGGCGAACCCGGAAGACTGGAGATTGGGTGTTCTTGAGTATAGTATGGAAAAACTGGGTTCCGATGCCGTGGAATTAAAATGGGGGCAGGGTGCCAAGAACATTGGTGGCGAAGTTAAAATTTTTAACCTCGATAAGGCAAAACTGTTGAAGAAGAGAGGCTATATTGTAATTCCTGACCCGGATGATAAGGTTGTACAGGAAGCCTTTAAAAAAGGAGCTATAGAGGGTTTTGAGAGACATACCAGGATTGGGGCAATATCAGATTTCTTACCCAAGGCAATGGATGTTTTTTGTCAGTCCGTGGAACATCTCAGGGGTGCAGGCGCGAAATATGTCTTCTTGAAGACAGGTGCGTATCGTCCATCTGATTTGGCAAGGGCAATTAAGTTCTGTTCGATTGCAAAAGTTGATGTATTAACTATTGATGGTGCAGGTGGTGGAACTGGTATGAGTCCATGGAGAATGATGAATGAATGGGGTGTTCCCACTGTTTATATTGCCGCTATGACTTATGAGTATTGTGACAGATTGGCAAAAAGAGGAGAATATGTACCGGATATTATTCTTGCCGGTGGTCTTATAACCGAAGATCATATTTATAAATCATTTGCACTGGCTGCGCCGTACGTCAAGGCAGTTGGGATGTCGCGCTCTACAATTTGTGCCGTTCATGTTGGAAATAATAATGGTAAGTGGGTCAAGGAAGGCAAGATCCCAAAACCTGCTTCAGAACATGGAGATACGGTTGATAAGATTTTTTATTACTCAACAAAGGTTAAGAAGGAATTTGGAAAGGTAAGTACAGGGGTTTTAGGTATGTATTCCTATTATCAGAAAATGGCAATGGGCCTTCGCCAGATAATGGCTGGTTCAAGGAGATTTGAGCTTAGCAGTATTAACAGGAACGACATTTTTGCATTGACCAGAGAGGCAGCAGACGTTACGGGAATCAACTATGTTATGGATTGGGAAAGGGAGGCTTCGTTAAACATTTTAGATGCATAAACAATATCCTTGTAAAGGGTAGGTCTTATTAAAAAATTAAAGCTGTATAAAGTGTTCAAAACGCTCTATACAGCTTTTTTTATGCTCTTATTTTTTGCTTTAAAACAAGTACTAAATATTTAAGTATTTTATAGGTTCATGAAAGATAAATGTGTTGAGATAATCAAACTGTTTTAGCAGGATACCCATCAATTCTATAACATACCCTGACATAGAATATACGTAATCTTATAATCGCCTTTTAATAGCATCGCTTCAATGCCTATCTAAACTCTTTTAATGTGTAATGTATGTAAACATTACATAGCATATATGTAATAATTACAATAACTATCACATTGAATACTACTCTACTCGTGATGCCTAAATAGGAAAATATTGTATAGGCTTTTGAGTCAAATACTTAACATATCTATTTATATAGTATAACCTGTTGTCACTACCAACGGCATATCTATTGCGATTATTGTAAATTTATCATCAACGAAGATTTTTCTCTGAAAGATAACCAAAATTGAGTCTTTCATATTGGTCTTAATGATATCGATGAGTTTTTAAGAATAGTATCAGACTTAAGCTAAGGTCTACCTGTAATAACAGAGATACTTAAATACCGCTTTAAAGCATTGGACGATAATAGGCGATAATAGGCGATAATAGGGACAGCGACTGTTTTAATTTTTGCGTGGTCTTCCCCACGGTAGCGCCCTTAGCCTTCTCCCAAATAACCTCTCAATCTTTTTCATAAATCTATCATCACCACATGGTCTTCCCGTCATCGAACACTTCCTTATGTTTCTTATGATTTGTTCATCTTCTTTTTCTCTTAAATACTCCAACCAATCCTCTATCTCTTTTTCCAAATAACAATCTTGAGATAAAACAGAATCTTTCTCCCTGTTTACATGACTTCTTGCACTCGACCATTTATACCTTTGTGGTTTTCTTACTATACCAGCTCGGACAGGATTATTTTCTACATATCTAACCGCTGCATATGTGTGTCTTTCATCGAGGATGCAAGAGTAAAATCTTCCCTGCCAGAGATGTCCTTTCAAATTCTTTCTTTGATTGAAATATTGTGAGTATCTCATATGGAGTGCATTAAATGTGCGTGCGAGTGAATCCTCTTGCTCCGGTACACAAACAAAGTGGACGTGATTAGACATAAGACAATATGCCCAAATCTTTAAAGAGTATTTTTTGCCGTAATCTTTAAGCCATTCAAGGTATTGAACATAGTCGTTATCTTCCTCAAAATACCGGCTGCCTGTAATTACCTCTTTGGGTAACGTGATGTGGATATCCCTTTGCTACAGTTCTTGCAATTCGTGGCATAAGTAAAATAGCATAACCATTTTACCTTATCTTGTCAACATAAAAACAGTCGCTGTCCCTATTTTCTTTCTCGATTCATACCATGCGCCCTGATATTCAATTCGTAAAGTATTCTGTGACTGCGTTTATTACAATGTCGCTGAGCAGTTGAAGTTTAGTTCGAGTGCCTTCCAGAAATCGAGCAGCGTTAATGCCTACGTTGAATGATGACGCAGTTGGGCTCACACCATTTTCTAGGGGAACTAAACCTAAATCAAACATGTTTCGGGCCCGTTCATTTGGCGTACCCAAGTTTGCTTCTACTAAACTACCGTTTATTATGTTTTTTTCTGTTTGAGACAATTGTGATGACTGTATTTCTACTGCTTGAAATGGCGTCCGTAATGTTGTCGCAAAACGACCCGTTTCTGCTATTTTATCGTCTATAATTCTTTGTGCTTCTTTTTTAATATTACTAAGACTAAAATCACTTATACTAATATCAGCCTGATCCGCTGCAATTAATACAACGACGGTTACAAGGACACCGGCTGCTATTGCATTAGCTATGAGTCCAGTCGGGTCGACTAGATTTACTGGGTTATTTTTTACATATCGGTAAAAATTCATATCTCCAGCTAAAAAGCCTATAGGATCTTCACTGATAAAGCGACCGGTTTGCGGGTCATAATACCGTGCTCTGTAATAATATAGCCCGCTTTCGGCATCAAATTCCCTGCCTGTATAGGTGAAAGGGTTGAGCACACCTTCTACATTATCTTCAAGCATGCCGTATGAATCATAGTTATAGGAATTGACCTCAACACCAGTGGCATCGGTAAGTTTTCTAACAGAGCCTGAATGGTCAGCCTGATAGAAGAAAGACTGCCCGCCCCGCTCCATGCTCAAAGGCTGGTCGATTTTGTCCCCATGGCTGTAACGTGCCACAAGGTTATTCGTTCCATCGTATTCCAAGATAATGTCCAGACCATCATAGACATAACGTGTGATTGTTCCGTTTACGTTCTTCTCTATCCTTCGGTCTATTCCGTCATAAAGATAAGTCACATTTGTGGCGTCAGGAAGGTCTATCCGGACCAACAGGTTATGGGCATCCCATGTGTAAGTCGTGACTCCGCCACCACTCTTTGCGGTCTTTGTGCTCAGATTTCCGTTGTTATCATAAGTGTATGTGAAGTCATCATCCTCCAGGAGGCGGTTGGCGGCATCCGTCACATGAGTGGCAGACAGGTGCGAGGTGACGCGGTTGCCAACTGCATCATACGTGTATGTCTCCGGCGCAGCAACTGTACCTCCACCGGTGACTCGCCGCAGGGCATCGTATACGAACTGCCTGGTCTGCGTTTGTTCGACTATGGAGAGGATATTGCCCACGTCGTTGTGGTTGTAGCCAAAACTGGCCAGGACCGTGCTCCCCCCGGCCGTATGCGTGAGGTCCGACAAACGGCCTTTCACGTCATACTGATAATCGGACGCCACACTATTCGGGAACAGTATCTGGGTCAACCTGCCCACTGTATCAGAACTCAGGCCGATAGTATCCCCTGCCGGTGTGATAAGTTGGGTCAGGCGATCTGCAGCGTCGTGGCTTAATTGCGTTATCCCTCCTAATGTATCGTCAAACCGGCTGCGATTACCTACGGCATCGTAGGTGTTGGTCAGGGTGACACTAGGTTGTACGCCAACATCAACGGTCTGAGCCGTCAGGACACGGTTGAGTCCATCATAGGTAAAGCTCAAACTGCTGTCGTTATCCTGCACTGTAAGAGGATTGCCTACAGCATCGTATGTAAGCGAAATGGTGTTGTCAGATGTGGTTAGCTGGATAAAACGCGACAGGTCATCGTAAGTGCTTGTAATAACCTGGGCTTTCGGATCGGTTGTGGTAATGAGGTTGTTTCTCGAATCGTATGTAAATGTTATAGCCATACCAAGCGGGTCTGTCCTCTGTACCTGCCGATTGAGTAAGTCATACGCAAACGTGGTAGTCTGGCCACTGGCATCAGAGAAAGAGACAGTATTGCCCTGCGTGTCATAGTCGAGAAGCAGCTCTCCGCCAAGGGCGTCGGTGGATTTTACCAACTGGTCCGCTGCATCATATTCGAAGGTGGTCGTCTGATTAAGTCCATCCACGGAAGTTATGAGATTCCCATTCGGATCGTAAGTCAACTGTGTAATTCCATTGATGGGATTATTGACGCTTAAGACACGGTCCCTTTCGTCGTAGGTCATGCTAATGATCTCACCGGTATGATTTTCCGCATCTACGATGTTCCCTGATACATCATAACGGAATTGGAAGGCCGCTCCGGCGCCATCGGTAGACATCAGAATCCGGTTTAAGTCATCGTATGTAAATGTGCTGGTACGCTGCTCAGGGCTGCCAACACCTTCTGTTAAGGCCGTGATATTGCCGGCCGCATCACGAGACAGGTTGATAACGTTGCTCTGGGCATCGGTCACCGTGGCCGGATTGCCGTTGGCATCATAAGTGATGGTGGTCGTGTTGCCATTCTCATCTGTAGATGTCAGAGGCAGTCCACTGCTGTCGTAAGTGAACGTGCGTTCACCACCCAGAGGGTTAATGGTCCTGGTGAGATTGCCCTGCGCATCGTATTCAAATGTCGTCACCTTCCCGGCAGGGTCAGTCATCCTGGTAATCTGGTTAAATACAGGCTCATATTCAAAGCTCGTTTGCCTCTCCAGTGTGTCGCCAACCGGTTCCTGCAGCGAAAGTAAATTACCTTTGTTGTCATAAGTGAATGCCGTGATTGCCCCGTTTGGGCTCACAACCTGTGTTGGAGCGCTATTCTCATCTCTGACAACAGACGTTACCCTGCCCAGTGGATCGATTATCTCACTGGCTGAGCCAAAGCGGTTGGTTTCAATCGTAACTTGATTTCCATTGCCATCAGTATAAGTGGCTATGCCATCATCAGGACGCACTACAGGAGCAGGGTTGTTTTCTGTGCCCAGGCCGCTAAGCGGGTCGATAAGCCCAACCGTATCAGTGGGACCAAGCTGCCTGGTTGAACCATCAGGAAGGTTAGATGATACAAATTTTCCGGCAAAATCGAAGTTGTAGTTTGTGGTAAATCCGCGCTTTGAGGTTTGTGAAGTCATATGATGGCGTCCATCATAGCTGAACTGTCTATTGCTGCCATCAGGATCGGTAATGCGTGTAAGGTTGCCTTCAGAATCGTGCTCAAAAGTGGTTACTCGCCCTGCCGGGTCTGTTACGCTCGAAAGCATGTCGCCCGTATATGTGAGCGTCGTCACAAGACCGACCGGGTCGGTAATAGCCGTCAGGTTGTCGTTTGCATCGTATGCAAAAGTAGTAGTATTGTTATTCCTATCAACAATCGATGTTTGGAGACCACTAGCATTAAAGTTGATCTTTGTGCCGTTTTTCAGCGTACGGGTAAATGTGTTGTCAATGTTTTGCTCAAGTGTGGAGAAGTCGCCCGGTGGGCTTTGCAAACGAGTCTCAAAGCCCTCAAGATTAGCGCCCTTAATAAGATCAATCGTATAACGAGTTGTCGGTTGCGAGAAATTATAGAATCCAATCCGACCCTCCGGGAATGTCCCGGCCACATCAAATATCGTATTTCCATCAATAGAGATTATGATGCGATCCGTTTGATAAATCAGTTCGAACTCGTACTCAACATTATCAAGCCATCCCTTTTCAGAGCCAAAGTCTGTTCCAAGCACTTCCCATTCGGCAGAATCCGTATGTTGCCAAAACCCGGGCGAAAAATCAGTAATCGACCCGTTGACCCTGTTAAGGGTAAAGCCTTCTTCTGCGCCGCTTTGAGCGAATTGTTTCCAGTCAAACAAAAGCAGGTCAAAGTCGGTATTAACGTCTCCATTTGCTGCAACAGGCTTCTGATAACCAAATACAAACCCTATGAAGTCATCATCGCCGGTAGTCTCAACCTTCATCGTCCCCCGAATTGTGGTATTGATGAAGTTCTCCTCCGGGCTCACGAAGAACGTTGGAATAGTGGAGATGTGCCCACTCATCTGCACTGAGGAGCCGTCAGGGGCAACTATCCAATTTACGATCACATCCGGGCCTTCCTTTGTCCAGGTGTTCAGATCTAAATTTACCAGGACCTCTTCGTATCTTAACGTTGAACCGTCCCCATCCGTGAGCAAGACACCCCCAACGTTCTGAGGCCAGATTCGCTCCAGACCATTAAGTGTCCATCCTGCGCCGAACGAACTGTCCCGCTGGTTGTTTACCAACACATCGTCACTCAGGACGCTTGAGACTGATGATTGCGTAAAGTTATTGGTCTGAGTAAACCTGTAGGGGTAAATACCGGTCTCAAATCCGCTTGCATCAAACTGGGCGACCAGTCTTATAGTCTCATCGACACTCTCACTCAGCCCGCTGGTATCCGTAAATACCTCAACACCCTGATCTACTCCACCTACACTAAGACTGGTAGAAACTGTAGGAGGGACGGCTGATTTGAATGGAATCGTACTGTTTGAAATAATCACAGGTTGAGGATCTGCATGATCGCTGTTATAAACAAAGCGAAGAGCCCTTGATTGTCCTAAAGAACTATAGCTTGATAGTGAATGATCTACGGCCAGGTTGCCTGAATGCGCATAGGATATGGACCCAGTCTCGCATTTGATAAAATTAATTATCCTCTGAATTAAACTCATGGTTTGGCTAGCGCCATTCGTCTCTATCGGCAATGGAAAATGCCAGGAAGCTTCTCTGATTCCACCATCTATAGTATTGATCACAGAACCATCGGCGCTGACCTCACCTGTCCCGGCGATAAAGAACTCACCTGTACTATGATCCAGTGACCATAGATCCAACTGGCTTCCAGACGCCAGGTTATCAAGATTTGGAAAAGTGATAGGTGCAGGCTGATCAAACGTAAGCCCCATTGGTTGAATAGTAACCACCATGCCAGGTTCCAATGTATCAGGCAGTGATGCAGGCGTAAATCCTGCTGGCACCTCGGAGACAGATAGCATACCGCTGTAGTTTGCTCCATTCTCATCTTTCACTGTATTCGGTGGAATGGTCAAGGTAATACCTGCATTAGGATTGTTTAACACTGTAGTATTGTTCGGATCTACCTGTACCTCTCCTTCTGAATCCAAATGCATAATGTATATGGGCCTTGTGATTACGTTGGTGACATTGACGATCAGGTCTTCCATACCAAGGTAAGCGCCATAAGAAAAACCGGTTGGCGCTGTTGCAGTGCTTCCATCATAATCAAAGTGGTTTTCACCAGGTGTAAGCCCACTTAAGAGGAAATTGCCATTGCTATCTGTAGTTGTGGACAGGCCCGTTTCTATGTTTGTAACGGTGGCTCCCACTATTGGCGTTGTAATACTCAGCAAGGCATCATTAGCATCCAGAATTTGTCCCTGGAGTGCAGTGATACCGCCAGGCTCTGCTTCTAATACCGTAATGTCGATGGTTTCAGAATTAGACGAGCTGCCATCACTTGCCGTAAAGGTCAGTGCGAAAACTCCCACCTGATTTTCTGAAGGACTGAAGGCAAAGATACCGGTCACTGCATTGAGAGTTGCATTATCTGGCAATGGAAGAGGTGAGGCAGAGAATGTCATCAGATTGCCGTTAGGGAAAGCCGCTGCGAGATCGAGTACCAGTGTATTACCGATACGAACACTTTGGTCTGACAGCGTATTCTCCACGAGGTCTAATCCATCACAGTCCTCATCTATACCATTATTCGGTATCTCCGTTGCACCGGGATGGATATTGGGGCTGTTATCATCACAATCTGTGTTATCGAGGACAAAACCTGCAGGTTGAGTACAATACTTAATGCTAACGGCCGGGTTGCCGAATCCATCAATATCCGCATCCACGTAATATGTCGTCTTCTGAATGCCCTCATCTATCTGGCCATTACAGTTATTGTCTATTCCATCACAGACTTCAGTGGCTCCGGGATGTATATTTGCTTTCGTATCGTCACAATCACCTGAAGTGGCCTTTAGCTCTGATAGTATCTTAAATCCTATAGGTCTTGTGCATGAGGTTGTGTTTTTAGTACCATCTGAATAACCATCATCATCAGCATCCTTATACCATGTCGAAGGTTGAATCACATCTCCATCTCTGCAGTCCGTATTAAAGGCATCATTAATAAAGGTATCATTCTTAAAGGCATCATTAGCATCCAGAATTTGTACCGGGGGTGCAGTGATTCCGCCAGGCTCTACTCCTAATACCGTAATGCCGATGGTTTCAGAATTAGACGAGCTGCCAGCACCACCCTGATCTAAAAGGGTTGGACCCACAAGGTCTAATCCATCACAGTCCTCATCTATACCATTATTCGGTATCTCCGTTGCGCCGGGATGGATATTGGGGTTGTTATCATCACAATCTGTGTTATCGAGGACAAAACCTGCAGGCTGAGTACAATCCTGAGTGCTATTATTTGGATCACCAAATCCATCACCGTCTGCATCCTCGTAATATGTCGTCTTCTGAATGCCCTCATCTATCTGGCCATCACAGTTATTGTCTATTCCATCACATACCTCCTGAGCATTAGGGTTTATTGCTGGATCCGTATCGTCACAATCTGTGTTATCGAGGACAAAACCTGCAGGCTGAGTATAATCCTGAGTGCTATTATTTGGATCACCAAATCCATCACCGTCAGCATCCTTATACATTGAAAAGGAAGAAATATCCGTTGCTTGGGCATGAACTGTTGCAGGCAAAATCTGACCTAGATAAAGCAATAATAAAAAGATGGTAACTAAGGTCTTTAACTTTCCGACGATTTTACTTTGTATGGTCATAAAAGCACCCCCCTTGTTATTTATTGGCGTATTTGGCTTATGACTATTTTGTATAATTTAATTTCAATGTTTCATGAAAGATCTAAGAAATATAAAAAAGCCTTATTGCTAAAGATACTGGTGAATTCGATGAGAATTCCCATAAGCCATCCCTGGCAGTAAGGCTTTCTTTTCTAAGACTCCCTTTTTAAAAGTATTCGAGTATTTCCAATTGCGTTTCCCGTACATCCTTGTACACATAAAGACCCTATCTCAAAAGGATTCTATTATGAAAATAACGTTTCCGTCTACGTCTGCCGAGAGGGAGGGACGGGCATAAACGGTATTGATCTTTACAAGTTATAGGGGTTTACCTTCTTAAGTAGAAAATAAGGATAATTCTTAAAATCAGGAAATTCGATTGATTTATTTGAAGCGTTTCGTGAACACAGAAACGAGATATTTGAAGTATAAGATGATGTGTTATGATTAGGTCTCTGCACAGAATGCAGAGATTGCAAATATCGATGAGAAAAGATATTGGTATTGTAATAGCAAAAAGATGTTTTCTGCATTACTAATACTCCTATGTCATTTTATGTGTGGGTGTGATTACGTCAAGATGCCAGAAAAGGTATGTTACAGCGTGTAGCTTAGAAGAATTGTTTCGATTGTCAAGAGAAAAAGGCAATTAGTGAAAAAAGTTTTAAATGTCATAGATGGTCATAGACAGTCTATGACAGACTATAACATTGTATAAATGAAGAGTAGAGATGAAGAATGAAGATTGTGTAAGTTTCTAATAAATAAAGATATAAAACAAGTATTTGATATGGTATCATGAAAACGTTAGTGTTGAAGGTATTTAAAAATGGGCAAAAAAACACAAAAACAGGCAGTTAGGACAAGTGTTAAAAGTGTTCCAAAATGATTGAAGAGCACGTTAATTTCAACTCAAACGGTATGAAGCTCGAAGGAATCTTATCATATGATGAAGATGCTGGCGAACCTTCCTCGTTGCTATTATGTCCACCCCATCCTCACCTTGGTGGTGATATGGAAAATAACGTTATTACGACGCTTGGTAAATCACTGGCCGTAAAAGGGTTTATCACATTAAGGTTTAATTATCGTGGTGTTGGTAATAGTGAAAGTGTGTATGACAATATTGCTGACAAATACAATTACTGGGAGGCGGTTTTAAATAATGATAATTATACTGATGCCTTAACGGATGCAGCGTCTGCACTCAATTATCTGGAATCGGCCGTTGACGTGGATAATATTTATATTGCAGGATATTCATTTGGCGCAGTAGTGGCTATGATGGTGAGCATTAAGGATGTAAGGATTAAGGCCTTTGCAGCAGTTTCCACTCCTTTTGGGTAGGTTTGATCCAACATTGCTGTCAGATTGTATCAAACCAAAGCTTATTGTTTGTGCGGATAATGATTTTGCATCATCAATAGAAGATGTAAAAAAAGGAATGTCAAAAATATCAGATCCAAAAATACTTAAAATATTTGAAGATTGTGACCACTTCTATAATAGATAGGGAACATGACATTGCAAACAAAGTGCATGAATTCTTAGTTCGCAATAGCCCTTCATAATCCTCTTGCCTATCATATTCTACCAGAACCATAGAAGCGGTGCTAACAGACATTTGCCAAAGGTGGTGGTTTGAGAACACCTCTTAAAAAGAAACATGACCGTTATCAACTCACACAGGCAATAATGAAACCATAAAGTAATATTAAACCGTTTATCTAAAATGTTCACGAAGTCATAACGCACCCCATAAAGGGGTGGCTTGACGGTTATGAGCTGTCTCAAAG
>JBHICG010000020.1:0-50044 GCA_046759445.1 Candidatus Scalinduaceae bacterium
CTGCAAGGTTAGCTCCTTTACCACCAAGTAAAGCCTTCATTGAGGCATTACCATCAGCACGACCGCCTCCAAAAAAGTATATATATTTTCTTTTCAATATAGTGTTTCCGAAACAGAAACTAATCAATATTTCTCTACTTATTCAAAGCAATTTTATTACTAAACAGTAATATTTTCCAGGCTTTTCAGACTTTTAAGTTTGGTAAAAACTTATTAATGTTATCAAACATATTTATTTCTAGCAAGGATATTATCCTTCTCTACGTAATTATTTTGACATAGGGTTGACGGTTTGATAGCATTAGCCACGGATTTTTTATTAAATTATTCAAGATTCATTTTGTGAAACAAAATGCAATAAATTGACGACAGAAGGGAGTTAATTTATATGGCCAAGATAAAAACAGCCCTAATAAGTGTGTCTGACAAAACAGGAATAGTGAATCTTGCCAAAGGTTTGGCAAACTTTGACATAAAAATACTTTCTACCGGAGGTACCGCCAAGTTATTGAGAGAAAGTGGCATTAATGTTACAGAAGTATCTGAGTATACCGGCTTTCCAGAGATAATGGACGGCAGGGTAAAAACACTTCACCCAAAAATACATGGGGGATTACTTGCAGTAAGGGATAATGAAAGCCATATGAAGCAGATAGGAGATTTAGGTATTGAGACTATAGACCTCGTAGTCGTTAATCTTTATCCATTTGAGAAGACGATAAAGAAAGATAACGTCTCTCAGGAAGAGGCAATAGAAAACATTGATATAGGCGGGCCATCCATGATCAGGTCTGCATCCAAGAATTTTAAACATGTTGCAGTTATAGTTAATCCTGCACATTATGAAGGGGTGTTGGATGAGTTAAATAAGGGGGGCTGTGAGCTTTCTATTGAAACACGTCATAAGCTGGCCACAGAGGCATTTAAGCAAACCAGTAACTACGATAGGGCAATTTTCAATTATTTTGAAAAGGGGTGTGAAGAAAAGTATCCTGAAGCATTAAGCCTTGAACTGCAAAAAAAGCAGGACTTGAGATATGGCGAAAACCCCCACCAGACTGCAGCGTTTTATGTTTATAAAGACTTTGAGGCAGCTTGCATTTCAAATGCCGAACAGATACACGGTAAAGCGCTTTCTTTTAATAATATATTAGACACTGATGTTGCCATTGAAATCGTTAAGGAATTTGAAAGGCCATCCGCCGTCTTAATCAAACATGCAAATCCCTGTGGTGTTGCAAGTGCTGATGTACTTAATGAAGCATTCAGAAAGGCATACAATTCTGACCCTGTTTCGGCTTTTGGATGTATACTAAGTTTAAACAGGGCCGTTGACGAGAAGACTGCGGAAGCCATTACTGAACCAGGTCATTTCGTTGAGGCAATTGCCGCACCAGGATTTGAAGATGAGGTTA
The DNA here is from genome assembly GCA_046759445.1 of Candidatus Scalinduaceae bacterium. GTDB lineage: Bacteria > Planctomycetota > Brocadiia > Brocadiales > Scalinduaceae > Scalindua_A. Next base: position 1,416 of record JBHICG010000020.1, read on the forward strand.
TTGAGGTTTTGACTAAAAAACGTGGCTGGGGAAAAGACCTTCGACTGTTAAAATTGAATTCTTTAAATGAATCTACTATAAAAATGCAAATAAATGATTTTAGGGGTGTAGTCGGTGGCCTATTGGCTCAGGATAAAGATATACGTTCTGGTAACAAAGACCAGCTAAAGGTAGTTACACAAAACACTCCATCCGAGGATGAAATAGAAGAGTTACTATTTGCCTGGAAAATTTGCAAACATGTCAAGTCCAATGCCATAGTCTTTACAAAGGATAAGATGGTAGTGGGTGTAGGCGCCGGTCAGATGAGCCGCGTTGACTCCACTAATATTGCAATTCAAAAAGCGGGTGATCGGACTTCAGGAGCCGTTCTTGCCTCAGACGCATTCTTTCCATTTAGGGACAGTATTGACCTGGCAGCAAAAGCAGGAATTACGGCCATAATCCAGCCAGGTGGTTCCAAAAAAGACCAGGAAGTAATAAAGGCAGCAGATGAATATGGTATTTCAATGGTTTTTACGGGTGAACGACACTTCAAGCACTAAAGTGTTTTCAGGCTTTCATCATTCTTCTCATACCTCAAGAGGAAGATCCGAATAATACATAGTTAGTAAGAACCTCATATACATACAACATAATAAATAGTGTGTTTCCTAAGGATGTTTACGCTGATACTTTTTAACGGTTAGCTTGCTCCTTTCCCAAACAACATTACCTTCACAGTCTTTAAAAAAATATGTAAGTCAAGAATAGGTGAAAGATTCTTTATATAGAAGAGGTCATATTGAAGCTTCTCAATAGCATCTTCTGTGTTTGTTCCATGTTTATAATTCACTTGTGCCCAACCAGTAATCCCTGGTTTTACAAATTGTCTGAAAGAAAAAAATGGAATTTTTCCTGAAAATCTGGATACCTCCTCTTTCATTAATGATCTCGGGCCTATAATGCTCATATCGCCTTTAATTACATTCCATAATTGAGGAATTTCATCAATTCTAAAAAACCTTAATATTTTGCCAACTTTTGTAATTCTTGGGTCATTTCTAAAACCCGCAAGCCCTCTTGCTTCTTCCATCCCAAACTTCATCGTTCTGAGTTTAACAATATTAATAATTTTTTTGCTCTTCCCTACCCTTTCCTGTATGAAAAAAATAGGTCCCTTAGAATTCAATTTTATTGCTAACATCGATAAAATCATTACTGGGGAAGTTATGGTAATTATCAAAATAGCAACAATTTTATCCAGTACCTTCTTAATCTTTAAATTATATAAATTACTTATTATATCATAGAAATTAGAATAACAAAGCCAACTGTGATTTATATATGAAATTGGAATCTTTCCTGCGATATGTTCATAAAAGCTTGGCATATCATAAATTTTTACTCCATTAAATTTAGTATTCATCAACTCATTTAAAAGCGCAGATGACGCCATATGGTTTGTGGCAACTACCACTTTTTCAATACTTTTATCTTTTAACAAAGATAGAAGATGACCCGTATCCCCAATGACGGCAGAAGAACCAATAACAACCCCCCTCTTTTTTGCATCATCATCCAAAAAACCTACTACTTTGAAATCCTCATTTTCCTCCAAAATGCTATGTAAGGTTTCACCAGCCCTATTAGCCCCCATAATGAGGATATTAGAATGACTCTTTTTGTATTTGAAATACTTTTCAATAATAAAACGCCAGGAAAGGCAATAGAAAAAGACAAATAAACCATTTAAAAGGAAAATAGATCTACTGTATTTCCATTTATGAAAGACGTAAAATGTGGCAGCAATCAGACAGTTTGCAACTATTATAGTGATAACAAACCTAAAAATGAAATTTACGCTATTAAACCTACCTTCATAAATATAAATATCAGCTATATAAAAAGTAAAAAGAAAGAAAAAAAGAGATAAAACAGATGCTCCGGTATAAGTAGAAAAGACATTTACAATCTCCCCTGTTCGAACTGCGTATGATAAATAAAAGGAGGCAATTATTAACAAAGCATCGCCCAACATATGAATAGATATTTTTCTTGGTATATATTTTAACATATCTGTGTTAGCATAATAGGCCTTAATGAGGGGAAAATACGTAAATATGTAAGATGGAAATTGAAAAAATTTAAGCCATAAACGCACTCAAACTGTGGAGATACAATTTACACGTTTAGGGTTCGTTGTTGATTATATACATCAGCATAACTAAAAGGAGCATAATATGTTTTCCAGTGATAGTGTCTATACCCCTAAGCCTTATACACCTTTTTACTTTCTATTTTATTTCTCCTGAAGGCATCTCTTGTATCTACAATACATTGTGCATGCTTCTCTATAAAGGCATAGTCATAAGATGTGTGATCTGTTACTAATAGTACCAGGTCTGCTTTCTTCAATGTCTCTTCCGTGAGATCTACAGACTGCATATCGATTTCGGGATAGTGGCGATGTCCCCTACATACGGGAACAAATGGATCATTGTAATCAACCTCTGCACCATATTCTCTTAAGAGTTGAACAATCTTTAATGCTGGTGATTCCCGTTGATCATCAACATCTTTCTTGTAAGCCATTCCTAACACGAGGATTTTGTAATTATTAATCGATTTTTTAAATTTATTCAATACATGCCCCACCTTCTCTACTACATAGTAAGGCATACTCGTATTTAACTCTCCTGAAAGCTCTATAAAACGAGTCGTCAAATCGTATTCTCTAGCCTTCCATGTTAGGTAAAATGGATCAATAGGGATACAGTGTCCGCCAAGTCCGGGGCCTGGATAGAATGCCTGAAACCCAAAAGGTTTAGTCTTGGCAGCTTCTATAACCTCCCAAACGTTTATGTCCATCCTATCAAATAGCACCTTCAGTTCATTTACAAGAGCAATATTGGCAGCCCTATAGATGTTCTCAAGTAACTTTGTCGATTCGGCAACCCTGGTTGATGAAACTGGAACAGTTTGTTCGACTATCTGGCTATATAACGTATTAGCCACATTTAGACATTCAGGAGTGTATCCACCAACTACTTTTGGAATAGTTCGAGTAGTAAATTCTTTATTGTTGGGGTCTTCACGCTCAGGAGAATATGCAAGATAAAAATCAACACCGGCCTTAAGCCCTGATTCTTCAAGTATGTTCCTCATGTCTTCATCAGTAGTTCCAGGATAAGTAGTAGATTCAAGCACTATAAGCTGGCCTTTGCGTAGGTGTTGTGCAATTGTTTTTGTTGTATCTAATACATATGACAGGTCAGGCTCGCGATATTTATTAAGAGGCGTTGGTACACATATTATGATGCACTCAATTTCAAACATTTTTGAAAAATCAGATGTTGGCATAAACAGTGATGCACACTCCTGGATATACGATGCATCAATATGCTTGATGTAACTCTTACCATCTTTTAGTAACCTTATCTTCTCTTCATCAATATCAAAGCCTGTTACATGAAAGCCTGCTTTACAGAACTCATGTACAAGTGGTAGTCCCACATAACCAAGTCCAATTACGCCAATTGTGGCTTTCTTTGATTTAATCTTTTCAATCAAGTGTATATTCCTCCTTTAACACAGCAACCCCCATTTATATTATTTAAGGGAAAGGGTCGGGCTGCTTTTTAGAATTCGCTTTCGACCTTGTCTATCAATAATTATAGTGAACAAAATAATTCGCCAACTTGTCAAAATATTATGTTCCGCTTTGTCCATAATACTCCAAATACCACTCTATAAATTTTTTGATTCCTTCCTCAATTGGCGTGGCAGGCTTAAAGCCCACATCCACTATTAAATCATCCACATCAGCATATGTTGCAGGGACGTCACCCAATTGTATTGGCAAAAGATTTTTCTCGGCATTTTTTCCCAAGCAACTCTCTAATACTTCAATAAACTTCATAAGCTTTACAGGGTTATTGTTTCCGATATTGTATAATTTATATGGTGCATAACTCGTTGCAGAATCCGGATTAAGACCATTCCAGTTAGGATTTGGCTCAGGAATTTTATCAATCACCCTGATAACGCCTTCTATAATGTCATCAATATAGGTAAAATCTCTCCTCATCCTACCATAGTTAAACACATCTATTGGTCTATTTTCCAATATTGCCTTGGTAAACAAAAATAAAGCCATATCTGGACGTCCCCAGGGTCCATATACTGTGAAGAACCTGAGTCCAGTACATGGTAAGTTGTATAAACTCGAATATGTGTGGGCCATAAGTTCATTTGCCTTCTTGGTGGCAGCATAAAGAGATATGGGATGATCTACATTATGATGTACCGAAAAAGGCATCTTTGTGTTGGCCCCATAAACAGAGCTTGAAGAAGCAAAAACAAGGTGCTTAACACCATTGTGCCTGCATCCCTCTAGTATATTTAGGAATCCTACAATATTGCCATCTATATAAGCATGAGGATTTGTTAGTGAATACCTTACGCCAGCCTGTGCACCCAGATTTATAACATAATCAAACTGATTTTCTGAAAAGAATTTTTCTATTCCTTTACGATCAGACAAGTCTAGTTTTTGAAAGGAAAATCCTGGTTTTCCTTCAAGCTTACGTAATCTGGCTTTTTTTAAATTAACATCATAATATGCATTAAGGTTATCAATCCCAATAACGTTATTCCCTCGCTCAAGCAGGCGTTTGGACAGATGAAAACCTATGAATCCTGCAGCCCCTGTTACTAAATAATTCATTTACTAAACCTTTTTTTTAAGATATTGATTTTTTCAATCATATTACTTAGTGGATTATAGAGAGTCAAGCCCTTATTTCTAAGTAAAACCTTTGATAGTCTCACTGGCAAAACCAGTGGCTTACCTATCAAGGAGTTAAGGCTTTAGCCTTTTAATTTTATAACTTTCCCATGTCCCGAAACTTAGATGAACCACTTATATTTCTAAAATTCGAGACCTATGAAATCGTATCAACTCTACCTCGCCCCTCTACCAAACAACATTACCTTCATAGTCTTCAAAAAGATATGCAAGTCAAGAATAGGTGAAAGATTCTTTATATAGAAGAGGTCATATTGGAGCTTCTCAATAGCATCTTCTGTATTTGTCCCATGTTTATAATTCACTTGTGCCCAGCCAGTAATTCCGGGTTTTACAAATTGTCTGAGACAAAAATATGGAATCTTTTCTGAAAATCTAGATACTTCCTCTTTCATTAATGATCTTGGGCCTATAATGCTCATATCGCCTTTAATTACATTCCATAATTGAGGAATTTCATCGATTCTAAAAAACCTTAAAATTTTGCCAACTCTCGTAATTCTTGGATCATTTCTAATACCTGCAAGTCCTCTTTCTTCTTCCATTCCAAACTTCATCGTCCTGAATTTAATAATATTAATATTTTTTCTGCCTTTTCCTACCCTTTCTTGTTTGAAAAAAACAGGTCCCTTAGAATTTAATTTTATTGCTAACATTGATGCAATTATTAATGGGAAAGTTATAATAATCATCAAAATAGCAACAATTTTCTCCAGGACATTCTTAATCTTTAAATTATATAAATTTCTTGTTATATCATAGAAATTATAATAATAAAGCCAACTGTTATTTATATGTGAAATTGGAATCTTTCCTGAAATATGTTCATAAAAGGTTGACATATCATAAATTTGTATTCCACTAAATTTAATATTCACTAACTTTTTTAAAAGCACAGATGATACCCTGTGGTTTATGGCGATTATCACTTTTTCAATGCTTTTATCTTTTAGCAAAGATGGGAGAAGCTCTGTATCCCCAATAACTGTAGAAGAGCCAATAACAAACCCCCTCTTTCTCGCATCATCATCCAGAAAGCCTACTATTTTGAAATCCTTATTTTCCTCCAAAGTGCTATACAAAGTTTTACCATCCCTATCAGCCCCAACAATGAGAATATTGGAATGATTCCTTTTGTATTTAAAAAACTTATCAATAATAAAACGCCAGGAAAGGCAATAGAAAAAGACAAAAAAACCATTTAAAAGAAAAATAGATCTACTGTATTTGTATGTATGAAAGACGTAAAATGTAGCCGCAATCAGACAGTTTGCAACTATTATTGTGACAACAAACTTAATAATGAAATTTACACTACTAAACCTACCTTCAAAAGTATAAATATCAGCTATATAAAAAGTAAAAAGAAAACAAAAAAGAGACATAACCGATGCTCCGGTATAAGTAGAAAAGACATCCACAAACTCCCTCGTTCGAATTGCGTATGATAAATAAAAGGAAGTAGTTATTAACAAAGCATCGCCTAAAATATGAATAAATGTTTTTCTTGGTAAATATTTTAACATAAATTAGCTCCCTTCACTCGCCAATTTATGGCATTTTTATCCGAAAATAGATATTCTGAAAAGGAGACATAATCTTTTGTTACGGAAAACATTAGGTAAAGACTATTTATGATTATTATTAACACAATTTCACTTATGAGATATTTTTGCTTTTGAACGTCTTTTCTATAGTAGAGAAGGCTAACCATTCATCTGGAATATCACTATTTCCAAGAAGGACATAGACATATCTACGTCCTGACGGAATTGATATTACTGTTTTTTCCAAACGACGTTCAAATTTATAAGGATATTCATGCGTCAAGCTGAAATCTAAAATTTAAGATCTTCAAATCCACCCTTTTATCCAATAAGCTACAATGCCAACATATTCTTTTATAGCGAGGCTTGAGAGGCTTAAATTTCCAACATTCGGTACGAAACTAAATGGATCATAAGGTGTAGGTTTTATAATAACGTCAGACGCAACGGGTATAGCATCGACACCGATTTTTTTAAATAACGCATAAGCCCTGGGCATATGAAATGCAGACGTTACAAGCATAATCCTTTGTACATTCATCTTGTCAAGAATTTGTTTTGTGTTTAAGGCATTTTCTCTTGAATTCCTTGATTCCGTTTCGGCTATTATTCTCCCATCAGGCACGCCAAGCTCCATAGCAACCTCTTTCATCAATAGTGCGCTTTTAAGACTCTGGTCAAACAGACTGCTACTTCCTCCAGTCATAATAATCAAAGGCGCGGTCTTTTTATGAAAAAGGCTTATCCCCTTAATAATCCTCATTCCTTCTCCCCCAGATAAGACAACTATGGCATCTGCTCTAGAAATATCTTTTTCATCAACGAGGTATTTATGTTCAAGAGGGTATAATAAGAGGTCGGCAGTCGGCCTGATGCTGAAGACGTAAATTATTATTACGCTGGTAAATAAAAATGTATGGAATAACCTTCTCTTTCTCAGATAACTAAGTACCAGAGCTGTTATCAGCAAGAAAAAGCATATGCTTAATGGAAAAATAAACCATACTAATATTTTTGATGCAGTAAAGAACACAAACTAATAATTCCTATCCTCAATCCAAAATCTCACCACGAGTTTCTATTTTCAATATACCAATCTTCAATAATCAATCCTCAATCGTAAATCTGCAATAAATAGTGTCTGTTGTCCCCAAAGCTGTCATTCCCCCCACTGCTAGCTTGCGAAACGCAGCGAGCAAGCTGTGGGGGGAATCTGAGATGAATGAACCTCTGGATACCCGACAAAAGCGTTCTGGTATGACAAAACCCGCGCACGCAAAAACCTAACCGGACAATGCTGATATTTACTATATTTATAATTCTACCTTCTACAATCATAAATAGTACTCCTATTTCAATGCCGAACAGGATTGTACTGATTCAATTTCTACTCTTTTTATCTTTCTATTATTAAAATTATGACAATTATTTTTTATAAACTCGACTATCCTCTCGGAGGCTTTTCCGTCTCCATATGGGTTGTGTGCCGTTGACATCTGGCTATAGAGGGCCGAATCATTCAAGAGAGATAATGTCTCTGAAACAATCCGGTCTTTATCCGTACCAACCAATCTCACCGTTCCAGCCTCTACCGCCTCAGGTCTTTCTGTAACCCTTCTTAATACGATGACAGGTTTCCCCAGTGAAGGCGCCTCTTCCTGTATGCCACCGGAATCCGTTAATATGAGATAAGACCTACTCATCAGAAAAACAAAAGTTTCATAGTCTAGTGGATCTATGAGGTGTATATTTTTAACACCATTTAAGATCTCTCTCACAGGTCTCTGGACATTTGGATTTAGATGTACTGGATATATAATCATAACATCCGGATTGCTTACGGCTATCTCTTTCAGGGCAAAACAAATATGTTCAAATCCATCTCCGAAGTTTTCCCTCCTGTGACCGGTAACTAAAATAAGTTTTAAGTTATTAGTATTTTGCGCTAGTGTCAAATCCCATCTTTTCTTAAAATATTCTTCAAAAGCTTTTTCTCTAACCTCTGACTTTTGACTCCTAACAACTGCCAGCAAGGCATCAATTACCGTATTGCCGGTCAAGTTTATATCGTCCTCACAAAAGCCCTCATTCAATAAGGCATTAACGGCTGTATTAGTTGGGGCAAAGTGGTAAGTAGACAAAGCGCTAATCATACGCCGGTTAATCTCTTCAGGGAAGGGACTGTAACGGTCTTTAGTCCGTAATCCTGCCTCAATGTGCCCCAAAGGTATTTTTTTATAAAAGGCAGCAAGGGCAGCCGACATGGCAGAAGTTGTGTCACCTTGTACAAGAACAAGGTCTGGTTTTATTTTGTCCATTATTCTAGTAACTCTGGACAGGGACCTAGTAGATATTTCAGTAAGGGATTGATTATTTTTCATGATGTTAAGGTCTATATCAGGTTTTATATTAAATATAGAAAGTACCTGATCAAGCATCTCCCTATGTTGCCCTGTGACACATACACACAATTCAATCTCATTTGGATACCTTTCAAGTTCATTAATTACGGGGGCCATCTTAATAGCTTCAGGTCGGGTTCCGAATATTGTTAGTATTTTGAACATGAGAATTAGATGTTGGTTTATTTATTACGTTTGGTAAGAAAGGTGAGAAAATGTGTTTGATATCTAGTGACTACTTTACAAAGAAGTCTCTTACTGCCGATGAGATGCCAGGTCCGAATTTTGCGCCTTTGTCTATAAATTGTCTTTTTTCTTCAAACCACTTTATTGTATTTAGCAATCCAGTTTTAAAATCTGTACTTGGCTCATAGCCAATTATGTTATTTGCTTTATCTACTGACGCAAGCAACCTACTCTTGGTGTCCCACTTTCTACGTTCGGCAAAAGCTACACCACCTGTATTTCCTACAATATCATTAATCATATTAGCTAAATCTATTATCTTTGTCTCCACACCTGATGCCAAATTCATAGCCTCACCAACAGCCTCCTGAAAATATCCTGCCCTTAACAGTCCATCTACAATGTCCTCTACATAGGTAAAATCCCTGGTCTCCTCTCCGGTGCCCGTAATAGGTAAGGTTTTGTTTTGCATAGCCCAAAATATAAAATTGGGAATGACATTACGGTACTGGCCTGGTATCTCTCCAGGACCATATGAATTGAAAAATCTTGCCCTGACAATCTTTATACCATAATGGTCACTAAAGAAATTACAATAGAGTTCTCCTACCATTTTTGTTATCTGATATGGAGAGCTTAAGTGAATAGAGACGAAATCTTCTTTTAAGGGTAAAGGGGAATTACTTCCATAAATAGAGCACCCGGACGATGCATAAATAAACCGTTCTATTCCAGTCATGTGGGAATACTGTAACAACTTCAAGGTACCCAGCCCATTTACTAAAAGATCGTGTTCGGGATGATCTATTGAATTCTGATTTGCAAAGAGCGCTGCAAGATGAAAGACATACTCGGGCTCTTCAAAGAAAACCCTCTTTATGGTAACTTCATCTAAAACACTACCTTCAACATAAAGAACATTTGAAAGAGATGGCACATTCCATTTCTGTGCGGAGGATAGATCATCAAGGACAATTACCCTCTTTGCTCCGATCTCAGCTAATTTCCTCGTCAGATTGCTTCCTATCGCTCCTGCACCCCCGGTTACCAATATAACTCTGTCTTTATAAAACTCAAGATAATCCTTCATCAATCAAATCTCCTCTTTAAAGAATCCTTCTAATTTGTCAATACACACTTTTTTTTCAAAATGTTCTGAAACATAATTGAATCCATTTACCCCATACTGCTTTAATTTGTCCCTTTCATTGTATATATTCATAATTGTTTGAGTTATTCTATCATGACTATCCGAAACTGCAGAATAACCACATTTAGCATCACGGATGATCGCATGACCATCACTTTCTTTGTTTAAAAAAGCAACCACGGGGATGGAAGCAGCCATGTATCCCAAAATTTTTCCGGGGATAACAGGTGTTTTATTTTTACTACTTAAACATACCAAACCAACGTCTGCTTCTTTAACAAGACCCGGATACTCTTCCTTAGATATAAATGGCTTAAAAACAACATTACTCAATGTATAACTTTCAGCCATCTTTGCTAATTTATCCTTCTCTGATCCGTCCCCAACAAGCAAAAAACATATATCTGATATTTCCCTGAGTTCTTTAGCTGCTTTAACAATCAAATCAAGCCCTTGAGATGGACCAATAACGCCGGCAAATAAGAAAATAAATTTATCATTAAGTCCATATCTTTCTCTGAATATATTAGTTTTTTTTACATTGACATAGGGAACTGTATCTATCCAGTTATGCAAAACTTTCAATTTGCCGTCTAAAAACGGTTTTCTCTCTTTCATAAATTCCTGATTACCAACTGAGTGGACGATGATTCTGTCCGCAGTTTGATAAGCATTATTCTCAATGCGTTCAAAATAATTTATCAAAACACGACTTTTCATTGAGCCAAGATCAATGGCATTTTGTGGAAAGATATCCTGCACATTTAAGATGAACCTGGCTCCAAATTTCTTTTTGAGTCTTTTTCCTACATGGGCAAGTGTTAATGGAGGGCTGTAGACAATCACTATATCAAATTTCTTCTTTATGTATTTTTTCAACTTTGATTCGAATATGTAAGGCAAGGTTAGTTGAGAAATACCGCGCATTAAGAAGTTTACTTTATGATGCGATAGGGTTTTCACCCTGAGAACTTCTATCTCATTTTCAACAGAAAATTCATCAAAACTTTTACCATTTTCCTCTAAGGTAAGATTATATTTTGGATAGCAAGTAACAACCGTTATCTTGTGACCACGGTCTCTTAGTTCCTCTGCGAGTTCTTGCATCAGATGTGACGCGGAACGGATTTCAGGAGGAAAAGAATCAGTAACAAGGAGAATATTCATTTGCTACATAGAAGCCAGAAACAAGACATAAGATACCAAATACTATCGTTTATTTTATTTGTCAAATAACCAAAATTCTAATTTCAAAACAAAAGAATATAGCTTCGCAAATTGATTAATGAAGTAGGGTGGGTTAAGCGACAGTGAACCCACCTTTTTCTTTTACTAATCACTATGTGAGCTTAAATCACTTGATTTAAGCTCTATATTTTTCTGTTTCCCACTATCCAGGGATTCGTTTATCTTAAAAACAGTAAGGGTTGAATAAAATATTTCGTCAAAGAGGAGTTCCTGGTCAGACTTACCTTTTATCACTTCAGAAAAATGCTGTAATTCCTCCTTATATCCTATTTCCTGGTTTGACGTCTTAAAGGACTTCTTCTTCCCTTCAAAATAAAAATCAGTTCTTCTGTAGTCATTAATTACGATTGTCTTACCCTCACAAAAGACCTCAACCTGCTCTCTTGAAAACGCCTTGTCTCCGGAGGCAGAATAAACTATATTACCTACTGAGCCATCTGCAAATTTTAAGGCTATTACCAGATTATCACTATTTAATGAAGTTCTATTGTTTGCAGAAATTCTCTCCGCATATACCCTTATCGGGTTACTGCCAGTCAAACACTGCATCATGTCCACAAAATGACATATCTCGCCAATCACTCTGCTACCACCCTCTTCCTCAGAATGAACCCAGTGATCAAGTGAGACAAAACCAGCATTAATCCTGTAATTGATAACCATTGGTTCCTGTCGACCGTCTAAATGTTTACGTGCATTTATGGTATGGGGAGAAAATCTCCTATTGTAGCCAACCATTAGAGATATTGCGAATTGCGGATTGCAGATTGCAGAATTATAAACCTCATTGATTTCTTTAAGTTCTTCTTCATTGATACACAAGGGTTTTTCAACAAAGACGTGCTTGCCGACTCTTAAGGCCTCCATAACCATCTTGGCATGCATACTATGGGGCGTAAGTATAATCACAGAATTTATATCTCGACTCTCAAGGACTTCTTTATAGTCCGTCGTGCATTTATTAAAACCATACTTCCTGGCTGCATGATAAGTATTTACACTTGAAGATGTAGCAATCGTATCTAAATCAATACCATGTAATTTTTTTAAGGTGGGAAGCAATAGTGCCTTTCCAAACAGACCAGCGCCTATGACGCCAAGGGAAATCCTGGAGTTGATAGGTGATAGGTCACGGGTAATAGGTTTTTGGACTTTTATAATCCTATTACCACCTTCCCCGGTTATCTCAAAACTCTCGGACCGATCTGGATATTCAAGTACTACGCCAATATACGAACCCCCTTTATTATCCAGCATATCTTTGTAAACGGTCTCTGCCTGCTCAATCTTAAATCTATGGGAAATCATTGGCTTAACATTTATCCTGCCTTCGGCTTTGAGCCTCAAAAATTCCTCGAGATTTCTATTCTCTGTCCATCTCATGTATCCAAAGGGATAATCAATCCCCTTATTCTCATAAAAAGGGTCAAGTGTGCCGGGGCCTCCCCCCTTTGAGACAATTATCTCCACCTCTTTATGCCACATCTCGTTCCTGTGTGGGTGAATGTCAGCCACACCAACTATTACTACCCTGCCCCCATATTTTACAACGTCAACAGCGGTGTTTACGGGGGCATCGCTTTTTGTTGCTGCAGTTATTATTACCGCATCAGCGCCATAGCCATCGGTTGCCCGTTCAATACAATTTATAAAGTCATCCTCTGACGTGAAAACACAGTCTGCTCCCAGTGTCTTTGCTATGTCAACTTTCTTTTGGTCAATATCCGTTCCTATAATCTTGTATCCATAAGCCTTTAATATTTGAACCGACAATAACCCTAAGAGTCCAAGACCGATTACGGCTACTGACTCGCCAGATGTGAGCTTTGCGCATCTAATCCCATGCATCGCAATAATACCAAGCATCCCGAATGAGGCCTCTTCAAATGTTAGGTTGTCCTTCATCTTGCAACACATATTCTCTGGGACTGTAATATACTCTGCATGGGATGCATAACCAGCTCCAATGCAGGATACCCTGTCTCCTGGAGAGAATTTGTGGATATTGTCACCAACCTCAACAACAATCCCTGCAGAGCTGTAACCAAGCGGCGTGGGACTGTCGAGTATTCCAATGGCCTCCTTGAAGGTTTTGACAAAACCTTCTTTTTTTGCCCTTTCCATGAACCTCTTAACAAGGTCCGGTCGAGTTCTGGCCTTCCCCAAAAGGCTCTTTTGGCCAAGCTCAATAACTGACCTCTCAGTGCCGATGCTTACAAGTGAGGCAATGTTTTTTACTAAAATCTTGTTAGAAGGACAGAGAGGAACAGGAACTTCTGCCAGTTCCAGTGTGCCTGTGCGGTAGTTTTGGATAACCTGTTTCATAATGCTAACGGTTTATAATTAAGGTGTTAAGCATTGCCTCGTAAATACTTCATTGCGAATTTTCGCAGTAGTCTTCTCAATCCCAGGGTATCTGATTTTGTGTCCAATACGGCCAAAATAGGCTTTCTTAATAAAAATATGATTTTAAGTAATAGTTTCTCAAGAAACAATGGCATTCTTATTTTCGAAAAAAGTAGCCGTGCGTAAAAGAACGATTGCATTAATTCAAAATATTTTTTCATTTCTTTGTGTGACATGAAAACTTCTTTTAGAGACGGCGCTTCTAAATAGCCTGATACAGATTCAAGGTCGTCTAACAGTAAGCCATAGTCTAAACATAACTGATGTATCCTGCTTTTTGGATATGGGTAAAAATAAAAACATTTGCCAAAATCCGGTTGCAACTCCATGTTTAAATTAAGTGTGTCTTTTGCCATTTCAGTTGTTTCAAATGGCAGACCAACGATGTTGAAGGAGAAGCTCTTGATACCGTATTTCTTAGTTATCTCAAAGGCATCTTTTATTTTTCTATTTGAATGTCTTCGGTTCAAGATATTTCTTCTTAGCCATTCGTTTCCACTTTCTACTCCGAAATCAATGGATATGCATCCGCCATGCTTAAGATCCTTTGCAACCTGTTCGCCCATGGTTTCAACCCTCGCGTTGCACAAGAACGGCAAATCAATTTCTTTTTTATATACCTCGCAAAATCCAGATAACCATTTCTTGTTTAATGTGAATGTGTCATCGGCAAAAATTATCTTCTTTGTTCCCGGGTATAAAGACAGGTTGTTTTTGATTACATTGATTGAACGCTCAATGGAAGGAAAACGTACATAATCTCCCTTATTTGGATATATCTCGCGAAATGCGTGATTACAGCAATAGTGGCAATTATATGGACAGCCCCTCGATAACATCATTGGAAAGCACTGTCCATTGTCAGAAATTATTTTGTCATAATCAAACAGTGTATAGTCTGGTAGAGGCAGGACTTCTACACCTTGCAAAGGGACTACAGCGTTCTTCCCTATTCCATCATTTGTTCTAAAGCAGAAGCTGGGAGTGGCCAGGTAATCATCGCCATTATCTAACCTTCGACATAGTTCTCTTAAAGGGGCTTCACCCTCTCCAAGACATATTCCATCTATCTCAGGAAAATCCTTAAACACTTCCTCTTTAACCAAAGTACAATGCACCCCCCCCGCGACCGTTAACATCTCAGATAAGTCAGCTATTTCTAGAAACCGCCGCACATGTTTTTTTTGGTTAGTGGTAAAGGACAGGCCAACTACATCCAGTTTTTCTTCTTCTAAGAACTTTATCGCTTTATCAAAGTCGTCTTCAAATATCAAATGGTGTAAATAAACTTTATGATTTTCGATCTTTAGTGTTCCGATAAGAGACGCAAGGCCATGATGAAAACTCGGATAATAACCTGTATTGAGGTCAAAGTATATAAAAGTTATTCTTGCCACTATAGTACCTTCTCGGACACATTTAACGACTCTGCACCCTTGTGGTTGTAAGTGTTTCGGTGCTTGTTTCTCTCTTGATCTCTCCTATCCTTATGTCAACAAGTAGGGGGTACCAAAACCGCAGCAAAACCATGTAAATAAAACCCGCCTTCCCCTCTAAAAACCCGCCTCTTAAAATATAGCAGTAAAAGAAAGACATGAATGGCCTGAGAAACATTGGCAGGCATCGCCATACTTTTCTCTTAAGCAATCTTCTCTTTTCAAAGAATGTTGTCAAAGGGAAATCGGTTTGGCCATTAGCCATTTCTTCAAATTTCACAAGTTTGATATGTTCAAGGGCATCAAGGGTGGCATATCTGTTATGTCTTTCTATCCAGAAAGTTATGCCCCTTTTGTCTTCATGAATAATGTCATGTTGAAGCTGCAATGTATTTCCTTCAACAATAAAATGTTCATCTACCAATCTTTCATTACATCTCGCAAATTTATATTTAAAAAGCCTTAATAACCACACTGGATAATAACCCCCGTGTTTAATCCACTTACCCATAAAGATAAATTTTCTTTTGATATAAAATCCATTAACACCAGACGAAGTTTCAGGTATTATATTGCTTATCTCACTTTTTAACGCCTTTGAAGGTCTTTCATCAGCATCA
Source organism: Candidatus Scalinduaceae bacterium (assembly GCA_046759445.1). Taxonomy (GTDB): domain Bacteria; phylum Planctomycetota; class Brocadiia; order Brocadiales; family Scalinduaceae; genus Scalindua_A. Next base: position 17,200 of record JBHICG010000020.1, read on the forward strand.
AAAAAAAAGACCCATTCATTGGAAAAAGGAAGATTATCCAATGTCCAATTTCTTTGTTGAGGAAAGCCTTCAAATTTATTCTGATAAATTTTTTCAGTATAACCTTTAGCGATTTCTAATGTCCTATCCGTTGAAAACGAATCAACAACAAAGATTTCATCCACCCAATCGTAAACACTTTTAAGACCATCCTCTATATTTTTCTCTTCGTTATAGGTCAATATTACAACCGAAATTGGGACCTTTTCTGCATTTATCATACTCTGACTAACCAATGTCCATTCTCTCCTCTTCTGGCGTTCATACTTTCGTCGCTACTATAAAAATCAATTTATAAAATAGCCATTTCACATGATTAATATCACATGTTTTGATTTTTTGTAAGCTTACCAAATATATTCGCTCGAATTCCAGACAAACTTTCAAAACGATTGACCGTCCCCTCGTACATAACACCCGACAAAAATGGAATAGAATGAAACATCAGATAGCTTGGTTCTGGTTCAACAAACCGTAACTCTATCTCTTGAAAGCCTGCGGATTTTGAGTGTTTTATTACATCCTTCTTAGAGTTTAATCTGTAGTAGGTTGGAAAGTGTTTGTGTGTCGCACCTGAAAGATTTCCTACTACTTTATTCGCTACAAACTTATGCACCCAGTGAGGCGTTAACCGACCAACGAGCGAAACATAATGATACTTGTTTGGCGCACGAAAGAAAAATGATGCGCCCGGCTTTAAAACCCTGTAAGCCTCGTTCAGAAAAATTTCTGGTTTCTCAATATGTTCCAAAACATAATCTGCCCATGCCATATCAAAGGTGTTATTTGGAAATGGCAATGTGTCGTTTTTAATAAGAACTGCCTCGTCCATGTCTTTATTATTTAAAACGATTGGATCAATATCAGCCCCAACAACCCTTTTCACTTCCCCCTTAAGAGACTTTATCTTGTCGGTGGATGTGGGGCCCGCTCCGATGTTTAATACAATAAAGTCTGATCTTATTAAGGAACGTATCCAATCGTAGAATTTCAACGTTCCACTCCAGGAGCCATCCGGGTAATATTTTCTTAATAATTGAGAACTAATCATGCAATATGTTCCTGTGCCCCAACCTTACAATTATTCCTAATCAGATGAATATACTTCATATCTTATTCACTATCCATCTTGTCTCTATGTCACACATAACAAGAATCATTGGCGCTAAGATCCACTTTTTTGGCGAAAACAATCAAATTCGCCCCTAAAGATGGGAAAACATCACCCAAAAGTTCAAAAATCCTTCCAAATTTATTTCTTCTGGTCGAAAAAAGAATATGTGTCGAAGAGCATTTGAGAATCTTGAAGTTCTCCTTTTTTATTATACCCTGAAGTATTTCTTTTGTGTAGATATGATAATGGTAAGGTGCATAACCAAACCTCGGCATTTTTCCAAACAACAATTGCAATCTATTTACACTAAAAGCCAGGTTTGGAACTGTTATTACTATGAGCCCATCTAGCTTAAGAATTTTGTAACACCATTTAATGAATTTAGTTTCATCAAAGAGGTGTTCGATTACCTCTCCTGCAAAAATAACATCAAAAGCTCTGTCAAACTCGGGAAATTCCATGTTTAAGTCACTTTGTATAATGTTTACACCTGGTAAATTGCGAGGGTTTATATCGATTCCCCAGCATTCCGCTCCATCCTTACTTAATAAATCTGCAATCCCCCCTTTTGCAATCCCACATTCCAAGATAGATATTCCACTCACGGTCCCAAAATACTCATAAATGAAATCCAGAACTTTCTTTACTCGTATTCGGTCTGGGACTTCAAAGGTATTAAAGGCTTTCTGTTTTTCATCCATTTGTATTTCTCGCTTCTATTTTCAGCCAATATTTCTCATAAATAAATTCACTTCTCATAACTAATCCCTTAGTCGCTTTTACCCTTTTTGCTTGATTCAAACCATTCCTTAATTAACTTCGCCCTTAATGACCCACGTTTTGACCGATACAAATCCAAGTTGGTATAAAGTGTACATTTACGGCATATTTCAGGGAAATCCCCCTCCGCAAAGCGATATCTTAGCCTTTTGGTAGCTTCTGATGACCACAACTCCAGAAAGTGTGATTCAAGTATATTGCCAATAATAAGTTCGCTTTGCGCATTGATGTCTCGGCAACCGCAAAGCCCTACCTTTCCATCCGCAAAAACTGTTGGCCCATCGTAGAGCAAGTAACACGGCTCTTTTTCAAGTATGCTCAAAGGTCTAATATGCATCCCGTCAAGCAGATCCTTCTGCCCAATCTCGCCCAGCCATGTATCAAAGTCTGTATTAAATTCTATCTCATGAGGGTATTCGCGTATGGCCTGATAATCAGGCAGTTCCAATGTTTTCTTCATAGACATGTTTGAACGAAAACTGATTTTAATACGAACAGGTCTCCCTGTATCGGCATTTATCTTCAACAATTGTGTTACGTTTTGATTGACTCTATGATATTCTTTGCTACGGTAGATTGATTGATAAAGTTTTTCATCCCATGGCCCTGTACTTATATTTATGTCAGTAATACCTGATTGGAGCAATCCTTCTATTCCAACCTTATCAAGATTTATGCCATTTGTAATTGTTGTAATTTTCGTAATTTCTGACCGTGATCGTGCCACTTTAATACGTTCTATTAGTTTTGGATCGAGTAATGGGTCTCCAACACACGTATGTAGCCTAAGTTCTCCCCCCCCAATAGAGCAATAGTCGTCCAGGGCCTTGAAATAAACTGCATCTGACATAACTATCTTAGGACGGGTTTGAAACTTATAAGCACAAAAAATACACTTCGCATTACAAATATTCGTAGGTTCAATATGGAGATTCCAAGGCCGGACTTCAATATGCTGGAGATTTTGTAAAAATTCTAAATTAGAGACCCTATCAAGGTAATTAAAACGTTCCCTGAGCACCCGAATGACAGTCATCCAGAACTCAGGAGTGAGTACTTCTTTACGGCGATGGATTGCAAACAGAGTTATACGTTTGAAATTATTTCGTAGATTCATAGGTTCCTTAACCCTTTACTATATTTTCATATGCCTTTGCCATCTGCTCAGCAATTTCGTCCAAATTAAATTGTTCCTTCACCAGCTTCAGACCATTTTCTCCCATTTCTTTACAGGTAACGGGATTATCTAATAGATTTGCCATTGCCTCGGCGAGTTGTTCTGCATCAGTTTCAATAACTCTCCCTGCCTTTGCTTCAGCAATCTCATTGTGTATTCCCACCTGATTGCTGATAATCACTGGAAGACCACTAGCCATGGCTTCAATCACGGCCATTCCAAAGTTTTCTGAATAAGATGGAAGCACAAATATATCGCTCCCTGCAAAAGCCTCTAATTTTTCTTTACCTTTCAGCATTCCCGTAAAGGTTACTTGCTCTAAGACCCCTTCCTCTTCAAACCATCTCCTCACCTTCTTTTCGTATCCTTCTTCACCAAAACCTACGATTAACAAATGTACATCTTTTCTCTGCCTTGCAAGTTTCCCATAAGCCTTCGATAGAATATCCAACCCCTTTTTCTGGTGAATTCTACTTAAAAAAAGAATCACTTTTTTGTCTTTCAATATTGGATAACACCTCTTTAGACTTTCCTTTGTGGGAAGGTCATTATATTCTGATAAATCTATTCCGTTGGGAATAATAATCGCCTGGTTATTCAAACCAAGAAATGAATGACACTTCTCCGCCTCATCCTCCGTAGTATAATGAATGACTGATGCACCTTTTAGGTCCCTCTTTGCAACAAGATAATAATAAGGCAATTTCTTCCATGATTTCTTCATGATTGTATAGGGATACAGAGTTCCGCGTGTGGAAATAATATATGGCTTGTCATATTTCTTGCAATAGTAGGTAGCCGCAGTTGTTGGGTAGTTCCAAACGGATTGAATGTGTATAAGGTCAAACTTTTTCAAATCCCTCTTTAACGCTTTAGTCATCTGCCAGGAGAACTGCCAGCCCATCCTCCCCAAAAACTCGAGAGACTTAATAAACCCAAAATATATAACCTTGACCCCATCAACGTTAACTTCTTCATTGATAGTCACTTCCCCATTTAAAGAAGAATTAGTGGCGTAAACGGTTACATCAACCCCCATTTTCACCAGAACCTTATTCAAACCATGCACGGAGAAAATAGGCCCTCCATGTCGAAAGGCAGGCCAATATCCTGGGCTCACACAAATAAGTTTCATTTATAATTCCTAACAAAAAAAACCTTGCAACTCCATCGTAATTTTCCGCTTAATTCAATTATGGCTCATTAATACATATAAAGCTTTGTGGTTTTTGTTAAAACCGTTCTTTCATGGTCAGATTCGGACCATGCAGATTTGGTCTATTCCAAAAATGCCGTGGAGAATCTTCATACACTTCTATTATATGCAACGCCCCTTTCTAATCTATTTTTCTTTATCAGTTGATGGAGAAGCCCCATGTAAATAAGCGCCCAGAACGCTCCACCAAATACTTGAGAAGTTCCAGTTTCCATCACCAACAATATGTTAAAGATATAAATACACGCCACAACCGCTCCTATCCCCATTTCGCGATGAATGAAGAGGTGCTGAACAATCCTGTACAGGGTGCCAATGAAGAATGCACCCAAGATTACACCAACCTTGCCGAAATTTATATAGAGTTCCACGAGCTGTGGCAGATTAACAGAAGTCATCGTGTCAAGCTCATGGATAAACCCATATCGGTGTCCAAAGGTTTGTCCCGTCATTTCTATTGGCTTACCTGGATACAAGAATCTGGGAATAGGTTTAAACAGCAAAGGGTAGTATGTCTCACCTCTCCAAAATGGCACACTGGCTGGAGTGGCCTCAACAACCTCAGCAAAAATCAACAGACTATTCGTACGGCGTAAGGAAAACTCCTTCGCATCAGAATATGATTGGTATTCACCTGTGAAGGAATCCTTTGCAACCTTCAAAAAGAGGGCTACATTTTCAGTAGGACTCATATCTCCCATTTCTCCCACACCCCAACTCTGGTCACGAAATTCTCCCATTCCCGAACGCAATATAATAAGCATAACAAATCCAACAAGCATTGCCTTCCAGGGCATAAGATGCTTGAGCGTAGCGTATATAAAGATAAGCAGTAGTAAAATCTGTATACCCTGGAACGTAGCCCCTGTTCCCAGCCCCAAAAGCACCCTACATGGCACCAAGAAAACCCATAAAAAGCCCATACCGAGGATGCCAAGACGGCCTGTTAGCTGTAGGACGAACAGTATTATTATTGAGATAACAACAAGATCAGTAGCGTAAGCTACAATTTGCCGAATATTAACGGCGATAGGGATAAGAATTTTTATATAATAAATTGAGAGTCCGATAATACCAAAAATTATACTAAGCTGTTTTACTTTGCCATAACTTTTCCACTGCATATTAAAACTCGGTACTATTCTTGCAATTGCTCTTTGGTGAAAACCATAATAACCGATAAATACAAATCCGAGACCTAAGAGGGAGAGCATGAGCGCTTGTTCAATGGAAGAATCGGACAAGGGTATATTCTTGTACGCGGAGTGCGTATATTCATTTATCAAAAAAATAGATAACGCGTAGTAAACTGCATAGATAGCAGCAAAGAAGGGCATAAAGGGAATTCCGCGATCTCTGCCTGAAAGCCAGAGCAACACTGGAACCGAAGCCAACACGATGGTGAGGGAGGCAAGCAATCTCTGGATTGGTGTAGGGCCTGAAGGGGCATAAAGATTAAGTGCGAGAATGACAAATCCTAAGGATATTCCAAACGTTATTAGCTGACGTCGCGAAAAGGGCCGAGCATATGGCAAAGCTACCGTTTCATACCATGTACCTGGCAACAGATTCAATCGAGACTGTTCTCTGCTGCGCCTACTGATTGTTTTCATAAGCATTTTGATTTAAGAGACTTATTTATTTTACTAAAGACCTCTTTCATTCAGGATACTCTCATATTTCCTGACTATCTTTTCCCCATAATCATCCCATGTGAATCCTTTACTCATCCTCTCTTTGGCAGATTGACCCATTGCTCTACATATCTCAGGATTTTCATATAGGTATACAAGCTTTTCTTTTAATGCCTCCACATCTCTTATAGGAATGATAAAGCCATCTATACCTTCTCGAACAATATCTTCCCCACCGGTATTGGTTGTGCAAATCACTGGTAATCCACACGCCATTGCCTGCGATTGAACCATTCCAAAGCCTTCTTGAATGGAATTAATCACAAATACCGAGCCTTGCGAATAATACTTATAAAGCTCTTTCTGAGGAACATGACCAATATATTTATAATTCCCCTCGTATTTCTTAAAAAAAGGTTTTATCTCCTCACTCGCACCTCCCACTAACAGCAGCTCTGAATTAGGGAGATTTAATTCTGAGAAGGCTTGTAAGAGGTAATGGACACCTTTCTGAATACTCATCCCCCCTGCATAAACCACCCTGAATACCTTGTCTTCCTTTGGTACCTGCCTGAATTCATCAAGATGAACACCATAAGGGACATGGATTAGTTTTACCTCTGGAAACCCCTTTTCAAGAAAAGTCCTTTTAGCAAATAACGACGGGATTGAAATATAATCTACTTCTTCATATTCCTGCAGTTCTTTTTCTACTATTTTTGGATGTGCAAGTCGTGGTTTAATCCCAAATCTCCCATATTCTTCCCTTAAGATTTCCGTTTGATAAAGCATATGAGAACTTCCCCGTTCTAAGATGGTTATTGCCCCCATATCATTTGCTTTTCTTATAGTCCTAAGAGAACAACCTGCAAATGCTACACAGATATCACTTTTACTGTATAGATGAGACGCCCATCTATCATAAACATCAAGAATGAGATATTGTGGGTTGTAAGAATTCCTTAAAAATAATGGCAGCCGCCTCCATCCCCTTTCCATTACTTCTTTAATTACAACAGACCCAACCTTATCCTTAGGAATTCCATATTTTGCGACCTCAAATTTAGGATATGAAGTAATAAGTCTGTTTAAATAACCTTGTTTTAACAACTGCTGAGAAAGATAAAAAGCGTGAAATCTACCACAGACTGATATTGTTACTTTCAAAAGTCTGCCTCCCAAAGAGCTTAAGCCTTAAGATCAATTAAAATTTTCTTTGTTGGAGGTAATATAGTTCCAACAGTCCCCTTTTAAACAGGCCAGGTATGCTCCAAAGGAATTGGATAAACGCCGAAAAGGCACTGTCTTTTTGCCAAAAAAATATTCAAACTTTCCAATTAATGGCAGCGTTATATGATAAATCGTAATGCCGAATGTTTTCATCAACATAATATTTAAAACGTGATGCAAAATATTAAACATAGGTGGTATTCTTAAAATGCCAGGTCTTTCTACGTAATATTTTATGTGGAAACCGCAAGCTGATACCAATCTTGAGATAGTTTTAGGGTTATGGATTCTTACATGATATTCTGGGCCATCATGGTAAAAAGGGACCGAAATAATTAAAGTGCCGTCATCCTTCAATACGTCTCGAACAGAATGTAAGGCCGCTGCATCTTTAATAAGGTGTTCCAACACTTCGCTCAATATAACTACATCCATGGTTCCATTCTTAAAAGGAAGAGGACGTTCTATGTTTCCAAGCACTAAGTTGTCAATCATTGGGATTTTAACTAAATCCAGGGCAACAACAGAATATCTTTTCGATTTGAGATAAAAATAGTCTCGTCCCCCAAAAGCTCCAATAACCAAGGCCTTCGCTGGAGGATTAGGCAGCCATTTCTGAAAAAAGTAGGTAACTTCAAAGGCTCCCCCTATATTGATAAAATGACTGCAATGTTGGTAAGGGATATCCACTTGGTAATGCGATTTAACATAGGACTTTTTAATTTCATTGTAATTTTGCCGGATCCAGTTCTTAATGCGACTGAAGCTTGTTCTCATTACTTTCTCTTATAGTGGTTTTTCGACTACGTCTTTCTGGCGAGGCCTATCAATAACTCATTGCTAAAGTTGAGGATTTGCCTGTTTCTTTTATCACAAACAGGTCAATTCTTATTTTGTATGGAATCTTCCACAAATAGTTATTGTCATTTTCATTTCTTAATGGATTTTGCTCTCGGGCCAAGGCCACTAAGGTTTACATCAAGTTCTAATATAAGACTTTCTGTTTTTAAAATAACACCAACTTCCCAAAAGAATCGCCATTATATCGAAACAAAGATGTTTAAAGTTTGGATGTTTACTCACTAACAGGGTTCTCCACCTTCTATACAAAAATTTTCTAAAATATTTGTATTGGAAAAAGTGCCTTGCCCGATTAGTATAAGAGGATTTGGAATATCTTTTTTCTAAATAGTCCCATACCTCTTTAAGTCTTGTTTCTGAAATTAGATTCTCTGTTTTCTTTATTCTCCCCACGTTAAAATCGTCGTACGTTTTATAATATGGACTCGAAGCAATGGATGATGCATATTTATCGTACATATACGTTCCAGGCAAAGCAGTGGTATAAGATGCATTCATAAAATGTGGTTTAACTTTTTCTATTAGGTTAACTGACTCTGTTAATTCCGCTTCAGTCTCGGTTGGAGACCCTAACATGATATTAGCTTGGGCTGGAAGACCTATCTCATGACAAATATTATAGGCATTAATAATATCATCATAACTAAGCCCTTTACAGAAGACTTCTTCTCTTATTCTTGTGCTTCCTGCTTCAAAAGTCATAACAACACCTACACAACCAGCATTACGCATCTTTAATAATACGTCTTTCCTTGCTCTATTAATTCTTCCGTTCGCATGCCAGAGTATACTATTTAGTTTGCTCTGAATCATTAAATTACAAAATCTGGATGTCCAATCATAGTCATACGAAAAGGTGTCATCGTTAATCCAAAGACCATTAACATCATACTTTCTTTTGAGTTCTGCTATTTCCGCAACAACATTTTCCGGAGATCTTTTTCTTGTTTTTTTCCCAAACATTAAATCAACTGTCGGTTGGCAAAATGTGCAATTGTATGGACACCCTCGAACAGTTATTAATAACAGGCTTGGACTACCAAGAGGATAACCGGCTCTTCCACGTATTACATTTTCAGGCAAAAGCTCTCTATCTATAAAAGGAAGATCATCAAGATTATTTATATAATCTCCTTTCTCCGTGGTAATCAGTTTATTCTCTTTATCTAATAATGCAATGCCTTTTACATTTTCAAATGACGGCATGTTTAAGGATATATTTCTAACTAAATCAAGGATTGAAATTTCTCCTTCCCCTATTATACAGAAATCAACATGCTTGCTTTTCAATGTCTCTTGAGGACAAACTGTTGGATGAGGGCCACCTGCAACAATTGTAACTTTAGGAAAATCCTTTTTTATACCCATTGCCACTTCTTCAGCTTTACCAGCAAACATTGTAGTTACACTCAGTCCTACAATATCAGGTTGAAACCCGAAAACTTCCTTTTGGACATAACTCACTTTGTCCTCAGTTGTTTTACCTTCAAGGCCAATAAGTTTTACTGCATAACCCTCCTTCTTTAGTACAGTTCCAATATACAGCAAGCCCATTGGTTCATTGTCCAATGGTTCTAAATAAACTAATAATATCCTCATATTATGCTTAGTTGTTTCAGCACTACACATACACAACTCTCCTCTGCCTTAAAAGATATCTATAAGTTTTCTAAATAATTGTGATGTTTAACTAAACTTGCTTTCTGGCAAGTATCGCCAATTCAATGCTAGAAGTGTCAACTTTTCCAGCTTCCGTACTAAAAAAGTCATCGATAATTCTATAAGGATGTGAGAAACATTTAACGTCAAATCCATACCTACGAAAGTTTGTCTCAAAAAAGATTTTGTCCATAGCCATTGTGTGTGCCTCGCCGATGGCGAAAGACTTCTTTTGGTTAAAAATTTCTTTATCTCCACAACCAGTACAATTCGGGACAAAAATTGCTATCAAGCCATCATCCTTCAATAATCGATGAAATTCCTTAAATACAGTGTACAGATGTGGTAGATGTTCTAAGATATGATGGGCAAAGATTATGTCGAAAGTGTTATTTGAAACAGAATCTAATTCAGCCTGCGAGTTAATGATCTTAACCCCAAGTTTCTTTATACCAAATAAGGCCCTCGGTTCGGATATCTCAAAGCCAACAGCATCGAACCCAGTATGATTAAACTGCCATACTCCATATCCCCAAGAACAACCATAGTCAAGGACATAGCCCTTTTGTTTGAAACGTTTTATAATTTCAATCTTATCAGAAAAGCCTTTATTTGCACTTGAAAAAGCTGAATCAGTAAAATGCTGCAGTGTCTCATCGTCTGGAATATTTGTGGTAATGCCCTCATTGTAATCTTCTTGGTAAAATTCTAAATTGGTATGGACATCGTCCTTTGGATACCGAAACATCAAATAACAATCAACGCATTGCCTCAGTTGCAAAATAAGATACTTTGTATTGAGTCGCATAGTTTTACTGCTACCACAATGTGGGCAAGTAATATCTTGCCTATACACATATCTTCTCAATGTCTTATACAAAAATTTCCAGCGAGCCATTCAGCTTCCTCTACGAGACAAATCTCTCTTTAGTATCCCTCGACCATATTTTCTCAATGAGCGTAACTATATTTTCTTTTAGCACCTTTTTTTCCATAAAGAAAAGCCCTATTCCATATAGGGTTATGAATAGTATAACCGAGAGAATAAATGCAAATCCTTTCGTAGGAATATTTAAGTAATGTGAAAATATCAACATGAAGATAAAAATAAATACGCCAAGAACTACAGGAGTTATATAATTTCTTTTCACATAGTTGAAAGTGTATTCACGTGTATAATAATAAGTACCCACTACCCCAATTCCAGCCGATAGCATAAAAGCAATAGCAGCTCCCATTGCACCATAAAGTTTAACACCAATAAACAGGGCGGGAATAAGGATGAGAATTTGTATCAAACGGAGCCTGATTACTTCTTTAAATCTACCTAAAGAATAAAGTAATATTTTGAGATTTTCGGAAACAGGTACAATAACTACGCAAAGAGCAAGGAATCTTATTATTGGGGCTGTTGGACTCCATTTTTCACCATAAAGTAGGGTAATAATAGGCTCAGGAAACAAAATTAAGATGAGTGCCAAAGGAAACATTAGGCGAATAAGAAAGAAGTTGACAATATGACATGCTTGAGAAAGCTTAACTTGATCTTTTTGCAACTTAGAATAAAAGGGAAAAGCAACCTTAGTTGCAGCAGGAGCAACTGCTGTATTTCCTAAATCTACAAAGTATCTGCCCTGGCTATAATACCCTAAAGACGTTGTCCCAAGAAGAGAACCAACCAAAAGGTTATCAAGTTTAAACCATGCCCCTTCAAGCCCCCTAGAAAATAACATACCCCAGCTAAATCTAATTAGTCGTTTTGAAGATTCTCTATCAAATCGCCACGTAAACCTCCAGGGTGAAACCGCTCGAAAGCCGATAAAACATACCAAAGTCATTAGCAGTTCTTTTCCAACTATACTCCAAACTCCAAATCCGCGATAAGCCAAAGTTATCCCACCTATTGCAGCAACCACTGCTGAAATAAAGCGTATGATGGACAGTTTCTTATAAATAAGTTCTTTTTCGACAGTTGCAGAATAAACTGAAGAAATAAAAGTCAGGGGTCGTGTTAAACCAATAACAAAAAAAACCGTTACAAGGTTGGTTGAGAAAAAATGTGTTAAAACAATGCTTGTAAGTCCTGTGAATATTAAAAAGACAACTCCTTGGATTACAGAGAGGGCAAAAGCGGTTTCATTCAAGTATTTACCGCCTTGAACCTGAATCAATCCCGAGGAGAAATCCCATGAAAAGAACAGACATATAAGCTCAATAATAGAGACAGCAAGGGCATAGGTCCCAAAGTCCTCTGGGAAAAGCAGACGAACTAAGATTAGCTGCGCACCAAAACTTATGATAAAGGACGAATAACTTGCCCCGGCGACCCAAAATGTTCCTAAAATTGCCTTTCTTGCTATGCTCATCTATTGGAAGCCGCAAATTCTTTTCTTTACATACTTTCAGTATACATATTACCCTGCTCTATTAGCTCCTGTCTCGTTATGGTATTCTTACCTATCTCTACAAGAGTAACTATCCAGCCATTTTCTTGATATAAATAACATGCCTGTACTTTTTATTGCTACAAGCTGTATTAGCAAATCGTTTTTCGAATTTAAATAGTAAATAAATATTCCTTTGATCTTCTCACTGTTTTAAATAATGGACATGGTTTTGCAATTGTTCAACCATATATCTTAATCTATCATGATGGCTATACCCGCCATCCATGCACCTCTTCCTCCCAGCTTTGGCGATGGCTTTTCGCTCCTCGTCTTGAGCAAGGTAGTACTTCACCTTTTCCAAAAGTTCCTGTGGACTATTGATATCAAAAAAAACAGCCTCTTTCCCTTCGTCAAATAGCTTTTGATGTTCAAAGGTTCTTTCTGCAAGCATAAAACCTCCATACGCAGGTATTTCTATAGTACGAGATGTCTGTAAGTCCCTGTTCATTTTGCGCAAAAAACAAAGATTAATCTTTGTAGCGCAAATGGCTCTACCATAATCATCTTCAAAGAGAGGTCGATTTTCCACTTTAAGATTTCGGTGTTTATTTACCATCTTGTCCCAGCCATTTCCCCACACCCTAATTTGGATTCCGTTCTGAGCAAGGAAATGCATCTTTTCGGCACGGTCTTTTTCAAAGGTACCTATAAAGCCAACTTCTGACCCAAATTTTTCCCTGTCTTCATCGCTTATTGGAATGGGGTTTTGTGTATTTTTATCATAAGCCGCATCTACAAAAACCACTTTTCTTGCCCCCAAAGCAGGCAATTCTTCTGAGTTACAATTATAGCTTTTAGTAGTAAAGACCACATCGTAAAAAGGTAAACAACCCCTGTAATAGGCCGACTGGTTATGCCTGGCAAAAGTGTCGTCCTCTGAACAAGAAACGACAATTATGTTATGTTGGTTTTTTTTTACTTTTTTCAACGTAGAAGGTCGTATCATGAGGCCTAATTCAATCCACAAAATGTCTGGCTTTTTCTGATCTACTTTTTCAATAATTTGCATGTTTATACCAGTGAGATCTAAAGGAAATCCCAACTTACCACATATTTTAGAAATTAAAGATGGTCCTTTGGTAATACCGGGCTTAAATCCAATAGGGACAAAAGAAAGCCCAACAACATCGTAACACATATCCTGAAGAACCTTAAATCTCTGATATGACCTGGAATATCTATTTAAGTTACCAACAAAAATAATTGTCATAACAACTGTTTTTCATCCACTTGGTAATAACACTGTCGTTTAAAGCTGCAACCCTTAGCCCTCTCTGAAGGCTAATATCTCGTTTGTATCATCTATACTCAGCTTTTCATTTATGGGCTGGAGGTAATAGCCCATTGACTTTAAAAACGCACAGCATTGTTGATGCACTTCCGTCCCATGGGTAGCCAAAAATATCGTTGGATGATAGTTATTAAGTATTGATTTTGCACCAGAAAGAACCAATAGTTCCGCTCCTTCCACATCAATTTTCATATAGTCCGGCGGAGGTATTTCACCTTTTGAAACAAGACCATCTAAACTAACCGCTTTGATCTCGAGACAACCTTTTTGGGACAACCTACCTGTATGGTTATTTGAGCCCTCTTCAAAAAAGGTAAAGCCACTGCGCTCTACTACCGCTGCTTCAATTACTGTCACATTTTTTTTACACTGATTGACCCGCAAATGCTCTTTCAGGTAATGTATATTTCTTGGTAAAGGCTCAAAAGCTATAGCTTTACCCTTTGGTCCAACTATTTGCGAAGATAAAAGTGTATAGAAACCAACATGTGCTCCAATGTCAAATACAACAGAGCCTTCTTGAATCATTTCGGCAAAAAGAATTTGCTTTTGATATTCGTAACTGCCTAACCAGCAACCATGATTGCTTGAACCAACTATCCATCTTTTACCCCTCAGCCTTCCTTGTAAAATTGGTAACCTTATATCTGATGGGATAAGACTAAGAGGTAAACGTAAAAGTCTCCCCATTAAGCCTTTATTGGAAATTCCTGAAAAGTTTGTCACCAAATTCATTTGCGCTGCCAGTGCACCCATCTAATTCATTCTTTTAGTCGCCTTTACATACTCAAGGGCGCTTAATATGCCTTCAAGGTCTTCTTTATAACCCCACTTAGATATTATTTCCGAAGAAAATTTACCCATTTTTTCCATTAACTCAGGGCTCTGTATCAGCTTTAGTAAGCAGCTTGCTAACCTTTCAATATCACCAACAGGATAGACAAAACCGTTTTCTCCGTCTTTTACCAAATCAGGGCTTGCTCCTACTTGATCTGTAGTTATTATGGGCAAATTAAAATTCATTACCTCGTTGATTATTAAACCCCATGGCTCGTCTGTAGAAGGCAGTACAAAAACATCGGCAATTACATAGTAATCAGGAAGCTCTGTTTGGTTCTTAAACCCGACAAAATGCACATTTCTAATATTATGGTCTTTTGCGCGAGCCTCAAGTACAGGTCTTTCAACACCATCACCAACAAAGACCAATGAGACATCAATTCTTTCTTGAATTTTTTCAAAGGCCTTTAATAAATCCATTGCCTTCTTTCTCTGGATCATTTTGGATGCATAGAGGATTACGGGTTGTTCAGGAGTTATTCCTAGTTCTTTTTTCAAACGGTCTCTTCTGCTATGCAATTCTTGATACCTTTTTGAAAAATAATCATTATCCACAGCATATGGAGCTAAGAATAATTTCCTATCCGAAACCCCGTAATGTCTATAATATTCCCCGTTAAGGGTACCAATAGTCAGGAATGAAGAGATTCTTTTAAAGAGCTGGTGTAAAATTATTTTCTTAAAAACCCCTTTCCACCCGGCCCTGTAATTAAGGAGATGAGTCTCTCCGCGGAATATAATCGGTGTACCTGTCAGACCGGCAGCTAGGAACGCTAACCAATTGGTAGGCGAGACGTAACCATGTATAAGAACAGCGTCGTAGTGTTCTTTGAAAATTTCCATTATGATGCCAGGATTAAATAAGAACCATGATCCATTTGCAAATATGCGGGGAAAATAATTTTGGAGAAATTTGTAGTTGTAACCATCTAGAAGTGGAATATCCCACTTGTAAGCTACCCCAAAACCAGGATCTATTTTCTCAGTTACACCGTAGTTTGAATAAAGATAGACCATCAGATCAATATTTGGATGGGCCGCCAGCTTGCAAAAGAGTGGAGCCTGGTATTGGATTGGATGGGACGTAAGAATGGCTAATCTATACTTCGTTGTCATATCTTCCTTGCCACCGCTATTATATTCTGCGTATAGATTCCATCGCCTGATCCAGTTTCAACAAGCATGTAAAACCGCAATAACTTTTCTATCATTTTCCACAGGAAAAACCTTACTGTTGACTTAAGTCCATGAGGAACAGGGCCGGTAGGATAAAACCCAGCATATGCAAAACCAACCGTTTTTAATGCTTGATTTAAACTATCTTGTGTAAAGGCCAGCTCATGGGTTAAATCCCCATATCTAATCCTTCCACTGAAAAGACTTTCGCCATTTGGCGCTTGAATAACAAGCAAGCCATCAACCTTTAATGCATTATTTATCGTCTCCAAGACTTTAAGTATTTCGTCTTTAGTCAAATGTTCTAACACATCTCTGGCAAAGATAAGGTCGTAACTGTTCATTTTATCTTCCAAAAAGCTTATAATATCGGCGCATTCTACACCATTGATCCCGAGCTTTTTGGCAGCTTCAATCTGTTCAATGCTTACGTCTATTCCTGTGGAATTTACACAACCGAGGCTTCGTAAATAATACAAAAAGCCTCCGCTACCACACCCCGTATCAAGTATATTTGCAGATTTATCCTGGGGTAGGAACCTGCCATAATACCACTTCCACACAGGAAACTGCCTCTCTATCCCATTAATGGTAGTCTCTCCGTATAAGTGGGATGTGTGGGTTGAGACATAGGTTGAGTAAATATTATCTCTGTATGCTTTTGGTTTACCCATAATCTTTTGGTTATAAAGATCAAAAATTTACTAAAAATTTATTAGAAATATCATGGTTTTTTTTACTACTACAATTAAGTTTCAGTAAACACTATAGTTTCAGGATTTTTACCGTCCCGGACTGTTGAGGTTGTCATAAACCCATCATTTTTGTTTTTACGATTCTTCTTCAAGATATCATCACAGGCCTTTAATACCTCATCCACGGTGATATCATTTATACAATCCATCGTTTCACATTCGTTTTTGTAGCGTGCCTGGCAATGAGGGTCTTTTCTCAAAACAATATGTTGCTCACCCCAGGGGTACCAGCACTGCGGATAATCTCGTGCGGAATAAATACCAACCACAGGGGTTCCAACAGCAGCAGCCACGTGCACCGGTCCGCTATCACAAGAAACAAGGAGGTCACATTGCCTCAGAACCTCTGCAAGCTGTAGAAACGTAGTCTTGCCTGTAAGGCTTAGGACATCATTTTTAAGTGTTTTCACCAATGCTTCAGCATTTGTTTCCGCATCGCTGCCACCTACTACAACAAAGAACGGGTTACATCTCTTCTTTAAGTCCCTGCAGACCTCAAGGAAACGCTCCAATGGCCACCGCTTAACAGGAAATTTTGCAGTAGGATGAATTACAATTACTGGTCGTGAATCAAGAGATTTTGGCAAGTCGAAATTTAGCGGTACCCTCGGAATATCCCATGAAACTTTACGAGAAACTCCCAGTGGTTCTACAAGTTTCATAAGACGGTCCACCTCTCTGTAAAAGATCCTGTAACGTCTTTGGGCAAGTGAGAACAGCCAGTGCTTAGTCCACTGAAATCCGCAGGCGCTCTTGCAACCTACTATCCTGAAGAATAACAGATCCCTTAAAAGCCATGAAAATGTGTTACTACTTTGACTCAAATAAACAACAAGATCCAGTTTTTTGCTCCTTAACTGGCTTACCACCTTAGAAAAGTATCTCAAGTTTTTTAGTGCGGTAGGGTCATATATAAAAATCTCATTGAATTCTATTAGTCCCTTTAAGACCTCTACTGTGTGTGGAAAGTTTCCAGTCTTTTCTGCAGTCATGAATATAAAGCGAGAACTTGGGAATCGCTTTTTAACAGCCTTCATAGCAGGGACCGCACAAATGGTGTCTCCAAGGTTTCCTTTTCTTAAGATCAAAATGTTTTGTGGATTATCAGGAAAACTATTTCCAAAAAGACTTAGCCTTAGGAGCTTTAAAATGCCATTCCCAAGCACGTAAACTAAATTGGAGATATAGTACTCAATTCGCATCATTAAAACCCCGTCTGTTAGCAGCAAGGTTTCTTTGCTCCACTTTCCGATAGCTAATCTTGTGCTTTTTCCTGAGCCACTTGATTAGTTTCCTGTCTATCATCATCAATGTGTTTCTTAGGCTTCTTATCCTCTTCACCTGTTTTTATTCCGCGAGGTTATCCAAAACTTTGCTTTTTGATAATTCATTATAGATTATTTCCGCAACGGAATTATGCCCTTTACTATTCCAATGTCCGTTACCACCGACTCTTTCAGCGGCAAGCAATGGGATTGCCCGGAAAAATATATCATTGTTTATACAATACTGCCTTATGCTCCTGAATTTCTCATCACCAGTACCGTTTCTCTTTATATAGAAAATAAATAAAGGGACTTCTTTTGCCTCTGTATAGTTATGTATTTCATCCATTATTCTGTGCATCAATAACATTTTGTCCTGCTCGCTCATGATGTATTTTTTGGACAGCATTCTCTTGGTAATTCCTAATCTATTTGACAGAATATGACAAAGAACACTTACGTCGCTTAAATATGTCAGCGCTTCCTGGAGTTTATCAGGGGAGTTGTGGTACACTAATTCATCGTTTTTCACTCTGAAATGCGGAGTATATCTTCCACCTGAAATTATAGAAGTGTTATCATCAAAATCATTTATTTCAAATAGCATTATAATAACAACATCCGGATTATACATCGCACCGTATTTCTTCAAGGAAATCAATTCTTGTCCTGTGCCAAAACCGGTTATCCCAAAATTCATTACATCTATCTTGTTATTAACATATACTCCTTTTAGCTTCTTCTCTAATAATGAAGAAAAAATTTTGTCTTGGCTTGCTTCCAAACCAAAAGTCATCGAATCACCCAAAACCATAATTTTATAATAGTTTTCGTCAACTGTAAATTCCTCATCTCTAAAACCGTCCTTATTTATGTACAGATCATAGGTAATTTCTGTCGAAAAATGGCGTGTTACCATCTTTTGAGTAGGTTTATATTTCCATCCGAGAGTCTCGTCCGATATAGATAACCGCGGATAAAAGAAATGGGAATATGCAGATAAGGCAATCTCAAGAATAAGAACTGTAAACACAATACTTATGGTGAATAGCGCAAAGTTAGTAAAAAACTTTCCCATCTTTTTATGCTTCATATACAGGCTGACAAGATTGGTGAATCAAAAGGCTGGGTAGAGTAGGGAGCAGTCGTAGTGGCTACAGGTTGAGGTTAGTGTTCGCTGTTTCTCTCTCTTTCATTTGAGAGCGTCACAATATTATAACCATACCCTATTTCCAACTCCCCCCTCATCTAAACCAACGATATCTACACAATATCCTTTTTTCTTCAAAACATGGAAATTGTTTTAATATCCGTAACTTTCAAGTTGACTTCTTCCTGTTTTTCGCTGTTATAAGTGCATGTAACTTGCTTCTCTCGTCAAGACATCTTTGCACATTCATGATATTCCATACCAACCCCTTCAAGATCAAAGATGCCCTTCTAAAATCATTCAACACTATATTTTGAAGAACTCTACCAAAGTTTTTTAACACCAACATTAAAAACGTACTCGCTGTATACCCTTCAATAATATTTATGAATTTCAACTCAATGTATATACGATTTTTATATGACATAAAATACTGAAAATCCGTACTATTTTTGATCGAGCTTGAATTTGGAGCCTTTTGATTCTCAAAAATGTGTCCACCATCTACAAAAAAAGGAATTTTAAGTTTTTTTGCTTTAATGAAAAACTCTGTATCATCACCATAAATACCAATATTTTCATCAAATAAATTGCCATTAAGGTTTTTAAGCACTTCTCGTTGCACTGCAAACACTGACGATGTATTGAGTGGCATATGTTCCCCATTTTCCCATTGTAGTTTGGGGAAATTAAACCCTGCGGATACTTGTTCTAAAAACCCTCGTAACATTCCTGACGTAAAGATCACATCTCCATCTATAAAAACTAATGTATCGCCTACACTCTCATTTATGCCGCGATTTCTGCTATAAGCAACATACAATCTATTCTTATTTCTAAGTATTTGTATTTTTCTGGCAAATTTTTGTCTCAATATCGTATATGTGTCATCATCTGAGCAATCATCTATCACAAGAATCTCTACGGCTTGAATTCTCTCTGACAAAACTTGCTCAATAAGTGGAATGGTTAATCTCTTACTATTGTAAGTAGGTATAATGATCGAATATTTCACTATACATTCCTTTGGAAAAAATGTGTTAGCCTTCCAATGTTATATCTCTTGAAACAAACAAAACATGTGTGAGTGCAATAACATTTATCAACTATTTCCCTTCGTCTATTGGCATCTTGACTGTTCCAAATCCCTTTAAAGTCATAATTATAGTCATGCAAGTTTCCGAGTGGTTGCATGAATTCGCAAAATGAAACATCAAGATTTGAATAAACCACTCCCATATCAGT
This sequence comes from Candidatus Scalinduaceae bacterium, assembly GCA_046759445.1. Taxonomy (GTDB): domain Bacteria; phylum Planctomycetota; class Brocadiia; order Brocadiales; family Scalinduaceae; genus Scalindua_A. Next base: position 37,079 of record JBHICG010000020.1, read on the forward strand.
GCCTGCTATACAATCCATAGTTCTCTTCTTATGCTTGACCGTTTTTAAACATGCTTTAAATCTGCTAACTGCTGTCACATGACCTATTATAGTTCTCACTATACCTGTTTTTTTTATTTGCTTTCTGGATCGTAAAAAATTCCCCCAATATATCTTGTAGAAGTCTTTGACATTTGTAGTTATTTTATTACAGAAATCCTCTCGGAGCGCTTCCTCTTCATCTCCCAAAACAGTATGAACCTGTATATTTATAGGAAGATTTGAATGTTTTACCGACCGCACCAATTGAAAAGCAAACGCCCCTCCTATCTCATTCCATATAAAATCCTTCATTACCTTTAAATACGGGAAGTTAATGCTATTAATTGTTGCGCCTAGTCCTGTGGAAAAATTTGGCCAAGGCTGTTCCAGCTCTTTTAGCTGGTAATACGTTCTCATTGCACTATCAAAACTTCCCTTTCTTCCTCTAATTTTATCATGAACATCCTCTGGCCCATCAATGGAAATTGAAACAGATATTTTCTTCTTAAAGTTTTTATTTTCCTGTAAAATTCTTTTTACTTTTTCAACGATTATCCGAGAATTACTACCATTAGTTGGTATCGCAATAGAATTAGCCCGTATTTCTCTTACAATATCAACCACCTCTTTGTTCAAAAAAGGCTCTCCACCGGTGATTATTACATGATCCAAAGGTAATGGAAAATTTTGCATGATGAGTTTAATATCATTCGCCGAAAGATCTCCAATCGCGGAATTTAAATCTTCGGCATAAAAACAATGCTTACAACTCAAATTACACCTGTCAGTAATAAAAATAATCAATCGTTTCGGCAGTTTGTTCTCAAAAGATAGTTTTGCGTTCATAAGACCGCCTTAGAACTGATGTTATACATATATATTATATTATAACGTCCTCTAAGGAGAGGTGCCGACACATCTCTATCACATTTGTGCAGTCATAGAGGTTCACGTCAGTTAATCCAAGATGAAGTTTACTCGTCAAAGGCTGGTATTATTCTAACAGATACACATTCTAAAAAAGCTGGACTCCAGGTTCGTTTTCTGGTTTGCGACATATTATGAGCCAAGAAAATGAGCTGAGAGTCCAAGGTCGAATTCTCACCGAATCAGAAATATCTTTCCTTCGTCAATTCATTCTAGATCACCCATCCTGGAGTCGCAGGAGACTAAGCGAGCAAATATGCCAAGCCTGGAATTGGCGTAATACCAAAGGGGATTTTAAAGACATGGCTTGTAGAGCCATGATGCTCAAACTAGAAAAACAGGGTTACATTACCATCCCGCCTCGTCGGCAGATTCCGGTTAATGCACAATCTTGGGTCACCTATAGAGATAATAGTCAAGAGTAAAAACAAGTATTCCTACAAGATGATTCCTCAGAAAATTTAATTAATAACAAAAAATTAAATCCGTCGATTTCACTATCATAAGAAGCCCTGGATTTTAGATTACTTGTCAGAAGAACTAGGTTCTGCATCTATTAACTCAAAGGCCAGAATTACACGGGCTTGCCCGTGTACATTTACTCTAGAATACAGTTTCTTGTTTAAATCAAGAAATTTTTTTAATGACTTTTTTATGGTATCTCATAGCTGAGTTATGGTTTTATGCATTATGCCTGTAATGATGGATAGATGCAGGGGATTGGCGGGTATTTGAAGGTTAAAATCTGTAAGCTGTGGAGGATAATATAAGAAATGCCCCCAACGACTCTTTGTTGTTGGCCCAAGCAAGCAGTCATCGTACTCTTTAAATGCAGTATTATTGGATTTTCCATAGACTTCGGATGTGGACGTAATAAGATTGATCACGCTTACCTCCTTTTTAGGCAATCTAAAGCATCAAGGACACCGGAAACAGCCGTCTCCAAATTCCAGTCTCGTATTATTCTCCTTGATTCAAATTTCATTGACTGAAGCAATTCTCGATCTCTTATGATATTTCATAAATTGCCATCTTCAACATTTTTGCCGATCACTACCTTATACGACGACATCTTAAAATCCTACTGAAACTACTGGGAATAGCAGGATTTGTTTCGGGAGGGACTCCCGAAACACAGGAAAAGATTACAGAAATATCCAGGCATGCGGAAAATGATGTCTTATGGCTGCCATTGCGGGTATAGCGCAAATGGTATCACCCAAATTCCCTATGCGGTAGAATAAAGTTCTCTGTATAGAGCATGGTGTTGCGTTTGTTGAGTCATTGCGTCGTTGCATCTTTGATGATAAATAAGAACGAAAGGTTTGCAATAAGCAGGATTATGGGGAAAATATTTGTCAATGGAATTTTCCCTAATATCTGATAAGCACCAAATAACAAATCCCAAATAACAAACAAATTCCAATGACCAAATCCAAAATTACAAACAAACTGGTTTGGATCATTCGGTAATTGTAATTTGGAATTTGTTTGGAATTTGTAATTTGAGATTTGTAATTTATTAACTCCTGTTTGGTTCTGGCTTGTCCAGGTTGAAGTGGTGAGAGTTAGGAGCAAAGAGAGGGTATGATATAACCAGCGTAATCTCCATCTAACGTGGAAACAGTAATCTTAATTTCTAACAAATCGTCGCTGTTTTCTTCTTTGATTCCCCTTCTCTACCATATCCATATCCATGCCTGTTATACGAAGCGTAATAATGATAGAAATAACTTCCTCTAGAAACATTTATATAATTCATGACAACACCCAATATTTCAATTTTTGTGTTTCTGATTTGTGATATAGCTCTCTCGACTACTTTCCTCTCGTGTACACCAGATTTGACTAAAAATATCACTCCATCTAAAATATTTGACAGGACAACCGCATCGGTAACAACCAATGAAGGTGGCGCATCGAAAATAACTGTATCATACCTTTCTCTTACAGTCTTGCAGAACTTTTCCATACTGTTCGTACCCAATAGCTCTGAAGGATCAGGAGGAATCCTTCCACACGTAATAATGCTAAGATTAGGTATACTCGTAGACTTAATAATAGGCTCTAATTCGATTTCTCCAATAAGATAATCACTTAAACCTGGTTTCCTCTTAACATCAAATACTTCATTTAATCTGGGATTACGTAAATCTGCATCCACAACTAATGTATTCTTGCCTGTTTGTGCTATTGCAACGGCAAGATTAGAAGCAACAAATGTCTTACCCTCACCCTTAGCTGTGCTCGTAATCAAAAATAATTTTTTGGGATTGCTATCAGATGATAACATTATGCTTGTCCTTATGTTTCGGAAGGCCTCTGCAATATTTGATTTAGGCGTCTTATGAGTAATTATATCAAAAGAAGACTTTTTTTTACCATTTAGAGCTTTCACTTTCTCAAATGCGCCTAAGAGTGGAAGACCTAGATAGCGTTCAACGTCTTCAGGACTTTTTGCGGTTTTGTCAAAGCCTTCAAGCAAAAACGCCATACCAATTCCCAGGGTTAGCCCAATTATTGCTGCAAGTGTAATATTAAATATTTTCCTGGGTTTGATAGGAGATTTAGGGATCTCAGCAGCATCAATAATTCTTGTATTACTTGTCTGCAGTTCTCCTTTAATGTCAGTTTCTTTCAACCTTTTTAGTAATATTCCGTACATAGCCCTTTCGCTTTCAGACTCTCTCTTTAACGTGCCATAGGCAATCGCCTTCCTATTAAGTTCCAGGGCCTTTTCCTTTTGGTCTTCAAGTGCTTTAGAAAGACTTTCTTCTTTTGACAATGCCACTTTATATTTTGTCTCCAGGCTTTTTACTAATTCATTTAGCTCAGTATTTATTCTATCTTTCTGCTCTTTAGCCTGTGCAACAAGCTTTACTAAGGTAGGATATTTTTCACCGTACCTACCACGTAATTTAGTAATCTCTGCTTTTGTATTTATATAATTTTTCTTCAACGCTTGAATAAGAGAATTGTCCACAACATATGCAATGGATTCAATCATATCGGGATTATCAGAGAGTTTTTTTGTCTGGTTATAGAGAGTTTCCAGACCTATTCTTTCTGTTCTAACATTTGTTAAGACTGTATTTAGATCCTCAAGTTTTTGGACTATGATATTTTGCCTGTCTTCAAGGGAAACAATTTTTTCCCTTTCCTTATATAGTTGCAAGGCATTTTCTGCTTTCTGTACCATTTCCTTTTTTTCATAAAGTTGCTTCTCAAGCAACTTAACTGCATATCGTGATGCAGCAAATCTCGCCTCAAGATTTCTTGTTATATATTCGTTGGCGTGCTTATTGACAATTGTCGTTATAATATCTGGATGAACTCCTTCAAAGCTTATGTTAACGAGGTGACTGCCCCTTACCGGTTTGATCTCTAATTTATTAAGATAGCTATCAATTAATTTGGAATTTTCATCGTCATTGTCAGATTTCTGAGATTCCTTTTCAGGACTTAGTTTTTTTACAAGTAAACCTAAGATACCCCTAATGCTAAAATCCCTTGACTTTTCATCAGATTTAAATTCTGGACTATCCTTTAAGTTTAGCGAATTTATAACCCTCAGGGCAAGAGAACGACTAGCCAATATATTATATTGAGTTTTATGAAACATTTTAACTGTACTATTTAGCGACAGTACATCTTTGAATGCAATGACATTCGAATTTTCTCTTTCAAACATCACTTGTGTTGTAGCTTGATAAATAGGAGTGGTTTTGAAAGAAAAGATGGTTGCGGTTGTAACCAATATGACGAAGAACGCCATGATAATCCACTTGCGTCTAATAATAACCTGCCAATAATCTCTCAGATCAGCTTCTTCTACTACTATATTGTCATTTATATTGTTATTTTTCATCAATCTTATGTTTTACGTCTCGGAAATTCTAAAACTTATTGATATTAAGGGATTCAAGGATTGCCGAAAGTAGGCTCTGTAAGAGAGGAATTCCTTAATTCCTAAATCGCCAATCGTTAATTGTGAGCCCCGCTGCTTCCTTGCCGAAAGTAGGCTCTGTAAGAGCGGAAGCAAGGATGCGGAGCTAAGTTTACATATAAGTTTCCGGTACAACAACAACATCTCCAGGTTTTAGTATAATATCTAATGATTTATCACCTTTTCTTACCTTATTTAGATTAACCATTATAGTTTTCTCTTCTCCTTCTTCAACTCTGATAACCTTGATCCTATTTGGCGCTGCAAATTCTGTAAATCCACCTGCTTTGGCAACAGCTTCAAGCACACTTAAGTACTTGCCGAGTATTGGTATTGCTCCTGATGTAGTTACTTCTCCAACGACAAAGACTTCTTTTTCCTTATGCCGCTCCATTAGCTGAATATCGAGCATTATGGTAACCTTTGGATTTTTTATATAGCCATCCCTTAACCGTTCTTCCATAACTTTTTCCACTTCTTGAGTAGTTAATCCCTTTACATTTATACCTCCAATAAGTGGATAAGCAAGTATTCCTTCATCTGATACTCTTATACTCATGCTTAAGCCAGGTTCATCATAAATCTTAATGCCCAATATATCGTAACTATCAATTAAATATCTTTCTCTAAATTTAACATTAGTAATATTTTGATAATCAACCGCACTACTACTCTTTCTATATTCAGAACATCCAACTAAAGCAAAAAATAATAAACACGTTAGTAAACCCCGTTGGAATTTCCCGCCCAGATGAATCCCCGTTCGCCCGCCTGCCATTTGTCGGGCAGGGACGGGCGTACGGAACATTAACACCCGTGAGAAAAAACGGGCACTATCTAATTTTATCATCCCCCTGCTTACGCTCGATGCATTCCTACGGAGTAAATTTGAAACTAATTCTCTCAACATTTTAATAATCTCGCTTTCTATAATAAAGTATGAAAAAATCCGAATAACCCAGCCGACGGCAGGCGGGGAATATCGAAATATCTTCCCGTTTGTGGGAAATATCTTCCCGTTTGTGGGAGTAGCATCTTGCCACCCAGATACGCTCGAACGTACTGCAATGTTTCACTGGTAAACGCCCGAATACCTATCTCCGAATGTATGCCTGTCGGGCTGATAAATAGTTTGCCTGTGATGAATCCTTCAGACATAGAAGTCCCTCCTGAGTTACATTTTTTCAACAAAAACTAATTAACTTAACATTGTAACCCTATATATTTAGATTGCTTACGTTTTTTATAAACCAATTACTATATACTTAAGAAATTTCTAACATTAATATTGCAGACCGTACAATATCAACGATACCATGCGTTATAAGTGTGCAACTATTAATAAACTCCATTAGAGAATAGGCTTAATACCGTTTAAGTTATCCTGTTCTTGAAAGTTTAACAATCGTGGAAAGACTAGTTTTGACGAAAATAGTTCATTCGCAAAAGTAATGCCGACTATTTCTTAATATTTTTTTGTGACGTGTTGATGGTGATTTGCAAACGTATCATGTCATCTCACATTTATTTAAATGTAGATAAACCATAGTAAATACTTTGTTTAGCATTTTCTAGTTAACCATAACCTTATACCGAAATCATGCCTATGGCAGATTCTCGCCGAGACTCACAATTTCTCCCTGCCTAGCGGCAGGCAGGTGTCTACTTGCTACTTTCCAATTTCGGAACGAATTGGAACTAAGTTCAAAGATGGTGTAATGTTGAAGAAATATACATTTGTACAGATATTATACGTTTTTTAAATTAGGGTTTTGACTATACTTATAGTGCTTTTTGAGTACTTTACTCTGGTCAAGACCCTTGACAACTTATTGACATTTACGTTCTTATATGATATAGTAACTATCAATATTGCGAACATTCGTCTTTAAGAATGCTTCTATTACATAGAAGTTCAATCGCGAATTAGTACGAATATTGCGCAATTACTTGAAATGCGTTCGGAGCATATTAAGTTTATGTATCTAGTCCACTCTATTATAAAAACATGTGTTTTTTGTGTAATCGTGTTCATAATTTCAGGGATTTCGTCTGCTCAAGAAAATCAGACGACGGAGAGTGAAAATAGTTTATTCAGAAATAATATTGTTGAATTGTTAGGGAATATTCCTAAATATTCCAAAAATCTAAACATTGGCCCGTTAAGATTATATCCCTCATTTGAGATATCGGAGGCCTTTGATGATAATGTCTTCGATGCAGCAGATCCAGACGGTGTAACCGGTGATTTCTACACTACCTATAAACCTGCCATTTCACTTGTATTACCAATAAAGAAAAAAAAACATTTCCTTGAATTAAATTATAGCTCTGAAATTCACGAGTACACACGTGATTATTCACGCACTAATCAAGTAACAAATCAAGAACAAGACCATGTTAACCAATACTTTGGCGGCTCAGTAAACCTCAATTTTCATAAAGGGTTCAGCGTCCATCTGTCTAACCAGACTTCCATGATTAGAGTACCTAGCAGTTTTACACGGCGTACGAATCCTCAAGTTCAATTTCTAGGAGAACCTCCTGAGGAAGGTGAAGAACCAGAAGTCCTTGAACAGTTTGGATTTAATACATTTTCACCTCGAAGAGACCTGACTTACAACGTAGCATCGATCGTAATAAACCTGCCAGACTTTTTTGATAAGCTTGATTTCGATATTCATTATTCCAATCGAGATATCTCTTACAAAGGTAGGAAATTCAATGCAAGTGAACGTAACGAAGATCTTTTTGGAGGCGCTCTCATAATCAAACCCTTACCAAAAATCAGGATAACAACAGGCTTTGATTATGGGATCATAAAATATGATTCTGCTTTCAGGAATGATTCTACCGTTCAAAGGATCCCCTTCAATATTTCCTGGCAACCCACGGACAAAAGCAATTTTTTTCTTGATACAAGTTACAATACCAGAGATTATGGCCGCAGAAGTATTTTTGAGAATTTTCATGGTTATGATGCCACGTTAGGATACAGGTTTAACGTTGCAGAGAGAGATGAATTGACAATAAAATTCGAAAGGAGTTTGAAAGAAGAACAATTTCAAACAGATCCGCTGATTTCATCTTTAGGAGATAATAATCCATATTTCTTTACACAACTCAATGTAGATTACGTCCATAAATTTCACAGAAATATTTCCTTTATATTTTCACCTGCCTTTCAAACATTGAGGTTTCTTGAAAAGGATATAGATCTTATGTCTGGAGTCATTAAACGCGAGAAGGTAGACTTGATAAGAGTTAAAGTAACGGCTAGATATGATACACGCCGGGAATGGCTCTTTGGTGAAATTTCGTATAGCTATCAGGACCGTGATAGTAATTTTGAAGATGGAGATTTGGTAAAAAATGTAGGACAAATCAGTGTGGGAATAAATTTTTGATTTTAATAAATATGGGAGACCCACTCAGGGCTTTTTATACACTAGCGGTTTTAAATCCACAAGAGGAGGATGTTCTAACTCTCCGTGCCTCTCATGTCGACTGGGACACCGTAGTTAAGATTTCCTTTGAATTAAATTCTTCATATATATTTTATACAAACATAAAACGCTTTGGACTCGAGGCTTGCTTCAATTCCACAAACATCAAACGACTTCAAGCTGAAAAAGAATCGGCGATTTTCAATAATCTAATCCAGATAAAACATTTACATGAGATTTCAGGATTATTGCAAGCAAAAAACATTAAATTTATTCCGTTGAAAGGGCTATCTCTTATCACTGACACATATCCGGATATCGGGATGCGGATCAGTGCAGATCTGGACATCCTCATCCATCCTACTAATTTTGACAAATGTGCTGAAGTATTAAAGAAATCTTCATACAAATTTGAGCCCTCCCTAACCCGTGGCGTGATGACCAATCACGGCCAAGAGTGCATTGCGGTGTCTCAAAATAATCTTGGGATAGATATACATTACAGATTTTTTGCATGGTATGAGGAAAAATATATTTTCAAAATCGATATTGCAAAGTTTTATGAAAATACCGTGAACAAACACTGGAAAGGCTATGATCTTGCTTATATGAAGAAAGAAGACGAATTTTATTACCTTCTGATGTGTATCTTTAGGTACCGCTTATGTACTTTCCGATACTACCTTGATGCGGATGCAATCCTTAAGGTACATGGGGCAAATTTTGATTGGACTTTGGTAAAATCATATCTGTGGAGCAGCTCACTTAAACAATACTGGAAGATACTCCTCAATTTCATGCGAGATAGACTGAAGACACCCATTCCCTATGAGTTGGCGCTACCCGAAGACGATGTATCCGAGAAAGCTTATTTATTCTTACTTGACAAGCGCATTATGAAGCCCTGCACTAACAAGACTAAAACCCAGCTATTCTATCTTCACGCTGCTCAAAAATTCGTAGATAAGTTGGCGCTTGTGTTGTTATTTCTGAAATGGCAGCTCTTCAAACGTTTTGGATGTTTTAGGAGCTTTTTTATTGCCCATAATAATCCTAGACGCAATGGAACCTAATCATGCCTTCGGTATGACGCCGCTGGTTCAATCTTGTAGATTGAACCTTGCGTTTCCCTCTCCTCCTGTGGAGATTGCGTCACAAGGTCATTCTGAGCCCCCACTTCTTGCCCCTGCGCTTTCTTGCCGAAAGTAGGCTCTGTAAGAGCGAAAGCAAGATGCTGGGGCAGTGGGGGCGAAGAATCTCTTTATTTGTGTTTCGGCATTCAACGGCCTTGCCCCTGCAACCCTTCTATAAGCTCACATGCCCTATCCAAATTCCTCATTTCCAGGGTATAACACCTCGCCCTCTGTGCAAGCTTTATGCATATCTTTAGACCTCCGTCAGGAAATAGTTTTTGGTTCCAGCCGTTCTGCATTAGGCCAATCACGGCTTGAGCGGGAGCAAGTGGTTTTAATTCGGTTTTACCTTTAGTGGTGTACCTGAGGAAAATAATCCGATCCACTCTCCATCTGGCGTCTTTAGGCATGATGGCGCCGTCTTGAGGTATAAAGTACGTCCATCTATTGGTAGTAGTACCATCATCATAACGGAAGCGATAGACTGAGAAATCCTTGACTACCTCTTGGCTAAGGGGACGTGACCATGTTCACGCAAAGATGTGCCTCTGGTAGGGAACCACCTCCAGAGTCTCATGATGGATGACACTCACCTCGTCTGTAAGATACCTATAACCGCAATTCATGAGCCCCAGGGTAAGGGTGGACTTCCCACTTCCAGACTCCCCCGGCAAGAGGATGGCCCTGCCGTTTTTTACTAACGCGCCGGAATGGAATATTAAATAATCCCTCACCTGCTCGCAACAGCTTTCTCTAATTTGGTGAACTAGAAGTGGGCGTAACTGAGGATCTTCTGCTCGATGGTAGATTGTACGTCCATCCTTCTCTATGTGCGTATACTTCCTCTTCTTCATCACCCTGAATCTTACTGCAGGTGGTTCCCCGTTAGCCGGTAATGCCAGTGCCGAGGTAAAATCACAAAATTCCTTTAAGAAGGATTTATGGTTGGTGGTTATTTCTATCGAAAGGGAGAGAACCTTCATATTGTGCGTTGAAAGTTCAGTGGCACGAGTCGCCTTCTTCACTTTAATGCCTCCTCAAGAAGGCCTTTCCCCTGGAATTCCTCGATCATATTAGTAACATCCCTTTCCACCTGAACAGTGTCAGCCGTTAGAACATCGACGATTTCCTTCGTTATATCCTTAACAGTATGGTTCCCGTCACATAGGTCCCAGATAACGATACCCAAAAGGTTCAGGTGATGCACGTTGTGATTCCTTGAGTCGTAAATGACTATCTCATCATCAACATCTCCACTGACAATGTCCCCCCTTTTCCTCGGTTTTCCTTTCATTTTCTTTCCTCCATTTCTTTTTATAAGCCCGGTATATGGATTATATCGGCATCGCGGGTTTTTAGATAATAAATCCCCTGTAGTGGTCTGTGCCAGGGCCCTGCAGTCAAAACACCCGTAGCGCAGCTCACAGTCCCTGCAGGTCTCTACCTCCTCCAGGGTTATCTGCCAGAGCCTCTGAAGGGCCCGCCTCTGTACTATCTCCTCCAGCCTCATCTCAGGAAATTTGCCTACAGACATCTGCCTTGCAAATATGCAAGGATATACGTCTCCTTCACTACTTATGGCTATCTTGCCCTTCCAGCAGGTACCCCGGGTAAACCCCTTGTCACAGGCCCCCTGCCCTTCTTCAGACGATGATGACGGCTTAAACGGGGTTACCTCAGTACAAACGTCTCTTCCCATGAGGGCAGATTCCGCCTCTCCCCTGCCAGTCGGCCTCACATAGTCCCATTCAATCTCCTTGTCCTTCAAGCCCAATCCCTTCAGGAACTCTACTGTATATGTAAGGTGGTACATGTTCTCCCTCATGAGGACTATGGCCACCCTTACAGGTATGTTATGGGCTAGGATGGCCCTTATACCCTGCGCCGTCTGACGGAAACTCCCGGTCCTCCCGGTAATGGTGTCATGCGTCCTGGGGTCGCAGGAGTAAAACGACAATGCCACCCTTACACCTGATAAGGCCCACTGTTGTAAAAGGCAGTCTTCAAGTCGGGTAGCGTTGGTAAAGACCTCTATCTCGCTGTACCGGCATGACCGCGCATATTCTATAAGCTCCATGAGTCCCGGGTATAGGGTAGGTTCGCCTCCTGTGAACTGGACCTTCTTAGCGCCAAGCCGTGCACATTCAGAGAGTATGTCCTTCCACTGTTCAAGGGAAATATGTTCCCTCTCCATTGATGGAAGATGTTTAGGGTGAGGGTGGTTAGTTCCTGCCCCTTCATAGCAGTATGCACAGAAAAGGTTACAGGACTTTGTGAGTTCCAGCCACACATAATCAAGACCAACCGGCCCTGACGCGTAAGACAAGTTTTGAATAGTTTCCTTCGAGAACTCCTTGTTACTACTCCAGCTATCAGATAGTCCAGTAAGTGCAGGATGCCTTGCTAAATAGCTCCTGAGAACCTTGAGAGTATCTTCTTTAGATTTGCAGGACTGGTCTTCATCGAGCCAACCCTCAATGAGCTCAGCCATCAGAGGGTTTACAGAATAGACCTCTCCATTCTCAAGGTCATACAGGGCAGTATTGACGGGCCCCTTTACGGCGACGATATGGCTGCTTGTAAGGAAGGCTCCGTAACCCATAGGAATTCACCATAAACTTTAAGACACACACAAGCCTAGCTAGGCAGGCATTGAGCAGGGTTACATTTAGGTAAACACCTTTTCGCTGCATGGGCCTCGTCACTCAATGCAATTATAGTAGTGACTATGGGTATGGTGTATACACCCAGCTTCAACAACCTGCGGCGTGTCATTCGCTTCTGTTCTTCAGGACTATCGCTTTGTTTATCCAGCATTTTGCGCCTCCTGCTCTCGGCTTATACATAATAATAACATGTATTGCATTTTGGTAAATATTACAACTTGCAGAATAAAGGTGGATTCGCTTCGCTTAATCCACCTTACATATAACAAATTATGTTACGGAGGGTGGATTAAGGACGATAGGACGAATCCACCAAAAATATATTGATTCGACTAATTAAAATTCGTTTGAGTCATTTCTTCACTTTGTTCAGGACGGCGTCTGAACCCTTCGCCGCCTGTCATTCTGACCCCGCATCCTTGCTTCCGCAAGGAAGCAGCGGGGGAAGAATCTCTTTTTAGCGGGCCTTAGTCCCCCCACTTCTTGCCCCGTTGCTTTCTTGCTGAAAGCAAGATGCGGGGCAGTGGGGGGATTTATTCACTATTGACCATATTTTCGGAGTAAACTCAATAACCATTTTATTTAGGTATCATATTCTTATTCTCTCGATAAAGTGTCATGAGTAACTCACACTCACCTGATAAAGACTATGACCTCGTCTCAAAAGGCGCTGAACTATGCCAATCCTGCGGACTTTGCTGTAAGGGAATGCTGCACGACCGTATAGACCTTGAAATTGATGAGACCGAACTAGTAAGCCAACTGGGACTAACCCCTTACCAGAAGAAAGTTGATTACGATGCTTTCGATTTGCCATGTCCATGTTT
>JBHICG010000021.1:0-48123 GCA_046759445.1 Candidatus Scalinduaceae bacterium
AAGATCGAAAACTGTTAATAGAAGTGTTGCCATAAAAAACAATGGTACTAATTGTTTGTCCATTTTGCTTTCTCCTCTTTTTTGTTAGAAAACGTATTTTTTGAAAAAAAACGTAATTACGGAGTTCTACAAAATTAATCCAATGTTGCACCTTGTCATTTAGAGTCCTTCGTTCAATGGGATCCTGGAAGGGGATAGATGTCGAATAAGTTTAGCCGGTGTCTGGAAGGTATGCCACCAGCCCACAAAGCAAATTTGCCTTGTCTAAAATACCGTCCAGGAAGAAGTTTGTGGGTGATCTTACTTGTTTGTATTTCAGGATAAGCTTTGAGTGGGTTTTTACTAATAGAAATGGCTTACGAAATTCTTCAGCACGCCTGGAATGTCATTTCTATCATTTTGCAGGTTATTATTTATAAACTGACTATTTAGTTAGTTCAGCAAAACATATTATAACTTCTATATATTGCATTTATAACATTAAATACCACAATATATAAAAATTGAAGAGAAAAAGCAATAATAATTTTTCGATATGTTCCAACTTAATAGGAACAGCATCTGCATTTAAAATATTAGAGACAAAGCCGCCCCTTGGAGTAGCTTATAGGCCCGCCAAACAAACCCTGATTTCCTTATTAAAACAATTGGCCTCTTCCAGCCAATTTAGGATCTGTTCTGGTGTCCATGTAAGATTATGCCTTAGTTTTGCCTCTTCAGACTCCCAACCACCGAAATCAATAATGTTTCCTTCACTATCATACTTTATAGATGAATCGGTCTTTTTAGCTCCTGACGTAATGTTATCATTGTTCATTCTCTGTATACTCCTTTAATTTATCGATAATTTCCATCTAAATTGAGCGATTTTGTAGCCACAACCTTGAGGTTGCGTGACTTACGAGGATCCATCAAATGATGAGAAATGCAGTCGGTCAATCTTAAGATTGCCTTAAGCCAGCGGCTACAAAGGCATATAATATAAAATCGCTCAATTTAGGTTCCAGATATAATTTAGTGATAAAAGAGCTAAGCAATATTGCTTAGCTCTTTTTAAAGTCAAATCGGTGCAATTCTGTGAATTGCCCCACAAAAGAGCCATTATAAAGGAGTGTCTTTCTATTGCAATACGAAACTCCCACAATTGCATTGAGTTTGTCATCTGTTATATGCAAAGTACAAGTTTTAGATAATTATGCGAATGTTTATATACCTTTTTGATCTATCCACCTTGCTACTTCAGGCGCCTTGTATGTTTCAAACTTTTGGAGAAGTACATCTGGTTGTTCTTCCACGAACACCATAGAACGGTATTTTTCCTTTATGAATTTCTCAGAAACGGCATGATTGATGAAGTCGATTAGCTTGTCGTAATACTGGCATGCATTTAACAAGCCGAACGGTTTCTGATGCATCCCCAACTGTGACCATGTCCAGATTTCGAAGAACTCTTCAATCGTGCCGAGGCCGCCGGGCAAAGCAATGAAGCCGTCTGAAAGTTCAGCCATCATTTCCTTTCGCTCATGCATAGTGTTAACCTCCCGCAATTCGGAAACACCCGTATGTGCTACCTCTTTAACAAAAAGCCCCTTCGGGATAATGCCAATTACCTCCCCACCCTCTTTGAGAACGGCGTCCGCAATCTCACCCATCATGCCGACACTTGCGCCGCCGTATACAAGACCTATATTCTTGTTGACCATGGCACTGGCCAGTTCTCTGGCAGCCTGAGTATATTCAGGTCGATTACCAGTGTTCGATCCGCAATATACGCACAATCTTTTTATCATAGTTATCCAGTATAGATAGGAGTATAGACTTTTTATAAATGTTTTTGTTCCTTCCGGCTACCATAAAAGCGTAAGCCCGGCCGGATAAGATGCCGCTCATATAGTGAGATGAGGAACAGTTATGGCTTAGCGTAATAACCTGGGGGTTTATAACGCAATCTCCCAATTAACGTCAAACTTGGAATGGTAACCCGGATAGCTTATTAAAATGTGGCAAAAGAGATTCTTAATTACGTATTCTTTAGATTATAATTACTGTATATCAAGTGGTAAACCTCCCCTTTGTCCCCTCCTTGCGAAGGAGGGGAATTAGGGGAGGTTACAAAATTTAATAGAAAGCCACTTGATATTGAGCAAATTCATCAGGTATTATAAAGGAGCACCCGTGTTTTGCAACATCAATTCATGTGGTTTTGAGGCCATAATGCCGTCACAAACTGACTATTTGGACAAGGGAGAAAAGGCATTAACGAATGGAATAAGAATTTAATATCTTCATTTAAGGAAGTTTGTTAGTATAGTTGACATTTCTTATAATTTATATTAAATATGTGATTAAATTATGTTTGAAAATTAGTTAAGTACAGGAGACAAATTATAATGACTATGGAAAAGATGGAATTTAAGACAGAAACTAAGCAGATCCTGGATTTAGTCGTACACTCTCTTTATTCTCATAAGGAGATATTCCTTAGAGAACTCATTTCCAATGCCTCGGATGCCATCGACAAGGCGCGTCATGAATCCCTGACAAAGAAAGAGATCCTTGAAGATGATAAGGATTGGAAGATTAAGATTGAAGCAGACAAGGGTGCTGGGACACTAACAGTTAGTGACAATGGTATCGGTATGGCGAAAGATGAGGCAATTAAAGAGCTTGGCACTATTGCTCATTCAGGGACAAAGGAATTTCTTGCAGCGCTGCAAAGCAAGGAGGTAAAGGACAACCCGGAACTAATAGGTCAATTTGGTGTTGGGTTCTACTCATCATTTATGGTTGCTGACAAGGTTACGGTCGTCTCAAGAAAGGCCGGTATTAATGATAAAAAAGGGGTTAAGTGGGAATCCAGCGCTGACGGCTCCTTCACCGTGGAAGACATAGAAAAAGAATCTAAGGGTACTGATATTATCCTGCACCTCAAGGAAGAAGAGAAGAAATACCTTGAGGAGTGGGAGATAAGAAATACAATCAAAAGGTATTCTGACTTCATCGAACACCCCATCGTGATGGACATTGAACGGGAAAGAGAAAGTAAATTGGATAAGACCAAAAAGGTTAAGATGAAGGAAGAAGAGACCTTGAACTCCAGAAAGGCTATCTGGCTTAAAAAGAAATCAGACATAACTAAGGACGAACACAATGAATTTTACAAACACGTCTCTCATGATTTTGCAGACCCTGCTAAGGTAGTTCACTACAAAGTAGAAGGTGTTTCAGAGTTTGTGTCTCTCCTCTACATTCCATTGATTAGGCCCATGGACATTTTCTATAAGGAATACAAGATTGGGCCTACTCTTTACGTCAAAAGAGTAAAAATAATTGACCACTGTGAGGAATTAATACCCCCATACCTGAGATTTATAAAGGGAGTGGTGGATTCCTCAGACCTACCCTTAAATGTCTCAAGGGAAATACTGCAAAATAACCGACAGGTTGAGACCATAAAGAATAGTATCACAAAAAAAGTGATCGATACACTCAATGAGATGAAAAAGAATGAACATGAAAAATACCTGAAATTCTATGTCGAATTTGGCAGGCTTTTGAAAGAGGGTATTCATCTTGATTTCTCCAGAAGGGAGGCCATTGGTGAACTCCTCCTCTTCCCTTCGACAAAAACGGACAAGGGTAAGTTCAGGACGATACAAGACTATGTCGATGACATGAAAGAGGGACAGGAAGATGTGTATTATATCACCGGCACATCACTGGATGAATTATTGAAATCACCTTACCTCGAGGCTTTTAAGGACAAAGACTACGAAGTCCTCATTATGCTGGACGAAATCGATGATATTATCATGAGCCAGTTTGAGTACAAGGGGAAGAAGTTCAAGAATGTCGTTAAGGGAGATGTCACTCTGGACAAATCGGAAAAATCCGAGAAGGAAAAGGTACAGAAAAAATATGGGAAACTTATCAAACTTATCAAAGACCGCCTGGAGGATGATCTGAAAGAAGTCAGGCTTTCAGGCAGGCTTAAGGATTCTGCTTGCTGTCTTGTGGGAGATGAAGGAGAAATGGACCCACAGATGGAGAAGCTCTTAAAATCTATGGGACAGGACGTACCTGAGAGAAAAAGGATCCTTGAAATCAATCCATCACACCCAATCTTTGAAGCCATGAACACGATATTTGAAAAAGACAAAAATAGTGGAGTTTTACAGGAATATGCTGACCTTCTTTATGATCAGGCCCTCCTACTGGAAGGTTCAAAACCGAAGGACTCTGCCGCCTTTGCAAAGGCTATTTCAAAGCTTATGGTTGAAAATGCACAACGTGGAGAATAATTGAATTACTTTCGTAGCGTCCTCACATATCTAACAAATATTCTTTTCCTTACTCATTTCTTTATCTCATCTTCCTATAAAACAGTTTCAATTCCTTAAGCAAACCTTTGAAATACATAAACTTATCAATCCTTTTAGGATTTTTGCTTAAGAATTATTGTGAATGTGACGATATAAAGGCTAGTTAGTTCATTCAAGGGTTCAAGGGTTTTACGGCTGTTTTGTATGCCCTTAAAACATAATTAAGGGCTTGTTTATACAAAAGGCTCTTTTGTGTACGTGTTTATGTGATTTATTAAATCTAGAACAAATAGTTATATAAGGGGGTTTTCCCCTAACTTAAACTGAATCTTAGATTTAAGAATACTACACGGCACACTTAAAGAGCCTTATTTTTATAAAGAGTGGCGAAAACATAAAGATGCATAAACAAGACGATACCCGTAATAAGGATGCGAAATTTACGAAAGAAGAACTTTTATCAATATTCGAAGAAGAAGCAAAGCATATATGTAAGAAACCTGATGAAGCACATTCTATTGCCGAAAGTGCATTATGCGATTTCCTCAGAATGCATGGTGAATATGTAAGGTTAGTTTAATATGAAAACAAGATTGCTGTTCATTATCTCGATATTTATTTTTTCCCTCAGATTGAATGCATCTCCTGCCAACGATAGTACCCTTATATCTTACATAAACGAGAACAAAAAGGAACCCCTTGATTATCTGGTGAGTAAATTAAAGGATAATGATATTGTTCTTTTAGGTGAGAGACATAATCAGAACCATCAACTTGAAATGTTAGAAGACTTTATTCAAAGGCGGTCAATAGAACTTCCTCCAACTATCCTTGCTTTAGAAATATCAACAGATGAGCAAAACAGGGTTAATCATTTTCTGGAGACAGGTTTAGGACTTGAAGAAATCAGATTTCCGTCTCACTTATCAAATTCCCTGTATAGGGGTTTGATTGTTGCAGCGAAAGAATCAGGGTTGGAGATTAAGTGTATTGATATGCCATCACGATTGTTCAAGCATACTGAAATAACCAGAGATGAGTATATGGCAAATACCTTAATTGCCAAAAAAGAGGAGACACATAAAGAATATAAAATCCTTGCAATTGTTGGGTGTATTCACACAATCAAAACACCCATCGAATGGTTAACGGCCGGAAATTCTTACAAATACCTGGGACTGCTTCTTAGTATGAAAGATCCCACACTAAATACATTTTCCATCTGTCAAGCCTTAAGTAGCCCTGATAGTGATATTGATAAATCATTTAGTAAGTTTAAGGAGTGCATAGCTTGTGAAGTTGACAAACCTTTTTCCTTATATCATGGTGGAAGTTTGTCTCTGTTAAATTGTAAACCAATTAATATGTTACAAGCTTTTGATGGGGTGATTTATCATCCTCAATAATTTGATTAAGAGTTTGTATGATGTATTGGCTCTGGTGGCATTATCAACTCCTTTTGTAACTCCGAATAATATCAATGGCTTTGTTGAGTTTAAGTGTAAGCTCTTTTGCCTTTTTCTGTAGTTCCTCACTTAGATGAGAAACCTTGTCGGGATGAGATTTAGCAATCTTTTCTTTATATGCTCTTTGTATTTCTTTCCATGAAGCATTAGGACTAACACCCAATAATCTGTATGCCTCTTCTAAATCCAGATCAGCATCAGGTTTTTTTTCTTTGGTTCCTTGTGATTGGCTTTGGGAATAATAATAGTCTCTTTGTTTCTTCTGCTTTTTATATTGGTACCACAGTCGGAATAATAAACCAGATGCTATAAGGTCATCTATAAAATGAGGATGTAAGTCCCAGGGACTTATAATATAGACAATTAAAAATATAAGTAATAAATAAAATATAATATTTTTCATCAAATGTTTTTAATATACTACTGAGAGCATAAAGTAGTTTACATCTAAATTGAGCGATTTTGTAGCCGCAACCTTGAGGTTGCGCAACTTACGTGGATCCATCAAATGATGAGAAACGCAGGCGGTCAATCTTAAGATTGCCTTAAGCCAGCGGCTACAATATCATATAATATAAAATCGCTCAATTTAGGTACCAATTTGTGACTAAATATTTAAGTCAATATTTTGAATGAATTCATTAGGTCTTATGACCTTGATGCCATTCCATTTAAGTTTCTTGAGCAAATGGGAATCTGACGATATGACGTAATCAGCTCCCAATGCAAGGGCACAGGCTATAAACTTATTGTCGTCGGGGTCTTCGGGTATCCATTCCTTTTCCTCGGGTCTTTGTATAAAGCAGACGTTAACGTTCCTTTCAATTGCATCCTTCACCCTTGATATCATTTCCTCATCCTTAAACTTGAACCTCCTCAAGATTTCCTTATATTCTCCAACTATAGGTTCTGAGATACAGAGATTTACCTTTCCCGAAAGCCAGAGCTCAATTATTTTTCTTGACGTATCCCCAAACAATGAGGCGACAAATATGTTTGTGTCTATTACTATCTTTGTTTTCTGTTTCATTTACGAATTTTCTGTTCCCAAAAACGCCTCTGCCATAAATGACAGATAATACAACAAATTGTCATTCCCTGCCTGACCTGTCCCCGCCAGAACAGCCTTGTCGGGCTGGCGAAAGGCGTAGCCGGGCAGGCCGACAAAGATCGGGAATCTATTTTTGTTACATCGGGATTTCGCCAGCCTGATGCCAAAAGTAGGGTCGGGATAACAATATCCCGACCGAACCAACGGAATTTATATTAAATAACCTGCATCTCGTTCTATGTACTCAGCATTGAATGGCTCATTATCTATCATTTTCAGTGTCAATCCGTGGTAAATTATTACTATTTACAAATCATTTCATATTCACACCACTCACATTTATAGTTGCTTACCTTTTTGAAATTTCCTTTCTTGAGTGTGGCGAAGAAGGTGTCCAGGGTTTTGTATAATTCTTTGCAAGAATCTTCTGTGGTATCAATTGTTACAGATTTGTTTGGAACAAGAAAATAGAGTATTGTTTCATCCACTCTCTTTCCATAGATTGCTTCTAACGCCCTGGCATAAAGCTGCATCTGTAATTGATAATATTTTACCTTTAAGGGTATTTCTTCAACACTAATGTCATTTGCCTTGTAATCAATGATTTTTAACTGACCTGCATTGTTACAATAGAATAGGTCAAATTGTCCCCTTATCAGGTTATGTTGATGTTTAAAGATAAATGACGCCTCTCGTTTTTGTAAGCTGCCTGAGACAACTTCCTTGCCAACCTCACTCTCATAAAATGAATTTACCCAACTCGCAACCATATTTATCCTGGACTGATCTGCCTCAAATCCAGATGTGGCGAATTCTCTTTTAATATGTTCCTGGAGCGCCACTTTGTTTTCTGATAAATGGTATCTCTTTAAGACCCGATGTGCGATATTTCCCAACTCGTGTCCGGGTATCTCATCATCATACGGTGTGTTTGCGTCTTCTTCAGATTCCGGATTGGGACGTAATCCTTCCTTTGTCCCACGTAAACCTAATATGTACGTAAAAAAGTATAGCTGAGGGCAAAAATAAAACTTAAGTATTTCTGTGACAGAGTATACATAATGGCTATTGTCAACGGGTACAGCATGTTTGATAACAGATAATATGTCTGTGCCTGTATTAATTATGTCTTTTGAAGGCGGTGGTGTCTTAATTTCGTTACAGGCGGCTATTTCCTCCTTATGTTTAGTAAGCAAACTCTTCCTTTTGCCTGCATTTGGAATGCCTGAAACGAGTTGGGCAGGAGGTTTGTTTTCCTCTGTTATGATAGTACATCTTATCCTTTGTTTGTCACCGTTAAGTCTTATAATCTCTGGATTCTCTTTGGGGACCATACTTAAATCAAGGATTGAATAGATATCATTGAACCAATTACCCTTGTCCTGTCCTTTTTTATTTCTGCCCTTGTTTGTGCCTCCAGAGATTATCAGATGTTCCTGTGCCCTTGTCATTGCCACATAAAGTAAACGTTTTGATTCCTGAATTTCCTTTTCTTTTATTTCTTCTTTGATTTTTTTGTGGCTTAATGGTTCCTCAACTTCATTAGTCAGTGGGTTTATTATCTTGAAGCTAACTCCGTGTTTCTCTGAATACACAAAATAATCTGATGGCCTTACATTGTCTCTGTCCACGTCAGCGATGACTACGACCGGAAACTCCAGCCCTTTAGCGGCATGAACGGTTGTCAATTTGACAACGTCTTCTTCTTCAGATTCTACAGGAGCCTCGGACTCTCTTATCTCTCTGAACTTATAATCTTCAACAATCTCAATAAAATCTCTTAAAGTTACGGGTTCAAAGTCCTCCTGGTTTTTACAGAGTTCAACTAACTTCAGGAGGTTTGCATACCTTCTTTTTCCATTTGAGAAGATAAGCATTTTGGACTGAAATTCTGTCCTCTTAAGGATAAGGGAGATCAAATGCCACAATGAAGTTCTGGGCTTTATGGTTTGTATTTTTTTCAGGAGTTGCATGAATTGAGTAATCTTATTCCTGACATCTGCCTTGATTTCCTTTATGTCAACAACCTCATTTAAGATTTCATAAATATATCTTCTTTCGTTCCCGTTATGGGCATTATGGGCGTAGTTTGCCAGCCAGAAAAGGGCTTCGTCATCTACGCCAACGAACGGAGATTTCAGAACTGAAGCAAGATTTATTTCATCCAGGGGAGATTCTATTACCTTTAGCAGATTCATTAAGTCTGTAATTTCAGTTGTGTTAAAGAACCCCCTTCCGCTAATGACATAGTAAGGTATGTTAAGTTCTGCAAGGCTCCTTTCGTATAGTTTTATGTCAGTTGTGCTGCGAAATAGGATTGCGAAATCTCTGTATAATAGATTTCGTTCCTTTTCTCTTTTGTTTGTAATCTTGATTAAGCCTTTTTCTACGATCTCTTTGATTCTTTTTGCTATCTCAATGGATTCCCATTTCCTTGCCTGCGTCTTATCCTCTCCTGCGGCCATAATCATTTCGACAGAAGGGATCGATTTATGTGAAAATGTTGCTCCTGCCTTTAGTTGATGTTCACTATTCGTTAACAAACTAGAAACCTCCCCTCTTTCCCCTCCTTGCGAAGGAGGGGAAAGAGGGGAGGTAGAATCAAATGGATCCGCACTTGTTATTGAGCAATTAGCAGCATCCTTTATTTCGTTGCAATCTTTTTGTTGATTGCCTGCATTATCTGACCATAACTTATCGAATATATGGTTAACAAAGTCCAGTATCTGTGGTCGGCTTCTAAAGTTTTCATTTAGGCATATTAAGGAACTTGAACTCACTTCATTTTGTAGATTTTGAAATATTTCAACGTCTGCATTTCTGAAACCGTATATGGATTGTTTTGCATCGCCCACAACAAATAAATTATCCTTGCCTCTTATAAGGTCTATAATGGTTCTCTGTAATCTACTGATATCCTGAAATTCATCAACCAGTATATACTTAAACCTTCGTTTTATCTCATCAGTTATGTGTTTCTTTTCTCTTAATAATTCTATTGTTTTCTCTTCCAAATCAGTAAAGTCGACAAGGCTTTCAATCTTTTTCCCTTCTGTATAAGCAGCGTCGAAATCCATGAGAAATTCTTTTAACACCATCTTCGGTTTGGTTGAATAGTCCTCTATGAGTAATCCGATAAGATTTTCGAGTTCTTTGCGTAAGTCTTTCAAAGGCTGTTTTACATCCTGAGATACGCTCAAGTTTATGGAAGAATTAATGTCTTTGAATTTGTTTAATAATGAAAGGGTGAGAGTGTCTTTTTCTTCTCCGTTGTATAATTCATCTATATTCTTTTGCAGTGTTAATGTATTCCAACGTTTTAAAATATATTCTATTTTGTCTCTGGTTTTTTCAGGCAGCTCTTTTTCAGAAGATAACTCATTTATTTCACTTATTATGTCCTTAATATTATTGTATGTAATTAATACGTCTTGAGATATATTAATTGGTTTGACAATCTTTGAGATCGGTTGACATGCATTTCTTATCTTTTCATAGAGATGCATCAGGCATTCCTTAAATGATTTAATCCTGCTACTCTTTGAGTCCATTTGATGCCAGAATATGTTATTAAGGAATACATCCAGTCTGCTTTCGTCTGACCATTTTTTTAATATTGTTTCTAAGATTTGTTCCTTGAACCTGTTAGTCTCGAGCTCGTCCATAACTCGAAATTGAGGATCAATGCCCGCTTCAATTGCATTTTCTCTGAGCAAACGTGCACAGAAACTGTGGATGGTTGAAAGGTATGCAAACTCTATCTTCTGACGTTCCTTTTCCATTCCTTCTCGCTCAAATAAAGCGGCTACCCTTATCTTCATCTCATTTGCTGCCTTCTCTGTAAATGTGAGAGTCAATATCTCATTGATTGATACGTTTTTCCTGGTCACAAGATTTACGAAACGTTTTACAAGTACGCTTGTTTTTCCAGAGCCTGGGCCTGCCACTATACAGAGGTCTCTGTCCGTAATCTGTATGCCCTTTCTTTGAGAAGTAGTGAGTTGATTATTATTCATAAATATGTTTGTAGTTTATGTGGTGAATTTTAACGACTGAAGTTAGCAAGCTTATGTCCCTTCCCTAATGTTAACGGATTTTTAATCATTTTAGTTACAAATTTCTTAGCAATTGTGATTGAACTTATTAAATTATTTCCTTTTGCCAGTTCAGTAGTAATTGCTGCGGAATACACACATCCTGTACCATGAACGTTTTCTGCCTTAATCTTCTTTTCTTTGAAGTATTCAAAGGAATTTCCATCATAGAGAATATCAATCGCTTTGTCTTCAAAGCCATGATCTCCATTTCCATGATTTACGGCATGTCCGCCCTTGATCAATACATTCCTTGCTCCCAGTTCGTATATGGATTTAGCGACATCCTTCATATCAGGAAGAGACTTAATCTTCTTGTCTGCCAGGATTTCGGCTTCCGGGATATTAGGGGTTACTAAGTAGGATAATGGAATCAGGATAAAACGGAGTTTCTTAACACCCTCTGAAGATAAAAGCCTGTTCCCTTTGTGCGATTTGATTATGGGATCAACTACGAGCTTTTGGAGATTATACTTTCTAATCCTGTCACATACTATCTCAACAACCTCTTCATTTGCAAGCATTCCAGTCTTCAATGCATCTACGCCTATGTCCGTAATAACGGCATCTATTTGTTGACCTACAAGACCTGCTGGAATCTCGAAGGTTGAACTTACACCGAGAGTGTTCTGTGCAGTTATTGCCGTAACAGCGCATGTGCCATAGGCACCAAGTGCATTTATGGTCTTCAGGTCAGCCTGCAAACCAGCCCCACAGCAAGAATCCGAACCGGCAATTGTTAAAACTTTATACATAGAGAGCTTTACTTTTTATAATTTAAAGACTAAGTAGTATATGTTGCGGAAAAGCGTTATCTGCATGATTTGTAGGGGCTGTTCCCCGAACAGCCTTATAAAAGCGGTTCGTTCGCCCGCCTGCCATCCGTCGGGCAGGGGGAACTAACCCTACATAAATATTCCAATTGGCGCGAAGCGCCTAAGTTCATACATAGGAATTTAAATCAAATTTTCCCCTCTAAAAAGAGGGAGCCTGAAAGTTGTTGCCGAAGGCTTAACTTGTTAATATATTTTTCTTGTAATCTTAAATGGCTTTTTCTAAAATATTTACATTATAGGGAGCAGATGCAACATTGTTGTTTCTGTTTATATAAACTAGAGTACCCATTGTAGTATTTTGCAAGACTACCTTCCATCATTTTTCTCTTAAATTACAAGAGAGGCAATGCAATTCCGTTATACGTTAGAGGTTTCCGTTTAATTGTCTTGATTTCACCCTTCAAGCTTAATATCATAGGGACAATTTGCAATCATCAGGAATCTTACAAACACAATACAAGAAAAATAAGCGTGGAGTTAAGGCTTTAGCCTTTTATAGCAATTTAGCTTATGCTAAATTGCCTTAAACTCCTGAAGGGTAAATTCCTTCCGAGAAACAATATTAGTATCTTAGTAAAACCTAAATTGAGCGATTTTGTAGCCGCAACCTTGAGGTTGCGTGACTTACGAGGATCCATCAAATGATGAGAAACGCAGGCGGTCAATCTTAAGATTGCCTTAAGCCAGCGGCTACAATGGCATATAATATAAAATCGTTCAATTTAGGTGATAGCAATAAGAATTAGCTAATTGAGAAGCAATTAATTTGTCTAAAATTTTTTTAAGGCCTTAATATATTGAAAAATATCTTATTAATAATGTTTTCTTTGGCGCTCACATTTGAAGCAGGTTGTAAAACGCTTGTTAGCGAGGATGAGGATACAAAATCAATCGAAAAAGCAAAAGATGATAAACAACCAGAGGTTGTGGAGAAAAGAAAATGGGAGTGGGAAATAACACCAGAGGTAGAAGAGGTTAAAGAAGAGAAGGTTGAACCTGCAAAAAAAGAGTTCATTTACCCGTTAGAAAAGGTTGAGGCAAAACCCTACATAGTAAGAGCGCCCGAAGGTGAAAGAATTGACATAACCTTTAACTTTCAAAATGCGGACATAAAAGAGGTCGTTAACGTAATTTTAGGAGAGATATTGGAATTAAATTATACTCTAGATAAGAGGGTTACAGGCCTGATTACCTTACGGACAGCAGGAAAGTTTTACAGGGAAGAACTTGTAAACATTATGCAGGCAATGTTGAACACAAATGGCTTTGCAATGGTAAAAGATAGGAACATTTTTCAGGTGGTACCTATACAGGAGGCCCGTAGTGAAGCAGGGATAGAAAGTATCGGTGATGTGACGAAGACGCAAAGTAAGGACGTGATTACTCAAATAGTTCAATGTAGGCATATAGCGCCTCAGGCGATAATTCCTACGCTGAGGGGGTTGTTAACTAAAGCTGGTTTTGTTATCGCGCCAAATGATACCCATGCAATTATTATTTCAGAGAAGATTAAGAATATGGACAAATTATTAAAAATTATAAAGACCTTTGATGTGCCTTTTTTTGCGGGAAAGGCATTGAGATTTTATGAAATAAAATATGCCGATACAAAGACTCTTGCAAAGGATCTGGAGTTGGTTGCACAAACACTCGGCGCAAAGACAAAAGGCCCAAAACTGGATATAGCCTTTATCCCGTTTCAGGATACAAACAAAATATTAGTGGCAACTAATATTCCAGAGATATTTTCATCGGTTGATGCCTGGATATCAAACATAGACGTAAGCGTTAAAGAGAAGAGGATGAGGCTGTATGTTTATAAGATGCAGCATGAACAGGCGGAGACTACTGTAACTATCTTAACGGAACTTTTTAAGGAGAAGATTACGCCTGTGGCCAAACCCGGCGAGGCAGCGCAAGAGCCCATGAAAATTATTGCCGATAAAAATACGAATAGTATTATCGTAAAGGCGCTGCCTATTGATTACGAGAGTATAACGACTATTATTCAAACCCTTGATGCTACACCTCAACAGGTACTCATAGAGGCCGTAATTGCAGAGGTCACGTTAACAGATGCCCTGGCACATGGGATTGAGTATTTCTTCAGACATAAGGGACGTACGAGTGAAGGTGGTAGCATATCACTTTTGCCTACAGGTGGAACCACAGGGACAGATCCTCTCACAGGGATTGGGACTAAGTTCTTCACATTGAATAGGGATATTGATGCTATAATCGATTTGATTGCCCGTGAGACAGAGATGGAAGTACTCTCTACACCCCACATCCTGGTCCGTGATGAACAGGAGGCACACATTCAGGTAGGTTCATCTGAACCCATAAGGACGGGTACCACACAACCTGTGGGAGGTGGTAACCCATTGGAGCAAATACAATATCGAGATATTGGCATAATCCTTACAGTGACTCCTCGCATTGGTGAAAACGAAATGGTTACACTGGATATTACTCAAGAGGTGAGTAAGGTTGCAACATCTGCTGCTATTCCAAATACCCCGGCTTTCACTGTAAGGGAAACACAGACATCCTTGGTTATTAAGAGTGGCCATGCGATTTACCTGGGCGGAATTATTGACATTGACAATGCAATGACTATAAATAAAGTTCCTCTCTTGGGTGACATCCCGGTTGTTGGTAACATCTTCAAATCAACAGACAAAACTAAGAGGAAGACGGAATTGATGATACTAATAACGCCTCATGTAATAAATACTGCTGCCGAGGCGGATATGTTAACCAAAGAGTTCAAAGAAAAACTTGAACAGATAGCAAAGATGACAAAAAGGGTTAAATAATGAGTATCAGTAAAAGCATAATTAGTATCTGTTGCAGAAAGCAATTTCTCGAATATTTATGTAGGGTTCGTTCCCCGAACGAACCGCTTTTATAAGGCTGTTCGGGGAACAGCCCCTACAAATCATGTTGATAATGCCTTTTCCGCAACAGATACTAATTACGCAAATTCAGAAAGCTGCCCGAAGGAGGCAATAGTGCGTATCATTAAAAATGATAGGGGATTTACTATCCTGGAGATTATCATTGCCCTTGCTATAACCGCTATCTCAATAACGGCTTTCATACAACTGTTAGGCAATTCTACTATGTTAAGATCAAAGGTAAATGATTATGATGAAAGGCTTGATGTTGCGATTACAAAGGCCGAACAGACATTCCTGGGATTGATAGGTGATATTAATACACAAAGTGGGGAAAAAAATTATTGGCAGGGTAGGACTTTGGACAATGGCGTCAACTGGCGTGTTGAAGAAGAAAAAGATAAAAGTGCTGAAGGAAATAATGAGAATGTGTATTTCTACACGGTTTTTGTTGATGGTATAGATATATCAAGTGTGAGTATAAAATGAAAAAAGGTGAACGTGGATTTACTTTATTGGAACTCATAATCGCTATTTCTATTGGGACAACCTTGATTTTACTAGTGTCTTTTTCTGTTAGAATGGGATTCCTTCAGATGGAAAAGGGCAGTAAATGGCTTGATGAGAGCCATAGAAGAAAGAGCGCATTACAATTTTTTTATCAGCAAGTGTCGTCTATGAGGAATGAGAATTCTAATGGAGAAGTGGTTTTCAGTGGTGATTCAGATAAGATTTTTTTTGTCACGCCAATATCTCTTGAAAAGCGTTATTCATTGGGATTGATGGCAGTATTGTATTATCGGGAAAAAGATGAAAATGGTTATAACTTGAACTACCAGGAAAAAAGATTTTTACCCGATGAAAGCACTGACAAATTTGAGGATGTGGATAATACGATGTTTAATGGTAGTGAGAAAGTAACTATCTTTGATGGGTGTGAAGAAATTGCCTTTAAGTTTCTTGACGAGCAGGAGAGTGAAAATGAAAGTTCAGGTTTAGGTAATGTTAGTCTTGAATGGAAGGATTCATGGTTAAAGAACAGTCTGCCAAAAGCCATAAAGGTAGTAATGTCAAAAAGCAGTCAAAACAGAGAGATGATTGCTCCAATAATGGTTATGTACTAATCTTTGTATTATGGGCGATAGCAATGCTTAGTATGGTTGCGTTGGGGTTTTCAAAGGATACAAGGATTTCAATCTCCCTGAACTCTGTAAATACTGATAGGATAAAGGATTATTATGCAACAAGGGGGGCAGCACTCTACGCCCTAAATAAGATATCAGATGCTGGTGGTGAATCATCAAGTAGCCAACCCCCCTCACAAGGGTCTGCAATTACTCCTGCTACTCCTCCATCAGAAGGTGCGCTAGCGCCAACCCCAGGTATAAAAGAAGAAGAGACTTCTAAATCTAAAGGTATAGAGGGTCAAGAAACTACCAAATGGATTCCCAGTAAGAATCCATATTCAATTCAAATAGGCAATATTTATTGTGATGTGTACTTATTTGATGAAAATGGGAAGCTTAACCTCAACGGTTTAAGTGATGAAAGCAGAGAAATCTTCATCAAATATCTTACTCAAAAGGATACAGATATGCTTGATGCTGATGTTATAGTCGACTCAATTTTGGATTGGGTTGACAATGATGACCTTACCCATCTTAATGGAGCAGAAGACAAATATTATGAATCGCTACCAGAGCCTTATAAAGCCAAAGATGCTCCCTTCGATTCAATTGAGGAATTGACACTGGTTCGTGGTGTAAAGTCAGAGATATTTGAAAATATTAAAAATGACATTACCGTATATGGCAACAATCAGATTAGAATTAACATAAATTTTGCGTCAAAGGAGATACTCAATTCAATACCCGGACTTTCCATTGGGATAGTTGATGAACTAATGCTATATATAAAGAAAAATGGTCCTATCAAAGATCCGGAGGAGCTAAGGGAAGTATTCTGGAATCTTGGAATAATAGGCGAGAGTTTTGAGGACATAAGACCATATATAACCTTAGATCAATCAGACTTTGTCACAGTCCGTGCCGTTTCCACTGGTTCGGGGAAGAAAACAACCCAACAAAGTCGTTATGGTGGGTATGAGTATAAATTAATTGCTGGGAAAAACGTCAATAAGTATGAAATTTTCGCCGTTTATCCTGAGTAAAGGTTATTTTAAATTTATGGATTTTCACTTATCGCCAGAAACCTTTATGATAATTTACAAAAAACCCATACTTTGATTTGTCTATGTGCATAAAACAATTCACTCGTTTCATATTTCTTGTAGCTTTTCTGTGCTGTAGCGTTGTATTAGCAGATGAAGCAGAAGACGATACTACAATTGCATCAGGTGGAAATCAAATTGTTGTTTCACCCATAAACATGTTACTTGATCTGGGTGAGTTTGTATATGCAAATGTGTTAGTTATTGACGAAGACGG
Organism: Candidatus Scalinduaceae bacterium; assembly: GCA_046759445.1. Classification (GTDB taxonomy): domain Bacteria; phylum Planctomycetota; class Brocadiia; order Brocadiales; family Scalinduaceae; genus Scalindua_A. The sequence goes on from JBHICG010000021.1 coordinate 17,117, forward strand.
AGACCCTGTCGAAGGCAGTAAAATGCAGATCATTCCACAAGATAAGACAAAGATAGCAATCAAAAGTGATAGTTTTACTACGAACAAATCAGGATATATTCAATTCTCTATACTCGGAAAAGAGCAGGGAGACACAGTTGTGATTGTAACTGATGGTGTAATTTCAACTCAGATAAATGTTGCGATAAAAAACCTAATTCGCTATGCGCTTCCATATTTTTACGGTGATATGCAATTAAGTCTTGTGAATCCGTCTGAAGACTTCAATTATGTAAAGGTACAATTTCACGAAAATAGTGAAAGGCTTATACCACCTGTGATAATAAGATTAGAAGGTAAGGAGATGAAGACACTTAAATTATCAGAAGAAATGGATATAGCGTTAAGGGATGGATGGGCAGAGGTATTTTCCACTGAGATTTTATTCGGTGGAGTGTGGACAAATAAGGGTTATCTACCTTTTAAGATGATAGAGGAATAATGATTGAAAAAGACCGTAATGCTAATTCCTTCACACTTATTGAGGTTATAATTGTATTGGTTATTGTGACAGTCGTTGGTATGATTTCAATACCAAGGGTAACGAATGCAATAGAGTCAGCAAGGTTTAGGGGAGCAATATCTAAGCTAATAACTTTTCTGAGAAATACACACCTTGAGGCGGTATTAACACGAAAAGATATGGATGTAACGGTTGACTTTGAGGAAAATATCCTGAAAAGGAATGATGGTCAATTGTTTATTTTACCACCTGAAATAATATTGAAACCTGAAGAAATTGATGATTATGACATGATGAAATATACATTCTTCAATAATGGGAGGGGTACAGGCCCCAAAATACAATTGATAGGAAGCAATGAGAGAAAAGCAACCGTTTACGTCGATTCATTGTCAGGATTGGCAAGGTATGATTTTAAATGAATTGAAAAGACAATTCCCAATTTACCATATATTGAACCTCTTCGTGACTAGATAACTTTTCTACAATTTTTTGTGATAGAGTGTTGTATCCTGTATTGTTTTCTCAATCATAATAAGTTTACGGTTAATCTGGTAAATTCTTAGTAATTTCTGCGCTCTCAACAAGGTTTATGAGCCAGGGCCCTACCCTTTTTTGAACTATTTGGACTGTTACAAGCTTTACTAGTTCACCTTTTACTGCGCTAAATTTCTTCATGCTTCTCGGTATCCGATTGTCTATCTTTAATATATGATATCCGCTATCCGTCTTTATTATCTCACTTATTTCACCCTTTTTCAGTTTCGCTACCGCTTTCCCAAGAATTCCGTGTGGTCCAAATGGGCGCATACTACCTCCACGTGAGGCAGAATTTCTATCAATAGATTCTTTTTTTGCCAGTGCCTCAAAATCGGCACCAGTCTTTATCTTTTCAATGATTTTCTCCGCTTCTCTCATTGTGCGCAACACAATCTGTCTGGCGATGATTTTTTCTCCGTACTGATCCTCGTAAGCCTCATGTAATTCTTCATCTGTTATTTCTATAGTTTTCGTTATAATTTTTTCGGCTAATAGTTCAACCTCTACCTGTTGCTTTGTAAGTTTAAACATCTTGATTATATTCTTTTTATATTGTTCAATTGTTATACCTTGCTTTTCTAGTTCTCGCTTCAGGTCATTTTCATCCTTTAAACCGGCTCTTTTCATTTGCTGTTTGATTGCACCTTCGGTTAGATCTTCTATTCTTTTAGTTATTTCATCATTATTTACTTTTACATTAAGTCTGATGGACTCCTGCTTTACGAGTGTTCTTCTAATTAAAAGACCAAGTCCTTCACTACCATAGGCATCAATAAGCAAGTTGGCAAGTTCATCACGACTTAACTTTTGTCCGTTTACGACTGCTACCACATTGGTATCTGCCTTTGCATCCAGATTGAAAACTACATTATTACCTATTATACTAAATATCAGAAAAATGATACCGAGCATGTAATTTCTACTATTCATCATACAATGGTTTTCCTCAAAGGTTATTAAAAGTTCCAAAATTAAAATACTTACAAAGCTGTGTGGAAGTGGTAACATAAAATAGCACGAGTCTACTTTAGTGTCAACTGTATTTTATAATGAGTATTTGCTACAATGATATATTTCTAAGATATAAGGGGGGAGAAACAATGGAATTAGAAACAGTCAAAGTAGAGATGCCTGAAGGAACAAATGTAATAATTGGACAAACACATTTTATCAAGTCTATCGAGGATCTTTATGAATTAATGGTTGGGTCTGTTCCGAATGTCAGGTTTGGGATTGCCTTCTGTGAGGCGTCTGCTGAGTGTTTGGTACGAACGGAAGGTAATGATAAAGAATTGACAGAGGTTGCAGCAAGAAACGCATCTTCTATTGCATCTGGCCATACATTCATAATTCTTATGAAAGATGCATTTCCCATAAATGTGTTAAATGCGATTAAAAATTGCCAGGAAGTATGTTCCATATTTTGTGCCACAGCGAATCCGGTTGAGATAGTTATAGCTGAAACTGAACTTGGTCGTGGTGTAATGGGTGTAATAGACGGTTTCGTACCAAAAGGCATAGAAGATGGAAATGATATCAGTGAAAGAAAGGCGCTTTTACGTAAGTTTGGTTACAAACGCTGAAGTATAAGGAGAAATGGAAATTATAAGTATCGAAAGAGTTTATATTGTTACCGATGTGTTATGAAAATGCTGAAATTTCTAATCAAACAGGATTTCAAGTTTATCAGTAAATACCAAGGCTATACCAATTTTTTTACCAAGACCGTTGTTACATATTTTTTCATTTCTAACAATTATACCACTCCCCGTCAGCCTGATGATTCCACTGGGGAACCTGACTGTGGATGTCTTTGCTAATATTTCAAACTTTACCGTTTCCCCAGGAGAGAACGGTTTGGTATTATCTGTTACTACTTCAAAGTAAACACCTCCAGGGCTGATATTCTTTGTATTAACTTTGTAGTTAAGTAATTTTAAAGGCATAGTGAGTTCTAATCTTACATAAGAACGTTTTTCAAGTCTTCCTAGAAGGTTTGTCATAGTTTTCCTTTCATGTTAAAACCAAAAAATAGCTATTTTATCGTATAACAACTATCGTGCCACAGTACGTTCTTGGTTAGATTTTGTTATAACTTATGAGTTTTATGTTACTTAATACTTTGCTTTTCAGGGGAAGATAATTGGACGGGTATAATACTTATTGAATAATTTGTTTATTAAAAAAAACATAAATGTGCAAAGTATTCAAATTTTGCTTTAAGTATTTATATTATAAAGGATAAGTCGTGTAAGATTTTCCAACACATGTTCAACAAAAAAAGACAGGAAATGTTGCTACTTTTTAAGTATTTGAGAGAGTTGCGGGGAGTTGTCTAGGAGTGTCCAAGATAGTCTATGACAGAAGGTATCTCTGTTGCCGTAAGCCCTAGTTTTGTTATGTAACCATCTGCGAAATTCCATAGAATGCGGCAAAATAAAATCTTTTAACTCATCTTTGTGTGCTGTTATGTAAGAAATTTCTATAGTTTATTTAAATTGTAGACATACGGCTTCTGTATGTTTACGATAAAAAAGATTTAAAAATAATTAAAATCTCAAAATTTAGAAATACTCCGCCCTTTACTCTTTATCACCAAGCGATTTAATTACAAGTATTAACTGTTATATACGGAACATGTATATAATGTTAAATTTTTATAGAACCTTCTACTTGTATAAACTATTTGCTTAACGTAATAATGATTATTTTCTAAAAGTTAAAAATTTCTTTAAATATGTTTGACATAAAAACTTAAATAATGGAGAGTTATTTCCTTGCCGTTGACGATTTTCTTTCAACTACTTTTTCTGAGAATACATTGTCATAGAGTAATCCAGCCAACACTCCACCAATAATCGGTCCGAACCACCAAACAAAATGATAATCGAAATGGCCAGATGCCATAGCGGGACCAAATACACGTGCTGGATTTAATGCCCCTCCACTAATTGTAGTGGCGACTAAAATTCCGAATAAGTACACTAAACCGATAGCGACACCGGCAAGAGTTTTTGATGCTCTCCTGTCAACGGCGGTTGCATATATTGTAAATACAAATAGGAATGATACTATTGCTTCCATGAATACGGCTCTTTTAACGCCAACTCCAGCACCTAATGCGCACGTTCCTAGAAAAACTGTACTGACGGCATCGGGGAATAAGATCTTCAAGAAGTAACCTGCTATCGTAGCGCCTAATAATTGAGATACTATATAAAAAATTGCTGTGTTCGCATCCATTCTTTTATTAACCCAAAATGAGACAGTGACTGCAGGATTTATGTGAGAACCCGAAATATAGCTTGTTGCATATATGGCTGCTACAACTACAAAACCAAAAGCTGCTGAAATTCCTATAAGACCTATACCCTGACCACCAGCCATTTTTAAATAATAATCGGCACAGATTGCACCAGCCCCAATAAACACCAACATAAAAGTACCCAAAAGTTCAGCTACATATTTTTTATATGAATCCATAATTTACTCTCCTCATTATTTATCAGACTTTTACGATTATTTCCAAACTTAAAATACCCGTAGAAGCTTTTTATTTAAATTTAACTCTTTCTAAGGCTTTATGCTTTTTCGCATGAAATCGATTTAGTCCAAAAATTTTAAACCAAGAAATTCAAACTTGATTGTTTAGCAACATACGAAGATTATAATAATTAGTTCTTCATAACCCCCTTTCTTTTAAAAATATTTATATAATTAAATGCACGTGAACACAACGGCTCGAAAAGCCTGACAGAAGTTGCATTATAAATGGGTTTTGTGTCTAATGATGTTGCCTTTTGCATTACACATGGATCACTTGGTTTATCCTTACATTGTGGTACAATTACTGGAAACGATATGGTGACCTACTATTCATAGACCACAAGCACATCAGTGGGTGATTGTTGGAATGATACAAAAAGCAGAAATAATACCTTAATCCCGTTGTTACTAACATTGCTGTATCCCGCAATTACAATTAAAGGTTTTCTGCGTAATTCTAAATTGTTGCAAATATAAACAAAATAGTATACTAAAGTCAACAATTCTTTTTATATTTGTATTATTTTGTAGTTTTATTTATTTTTGACTGGTGACAATTTAAACGCCTTCAAGAATGTGTCCAAGCTTTTCTTTTTTTACACGCAAGTATTGTTGATTTTCCTCCCTTGGTGATGTAACTATAGGAACTCTTTCTACAATTTCCAATCCGTAACCAGTTAGCGCATTAAATTTTTTCGGATTGTTTGATAAAAGCCTCATCTTTGATATCCCTAAATCCCTTAGTATTTGAGCGCCTATTCCGTAGTCGCGTTTGTCTATAACAAAGCCTAATTTTTTGTTTGCCTCCACGGTATCGAAACCATTTTCTTGCAAAGCATAAGCATGCAGTTTGTTTTCAAGTCCAATCCCTCTACCTTCCTGTCGCATGTATAGTAAGACTCCCTTTCCTTCTTTTTGAATCATTATTAGGGCATTATGAAGTTGTTCTCCACAATCACATCTTAAGGAACCGAAGATATCGCCCGTTAAGCATTCATCATGAACTCGTATTAATATCGGATCTGTTTGAATTGGGGCAGGAGCGTTGTCTAAACTGCCTATATTCCCAAGGCACAAGGCTAAATGTAAGTATTCGTCAATAAATGAACGGTAAAGGTGTAATACAAATTTCCCATATACTGTGGGTAGATTAACGGCAACACGTTTTTCAATCAAACGTTCTTTTTCGCGACGATATTTAATTATGTCAGCAATTGTGCATATTTTTAGATTATATTTTGCTGCGAATTTTATAAGATCAGGAAGTTTTGACATGTTACCATCTTCATTCATAATCTCGCATATTACTGCAGCAGGTTTCAAACCTGCTAAGCGACTAAGATCAACAGCGCCCTCAGTATGGCCGGCACGTACCAGGACTCCTCCATTTTGAGACATGAGTGGAAAAACATGCCCAGGTCTATCAAGGTCATGTGGATTACAATCTTCGCTTATTGCAGTCAAAATGGTCTTCGCTCTATCCTTTGTAGATACTCCCGTTGTTATACCTTCTTTTGCATCTATCGTTATCGTAAAGGGAGTTTGATAATTAGATGTGTTATTTGTTACCATCGGAGTTAAACCAATTTGCTTTGCATGTTCTTTTGTTATGGTTAAACAAATTATCCCTCTCGCATGTGTTAACATGAAATTTATTGCTTCAGGTGTGATCTTTTCTGCCGCTATTGTTATGTCTCCCTCATTTTCTCGACTTGCATCATCAACGACAATAATCATCTTAGCCTGCTTTAAATCCTCAATGGCTTCTGTTATTGTATTAAACATAATATTATAAAACCTTCTTATTTAGTATTAGTTGAAAATATGATAAATTTAGGTAATTTTAAAGTTGTTTAACACCTTTATACATATAATTTACGGCTGAAGCAAAAGTTACAATTGCTACTAACCACCACAATATAATAAGAGTTGTCAAAGAAAGGTGATTTCCTATCAAAACTGCAATAACTGCAGTAACCTGCAAAAACGTTGTAAGCCTGCCCAACCTATTAGGGCACCAGTCAATTCTTCGTTTTAATATAAAAATGGCTCCAATAAAACTCAACAAAAAAAGAAATTCTCTGCTAATAACAATGGCAGGTATCCAATTAGGAAATCTGGGTTCAGGCCAGAGTTTATCAGAGGAAAGCAAAATACATGCAATTGTTAATATTAATTTGTCAGCTATTGGATCAATGTATTTACCAAATTTTGTGATTTCTCCCCTTTTACGTGCAAGGTATCCATCTAAAATATCACTTAAACCAATCGCAACTAACATACCTAATGCAATATATCTGTAGAAGTTATGATGCTGGACTTGCATTACACAGATTACAAAAGGCGGAATAAAAAGTATTCTCGAAAGACTTATTAAATTAGGTAATGACAAAGTTATTCTCCTTGAATATAAATCAGATTTCCGCATGTGTCATGTTTCTAAATCAAAAAAATATTATTTTTTTAATATTTTGTATAAAAACGTTGTTGCTTATGCCTATATGCTATTTTCATGCTAAAATAATGATATCAAACGCTTAATTGCTGTCAAGTGAAAAAATACTCCAGCTTGACAGTCATATACATAATTAGTAACATCTAACAATAAGTATTTCTATATCTTACAATTTAATACAATTATAATATTATGAAGACAGAGAAGGCTATTTTGGCTCTTTCGGATGGGAAGATATTTGAGGGAACTTCTTTTGGTGCTGCAGGAGAAACATCAGGTGAAGTCGTATTCAATACAAGCATTACCGGGTATCAGGAAATACTTACTGACCCTTCTTATAAGGGGCAAATTGTAAATATGACTTATCCAATGATAGGAAACTATGGTATTTGTGAAAAAGATTATGAATCCGTTAAGCCATATATAGAGGGATTTGTCATCAAGGAGTATAGTCCGTACCCCAGTAATTGGCGTTCTCAAATGAGCTTGGGCGAATTTATGAAGAGCAGAGGCATTGTGGGTATTCAGGGAATCGATACAAGGGCACTGACAAAACACATAAGAGATTGCGGTGAGCAACAGGGAGTAATCTCCACCGTTGATATGGATGTTGAAAGTCTAGTCTCGAAGGCTAAAAGAGCGCCTGGTCTCGTAGGTAGAGATTTGGTTAAAGAAGTTACTTGTCAGAAATCTTACAATTGGGAAGAAGAAGAAATTACTATTGGTGTTGATAATAGTAAAAATCAACTTACAAAGAATAATTATGATGAGCATCTTCAAGGAAAAGGCAAGAAGGCATTCATGGTGATCGTTTATGATTGTGGAGTTAAATATAATATTCTAAGAAAACTAAAGAGTTACAATTGCGATGTAACTGTAGTTCCGGCAACGCTGAATGCTCAGGATGTGTTGTCATTGAAACCAGATGGAATTGTCATTTCAAACGGTCCTGGTGATCCGGCAGCAGTGTCATATATGTTAGAAAACACAAAGAACATCGTGGGGAAAAAACCTGTTTTAGGTATATGTTTGGGGCATCAGATTCTGGCTTTAGCATTGGGTTGTAAAACATATAAGTTAAAATTCGGGCACCATGGAGGCAATCAACCGGTTATGGATTTAAATACAAGGAAGGTAGACATTACGGCCCAAAATCATTGTTTTGCCGTTGACGGAGAATCACTAAAGAATGGTCAAAACAATACGTTTGGTCGGTTAGAGATTACGCACATAAATCTTAATGATGAATCTGTAGAAGGTTTAAGGTGTTTGGATGTACCAGCGCTTTCAGTTCAATATCATCCTGAGGCTTCTCCCGGACCTCATGATTCAAGCTATATCTTTGACGGATTTATCAAAATGATGGAATAAAATGCCAAAAAGAACAGATATTCAAAAAATACTCATAATTGGGTCAGGCCCGATAGTAATTGGACAGGCATGTGAATTTGATTATTCTGGTACTCAGGCGTGTAGGGCGCTAAGGGAAGAGGGGTACAAGATTATCCTTGTCAATAGTAATCCCGCCACAATAATGACTGATCCAAATGTTGCTGATAAAACATACATAGAACCAATGACCACTGATATCTTAGCCAAGATCATACAGAAAGAGAAGCCAGATGTATTGTTACCCACACTGGGTGGTCAGACAGGCCTAAACATCGCTGTTTCTTTGGCAGAAAACGGCATTTTGAAGGAATATGATCTGGAATTAATAGGCGCCAAACTGGAGGCAATAAAAAAAGCTGAAGACAGGGAAAAATTTAAAGAAGCTATGAAACGTATACATATCCAGGTTCCCGAAAGTGGATATGCAAGATCCTTAAAAGAAGCAATTGATGTCGTAAAAGAAATAAAGTTTCCCGTTATCATACGTCCATCATTCACATTGGGAGGTATAGGCGGCAATGTGGCTTATAATATTGAGGAATTAGAAGAGTATGTGACATTTGCATTAGAGGCAAGTCCCGTTCATGAGGTACTCATTGAGAGATCCGTCTTGGGCTGGAAGGAATATGAGTTGGAGGTAATGAGAGACCTTAAAGATAATGTAGTGATAATATGTTCTATAGAAAACTTTGATCCTATGGGTATTCATACTGGCGATAGTATTACTGTAGCTCCTGCGCAAACATTAACAGACAAGGAATATCAAATAATGCGGGATGCAGCAATCAAGATTATTCGTGAGATTGGAGTTGAGACAGGTGGGTCTAATATTCAGTTCGCATTGAATCCTTCCAATGGAGAGATGATGGCGATAGAGATGAATCCAAGGGTGTCAAGGAGTTCCGCCTTAGCTTCAAAGGCTACAGGTTTCCCGATTGCGAAGATTGCTGCGAAACTGGCAGTAGGTTACTCGCTTGATGAGATATCCAATGATATTACGCGTTATACGCCAGCATCTTTTGAACCTGCTATAGATTATTGTGTAGTTAAAATTCCAAGGTTCAATTTTGAAAAGTTTCCGGAGGCAAACCAAACTCTTACCACACATATGAAATCGGTTGGTGAAGTTATGGCCATAGGGAGAACTTTTAAAGAAGCCTTGGGGAAAGCGATAAGATCTTTAGAAATCGGGCTTTATGGATTCGATGAACATATCAGTAAAACTGAGTTGAGCTTCTCTGAGAAGGAAGAATTAACGGAAAACTATTTATTGAATCCTTCATGTGATAGAATTTGGTATATTGTAGATAGCATACGATTGGGTATTAGCGTTGACGAAATTCATAACATAACCAAAATTGATAAATGGTTTCTTTATAATATAAAAGAGATTGTTGAATTAGAAAAAGAAATTAAAAATCAATACAAATCAAGAACTTTGTCAGCTACTTCTGGGAAGGATACACCATCATATATCGCAAACCTGATTGATCAGGATCTTTTAAAGAAGGCAAAGCAATATGGTATCTCAGACCTTCGTCTGGCAAACTTGTTAAACACAAGTGAATCTTCTATTCGTGAATGTCGCCATGCGAAAAACATTCGCCCAGTATTTAAGATGGTTGACACCTGTGCAGCCGAATTCAAGGCATATACACCTTACCTTTATTCTACATACGAGACTGAATGCGAAGCAAACCCTACATCAAAGAGAAAAATAGTTATCTTGGGAAGCGGACCCAATCGTATTGGCCAGGGCATTGAGTTTGATTATTGTTGTGTGCATTGTGCATTAGCATTGAAAGAGATGGGATTTGAAACAATTATGGTTAATTGCAACCCGGAGACAGTGAGTACCGATTATGATATTTCTGATAGATTATATTTTGAACCCCTTACTTTTGAGGACGTAATGGAGATTATTGAGAAAGAAAAGCCGGTAGGGGTTATTGTGCAATTTGGTGGTCAGACCCCTTTAAAGCTTGCTGTACCTTTGGCTAATGCGGGTGTTAAAATTCTTGGAACCTCACCTGAGAATATTGATATAGCGGAAGATCGCAAAAGATTTGCCACACTCTTGTCTAAACTCAATCTTTTACAACCAAATAACGGGAATGCTAGGTCATTTAAGGAAGCAAAAGAGGTTGCTACTTCGATAGGTTATCCGGTTTTAATAAGACCATCGTATGTCTTGGGTGGTAGGGCTATGAAGATTGTCTTTGACGAGGGTGAGCTTGAGGAGTATATCACACATGCCGTTGACGTCTCTCCAGAACATCCAGTCTTAATAGATAAATTTTTGGAAGATGCAATTGAGATAGACGTTGATGCCGTATGCGATGGAGAGGAAGTCTTTATTGGTGGTATTATGGAGCATATAGAAGAAGCCGGCGTACATTCTGGAGATAGCGCTTGCTCATTACCCCCTTACTCTATAGAAGAAAGAATTATAGATAATATAAAAACACAAACCAGAGCGTTGGCTTTAGAATTAAATGTTCTTGGTTTGATTAATATTCAATTTGCCGTTAAAGATGATGTAGTTTATGTCTTAGAAGTAAATCCACGCGCTTCAAGGACGGTGCCCTTTGTTAGCAAAGCGAAAGGTATTCCACTCGCAAAAGTGGCGTCTAAGATTATTGCTGGTAGTAAACTAAATGAATTGAATATAGATAGTAAAAGAAAAAGTAAACATATAGCCGTAAAGGAAGCTATTTTCCCGTTTATAAGGTTTCAAGGAACGGATACTATTTTGGGCCCGGAAATGAAATCTACTGGTGAAGTAATGGGAATTGATGTTGATTTTGGGAAGGCATTTGCTAAATCACAAATGGCCATTGATGGGAGTTTGCCTCTCTCTGGTACAGTTTTTATTGGCGTGAGGGATAAAGATAAACCAGTGATAGTAGATATTGCTAATAAATTTCATCAATCAGGTTTTAAAATAATTGCTACCAGAGGGACTGCGAAGACCATAGCCGAAAAGGGGGTACCAGTTACTACTGTCAATAAGGAATATGAGGGGCGTCCTAATATATTAGACCATTTAAAGAACAATGAAATCCAATTAGTGATTAATACTGCCGAAGGCAAACTTGCACAAGAACATTCTTACAATATTCGTCGTTACGCAATAGTGTCTGGAATTCCTTATTGTACCACCGTACAAGGCGGTATAGCCGCAGAGAGTGCCATCAGGTCCATGCTAGAGAGTAAATTCGATGTTAAGCCAATTCAAGAGTATTACATATGAGAAAAATTAGAAATGTTAACAATAATATCAATTACAGTATTTCATCTCAGGAAAGGTCATAAAGAGAGAGTTTAATTTTGACGGCCATTCCAGAGAAGAGGTGTTTGGTAACTTTTTTTTATCGACCTGCCACCCGAACCAAAAATGTGTGCCAGTTGGTAAGCCTTTCAATTTCCTCCAAAGGATTTTCAGGCTGTTTCTTGTCAATTTAAAGTAGTCATTAAAAGCAAAGAATATTATATCAGTACATGATGAAAGCATGCCAAGCATATAGAAAAATGTTATATTTTTTGCCCTCTTTAAGTATAAGATGAATAATATTGACACAGTAATATAATTACATAATTTATGCAGGCTTTTTTGTCATTAATAAAGATAAGACATTCAGCCCATGTATATTGTTAAATATCTTTAGCATATTCATTTTGTTTTATGTTAACTGGTGAATACTATTATTAAGTTTCATCTATCTAATTTATCGAGGTAATTCTTTAGATCAGAAATGGTTTTGATTTCTAAGTTTCCTGCATGTTTTTCCCTCATCATTAAGGCATAGGTATTGTTAAATCCCAGAGGTTGGAGCCATTCAATATCAAAGCGCAGCTCTGATTCTTTAGAGACAAAGGCATAAACTTTTTCCTCATCTCCTAAAATTGCTTTTCTCACATTTTCATCTGCTTTTAGAATAACCAGTAACCCTGTACCAGTGTATTCGGGATAAAGATCAATTTCACCATTGACCAGAGCATCAAAGCAGATTTTTGTCCCGGCAAGACCTGTTTTCAATTCTACATTCAGACCGCTATAATTTTCAATAAGCTGTCTAAAAATTTCTGCTAATATGTATTGTTCGGTAAAATTTTTGGAGCCAATAACAATATCTGCTTCCCCCTGTTTTCGTTCAGAAGTTTTGAGGCCAATATTGCTTAAAAAATCCTTTGCTACTTGAGCCGGATCTTCTTTATTATGATCTACCTTAAAGTTCAATTCAGACATTATGTTGTTTGAGATTTTCCCTTCAAGTTTTGAAAAGACATCATAAAGAAACGGGAATTTTCTCAGCGTCTCACCCCTAATAATTGGTACTACATGATAAGGGGGGAAATAGTGTTTATCATCTTTGAGTACTTGAAACTGATATGCCTTGATTCGTCCATCCGTTGTAAATCCGCCAATCACATCAACCTTCTTTTTTCTAAGCGCCTGGTACATCAATCCCGGATCGAGTTCTACAGTATTCATAGAAATTGCATAGTGTTGCTTGAGCCCCGGATATCCATCAGCGCGTTCCATGAATTCTGCTGTAAATCCTGCTCGAAATGAATGGGCGAAAAATGAAGGGATAAACAGAAAAGGGATTATTACAAAAATAATTACAGATGAGAAGATAAGAAGAGGTTTGATTACCTGATGGATATATTTTTGCAGTATTGATAATACAAAATCAAAGAACAGAGCCAGGATTGCTGCCGGAATCGCACCTGCCAAAATCATATTCATATTGTTAAGTGCAATTCCACGAAATATAAACTGTCCAAGGCCTCCGGAAGCAATAAGTGCGCAGAGAGTAGCCACTCCCACATTAATTACGGTAGCGGTACGTATTCCCGCGAAAATAACAGGCACCGCCAGGGGAAGCTCCACTTTACGTAATATCTGCATATCAGACATTCCCATCCCCTTGGCGGCTTCTGTAACAGACGGTTCTACTTCTTTAATCCCTGTGAATGTATTTCTGACGATTGGAAGGAGAGCATAAAGGAAAAGAGCGACTATAGCGGGAGTGGTACCTATACCGAGGAAAGGCAAAAGGAACCCCAATAACGCGATACTTGGAATTGTTTGAATTATACCAACCCCACCGAGTACGACATTGGAAATCTTCCGGTATTTAGTCAAAAGAATACCCAGAGGCAGTCCTATGATTATGGCTATTGCCAGCGCTACAAGGGTTAGGCCTATATGCTCGAAAGTTTGTCTGGCAATTTCTGTTAGATGGCTTAGGATAAAATCGTAAAAGTTTATCACTTTTGCTTAGATTTTATTTTGTAAAATGCCGAAAGGAGCTCTTCACAAGTAGTATTTAGAATTGATGATTGAAAATAAGAATCTTGGATTTGAAGTGTCGAATTTTCCAAGGAAGATTTTTCCATTGTTTCCAGTACATCCAACAGGTTATCATCTGCACTGAACGTCTTTACGTCTTTATCATTTATATCATGGGATTGAATTTCAGGTAAAAGGTCTTTTAGTTTTGTCACTTTCAATTCGAGTTGAAAGCGTTTGGCTTGAAAGAAGCTTTTGGAAAACTCATTTTCCGGTGAAAAGATCAATTCTTTTGCTGTGCCCATTTGCTGAACGTTACCTCTATCCATCAAACATATTCTATCACCGAGGTCAATTGCTTCAAACACATCATGAGTAACCAGAACCATAGTTTTATGAAGCAATGTTTCCAGATTTTTAAATTCTTCCTGAATTTTACTCCTAGTAATGGGGTCTAATGCACCGAATGGTTCATCTAGAAGCACAATCGATGGATCAGCGGCTAGAGCACGGGCAAGCCCCACCCGTTGTTGTTGCCCACCACTGAGTTCACTCGGATAGCGTTGTAGATACTCTAACGGCAGCCCTACCAATTCCATCAATTCTAACGTGCGTTTTGTAATACGTTTTTTATCCCAATTTAGAAGATTTGGAACGATGGCTATATTCTGTTCAACCGTATAATGGGGAAATAGTCCGATGTTTTGAATTACATAACCAATCTGTTTCCTTAAATCTTCCGGTTTTTGCTTCCGTATGTCCCTTCCTTCAATAACTATCTTACCGGAAGTTGGTTCGATAAGCCTGTTAATCATTTTTAGTGTGGTAGTTTTTCCACAGCCGCTAGTGCCTAATAACACAAGCGTTTCACCACATTCTACAGAAAATGAAACATTGTCAACGGCTTTCGAGTCATCATACGTTTTGGTTATATTTGAGGCTTTAATCATTATCCATGAGGATTCAGTTCAATCAGACTTGGAATATACCTGCACGTGAAAATGTTTAAGCTGATTATGGTTGAACACTAAGAGTTATTTTGTGGCTTCAAGAATAGTAACCAGGCCATGCCCGCATCCAATACCCTTTTGCATATTAATTTCCAGAGTGCGCAATGCATATCCTAATTGTGGTTCAATAATATTAGCCCTTGGTTCACCATACCACATCCATCCCGTATCTGCAATAACTCTATCAATATTCATTGTAGCAAACTGTAGATGACTTGAAAATTCAGGCCAATCTTCCAATTCTGTTAAGGATGCATTTTCTTCGAGCCTTTTTTGGCAAAAGTTTACCAAAATATTCCAGCTTCTAATCAGTTCATTGAGAAAAGGACCAACTGTCGGGTGGTCTGGAACTATAGAGGTATCAATTATTAACTCCGACAGATCAGTTCGCATATAATCCTCGTGTAAACGGTTGACGGTCCTTCGTATGGGCTTGAGTTTTGGATTATACTGCTGTGTATCTGTATGACGGCCTGTTAAGATAGAACGGTCATATTTCTTTAATATTTCCACTTGTACCTTTGTTTCCATAGTAAGTTCTTCAACTAATTCTTCCACTTCTGTCCCGGTCCAAAACCGAACAGGAAAGTGTTCGATCTTAACATCTTGGTTCAATTCAGAATAAAGATAGCTCATTGAATAGTCGCGTATCTTTTCTGCTTCAGTTTTCACATTCCAATAATCCGGCCACTCTATTGAATATCTCCCCAAAAAGTCGAGAATTATTAAGCTCCCATTACTGCTGTGATTGCAAATATCAATCAGAAGTTTGACTAAATGAGATTTGTTAAGATGGGAAAGAGATGCATAAGATGAAAAATAAATATCAAAAGGTTTTTCTTCCTTAACTGCATCCAGACCCTCTCTTAAATCTGCTCGTCTAAACTTAACGTTCGGTTTACATTTAAAAATTTCATTTCCCTTGTCCACCATTTCTTGGCACAAATCCAGTCCCATATAGATTTCAATTTCATCTTCAGGAAGTACACGATCATACTGTAATCCCAAATCCAGGTCTCGTTTATCTATTTTTGTAACAAGTTCATACCCCTGGCCTGTCCCACAACCCAGATCAAGGATTCTCAGCTTTTTCCCTTGATTTTGCCTATGAGCTACTAATTTGGATAAAAAAGGGCGTAAAACAAATCTCGTAAGTTGATCCTCCCAATATGTTCGTACATTATCATATTTCCCAAATAGATTACCCGAATATCGATCATAGTCACCCCTCTTTACAGCTTCAGTGTAAGTTCTAGTTTCTTTTGATTGCATTGGACATTACTTTAAACATTTACAGTGTGTTAAAGAATTTTACCTTTCCATTTACCAATCAGATTGACGGCATCGGGATGATCAAAGTGGCGTTCAAAAATATTGTAATAAAAAAGTTCTTCATTTGATGAGACAGGTATACCACGCGCTTTCGCTTTCTGTAATTTCTCCTCTGTAATGCATGATGTCTTTTTCTCAAAAAAAGTAGAAGAGCCACAACCCTGAGCAAATTCTAATTTATCTCTCCATACAATCTCAGCAGGCAGTACATCTTCAAATGCTTTACGCAAAAGCCATTTTTCTTTACCAAAAGAGCTTTGCATCTTAAGTTCAGGTGAAATACTCAAGACAGTCTCAATAAATTCAATATCAAGAAAAGGTACCCGGCCTTCTAATCCATGCGCCATTGTCATACGGTCTACTCTCTGTAGATTTATATTATGCAAGCCACTTAGGATTCGGATAGATTCTGAATGAAGTTCTTGTGGTTCGTCATATTCTTCTAAATAACTGTATCCGGCGAAAAGTTCGTCTGCGCCTTCTCCAGAAAGGACAACCTTGACATATTGGCTTGCCAGTTTGGAAACGAAGTAACACGGGACAGCGCTCCTTACTAAAGCAGGGTCATAAGATTCTAGATAATATATAACATCTGCAAGAACTTCCCGCATTTCGTCTTCTGAATAAACATATTCATGATGAACAGTGCCAAGATGTTGTGCTACCATTCTTGCAGCTTTAATGTCAGGTGATTCAGAGAGCCCAACCGAAAATGAATGCAACTCTGGTATTTCTTCTTTCATCAAAGCAGCAATAATACTTGAATCCAATCCACCACTTAAAAAAACGCCAACAGGAACATCAGACATTAACCTCTTTTTTACACTTTTTTTTAACGTTTTTTTGATCTTTTCAATTGCTTTGCCTATATCCGTAATAAAGACATCAACCTGTGGTAATTGGTAATAGGTTTTAAATCCTTCATTAGAATCAAAATAACTACCTTTGGGAAACTCGCTAATACGGTCAGTTGTATTTAGCAAGGCCTTTATCTCCGAGGAAAAATAAATATTTTCATCATCAAAACCCCAATATAAAGGTTTAATACCAATTGGGTCACGAGCAACAAAAAATTGATCTTTTTTTGAGAGTATGAAACTAAACATTCCGTCAAGATATTTCAAAAAATTTGAGCCTTTTTGCTGATAGAGTGGTATTATGACTTCACAATCACTATTAGATGAGAAATTGTAGTTTAATTGATTTTTTAGACTTTGATGATTATATATCTCGCCATTACAGACTAAATATATACCGTCATGAGATTCTATAGGCTGATGTCCACATTCTGGGTCAACAATCGAAAGCCGTTGATGGCCGAGAAAAAACTCAGACCACATAATAGTTCCTTTATCATCTGGCCCACGATGCTGTAACGTTTGTAACATCGCTTCAAACTGAGATTCGGTTTTATTTAATTTCCCAAAAACACCAAGAATTCCACACATTTTATGAGATAATGGAAATAGCTATAAATATTCGTTTTTAAAAGGATTCCTGCTTGACTTTAATAGTGGTTTTATCCTCGATTTCGGCTCTGCCCCACATCGCTTGAGCACCAATAGAATAAAGTAATGCTACAGTGAGCATTGCAATCTTTGTTTTTAAAAACGAGACCATCCCTTTTCAAAAACTTCTTTTAGAGAATCAAAAGGCTTTCTTGGCCCCTTCCTTTAGATATTCCCATAGTTCTTCTGCTTTTTTCTTAATTAATTCATCGAGCTTTGCTTGCGCAACGTCCTTTATTAACCAGCTAAAATTTCTAATCATTTATACTCAACAAAAGTTTTAAATAAATGTGACAAATTTTCATCTTTGGTTTTCATTTTAAGCTATTACTACTAGTTCGAGTTCAAAAATGAGTTCTTTTCCTGTCAGGGGGTGATTAGCATCAATGGTTATTATTTTATCAGTGATATCTGTTATAGTTGCCTTACAGATTTTTCCATTATTTGATTCAACATTAAGCGTCATCCCTAATTGAGGAATAATATCGGGAGGAAATTGTGATTTTTCAATAGTAGTTACGAGATTACCATCGTGTTCACCATAAGCATCCTTTGAAGGAATACAAACTTTTTTTGTTTCACCTAAGGTCATTCCAATTATTGCATTTTCAAAACCCGATATGAGCTTTTTTTCTCCAATAGTAAATTCAAGCGGTTCTTTTTCCCTCGAAGAGTCAAAAACCTTGCCATTCTTTAAAGATCCTGTGTAATGAACCTTTACCTTGTCCCCTACCTTTGCCTTTGACATTGTTTCTCCCTTTCTAAAATTTATTTTGTAAAGTTAAAGTAAAGTATACATTCAACCTCGAAGAGCAAAAAAAGGTAGCTATTTCGATAGGGTTTATAAAAGCTTTATCCTGAGAAGAATTTCTTCATCATGGGTTGTCTCACCAAAAGTCCTGTGAAGTCCAAAAAGAGTTCCTCACGGCATTTGCATCGAACCTTTTGGCAAATCCTTTTGAAAAGATATCTTAACGCTTTATTA
Source organism: Candidatus Scalinduaceae bacterium (assembly GCA_046759445.1). Taxonomy (GTDB): domain Bacteria; phylum Planctomycetota; class Brocadiia; order Brocadiales; family Scalinduaceae; genus Scalindua_A. Next base: position 35,686 of record JBHICG010000021.1, read on the forward strand.
GAGACAAATTTCGTGACTTCAAGGTGATTGAACCTTGGCAATACCGATCGTGACAAAATATTGAGTAGCGTGTCCCTCTGCACTATCCCAATACCACGTTGCTCTTGGTGAACCACAACCCCTAAACAAAAATGCTATAGTTTTATGTTCTATGGATGTATAAAAAGTAATAGTAATATAGTAAGATAATTACATATTATATGCAAGCTTATTTGCCAACAATAGTGAATATTTAATACTGATATTATGTGAGTCAGATTCAGGTTGGCAGTCAGGAGGTTGGGAAAAGTTCTTTAAAAATAATGAAGTTATATAGTTATAGATGAAGAAAGGAGAAATAACGTAAAATCTAACCCGTAGTTTTGTAGAAAGCATATTTGGATTAAAAAACTAGCGTGAGTTTAATAGGTGTGTTAATCGAAAAGACTATTGAAGTATTACCAAGAACAGTGCCTACTCAGAAGCAAGGGTCTCGGTAATCTCATTGTCACCTTTCTTATACATCTCCAGTTTATCCTTCGGAAGTTTCTCGATAGTCTTTTCGACGCGGGAGGTTAACTCGTCACGATTATCTTCAGGTAAGGTGTTAAGGATTGTAAGTATCTCCCTAACCCCTGCAGCATTTACCCTCTTGATCTGAATCAGATAGTGGACATACTCTAAAAGACTGATGTCCTTTAATGAATAAAGTCGCCGATTTCCGTCGTTCCTGGAAGGCTTGACGAGTCCCTTTTCCTCATAAATTCGCAAGGTGCGAGGGTTTACTTCTAAAATCTCTGCAGCTACACTGATAGGAAAGAGTGACTTATTCGGATTGATTTCCTTTACCATAGATCATATTTCTCCATAATAAAGTAATACTCCGTGTAAGATGTCATCAAATTTGTGTTTATTTTAACATAACTTAATGCTATATTCAATTTTAATTATAAAGATGTCATTTGTTTAACATTTTACAAAGCAGAACAAGTACAAATTAGTTACTAATCGTACTCCACAGTCCTCGTTCCGTAGTATGACTACTACGAAGGAATGGTGCTACGTAGGATGTAAAGGAGCTATTAATATGGAATGGAAGATTATAGGTATACTTGCGGCCGTATGTACTACCTCAGGTTTTATACCGCAAATATTAAGGGGTATAAGAACGAAGAAGTTGGAGGATGTTTCTCCAATCATGTATATAGTACTGATCTTTGGATTTTCGATGTGGCTTACTTATGGCATACACCTGAAAGACCTCATAATCATTGGGGCTAATGCGGTTGCGTTGTCATTCAGTGTGTTTATCCTTATTTTGCGTTATAAATATTTGAGGTGAAATTTATGTATGGAAAAAATTTGGTTTGTTAAGGAATGTAATGTTAGAAATATTTCCCAAAGATAACGTTCAATTTTTCCTTTGTTTCTCTCGGAATTTTGTCTCTTTGTGTTACGATAGCATTACTTGCCGCATTGACACAGCTACAGCCCCTTTCATCTTCTATCATTGGGATAGCACACTTAATAATGGTTTTAGCCGTATCAACGTTTCTTCTTAAGTTTTGGATGACCATATCTGCGTTAACGTCTTCTTCTCCTTCGTGCCAGCAGTCGTAGTCAGTGGAGAGCGCAAGTGTGCTGTAACATATCTCAGCCTCACGCGCCAGCTTGGCCTCTTGTATGTTTGTCATGCCTATGACGCTTACGTTCCATTGACGATAAGTTAGCGATTCTGCCCTTGTTGAGAATTGTGGTCCTTCAATGCAGACATAAGTGCCTCCTTTATGAACCGTAGCACCAGCAGTTTTTGCCGCTTCATAAAGGGTTTCTGCAAGGACAGAGCATACAGGGTCAGCAAGACTGACATGTCCAACAATACCATCGCCAAAGAAGGTACCTATTCTTCCCCTTGTACGATCTAAAAACTGGTCAGGAATAACTATGTCCAGTGGTTTAATCTCTTCCTTCATACTTCCCACAGCGCTGACGGCTATTATTCTTTCCACCCCCAGTTTCTTCATGCCGAATATGTTTGCACGGAAGTTTAGTTCGGATGGTAATATGTTGTGAGATCTTCCATGTCGTGGGAGGAAGACAACGCTCTTTCCTTCGAGAGTTCCAGTGGTAAACTGGTCAGAAGGTTCTCCAAAGGGTGTTTCGACTTTAACATTTTTGATATTTTTAATACCTTCAATATTGTATAATCCACTTCCACCAATTATTCCAATTCTTCTGTCACTCATATAATAACTCTTTAATATTGTGCTTAAAAAGCGGGTATTTTAACAATGGTTATCAGACCGTCAAGAACAAAAATTTAATGGGTATTCACTTGGCGGGGTCAATGGGGAGTTAAGTTCCATTCCAAGTCCCCAATATAAGGATGTTTTGGGTTATATTTAATGATTTAATTAAGTTATGCATAGTCTATATTTTATGAAAATTTTACCTCAGTCAAGTGAATACCCACTTAATCTTAATTGACAGTAGGACTGGTTTTAATATAATAATTGTCAGTGACACCAGTTTGTTAATCTAATAACTAAATTGGCTGAAATGAACCTTTTTCAGGTTAATGACAGATCATGATTTCTGTCTACAATTAGATTTATTATTTATATTATAAGGCTTTTGCATCAAATGGATTTTCATAACTATTTTTGCTTAAATAATTAACATTATTTTTTTTGGTAATTTTAACTTGCCATTTATTTTTATTAGATATATTTTATAAATTGGCCAAGAATATGCAATAATTAAAAACTTTTTAAACTAAGCATACATATATACATGATGTTTTACCGTAACATGCGAGATTTTGTGTTTGCATTTAAGGAGAAATAGAAAGTGGCTGAGGCAGTTCAGACTGAATGTTTTGAAGATACTCAATATATAAGTAAAAAACTTGATGAAGTTAAAATGGAAGTTGAAAAAGTTATAGTAGGCCAGGATGAGATGGTAGAGGCCATTATTATTGCCCTTTTTTCTGATGGCCACATCCTTTTAGAAGGGTATCCCGGACTTGGAAAGACTATAACGGTTAAGACTGCATCGAAAGTAATTGATGCAAAATTTCAAAGGGTTCAATTCACTCCTGACCTGATACCCAGTGATATTACGGGATTTGAATTATGCGATCCAGAAACAAGAAAAAGTACAGTTCAGCAAGGACCCATATTTACAAATTTACTTTTGGCGGATGAAATCAACAGGGCTCCTGCGAAGGTTCAGAGCGCTTTGCTCGAAGGCATGCAGGAAAAGCAGGTAACAATAGGTAGGGTAACGTATAAGTTGGAAGAATTATTTATAGTTCTTGCAACTCAAAATCCGATAGAGATATCAGGCACCTATCTCTTGCCGGAGGCAGAGATAGACAGATTTATGTTTAAGCTCAAGCTTACTTACCCATCTTACAGTGAAGAAAGGGAAATTACTGAGAGACAAGTTCGAGACGATAAAGTTCAGCTTGATGCTGTCTTGAGTCCTGAAGAAATAATATTCTTAAGACATTTCATTGCGAAAAAAATTCCTTTGTATAAGGAATCTCAAATCTTAAAATACTCCACACGCATCGTAAGGGCGACAAGGCCAAACTCGGAAAGCAATGGAAATATTAATAAAGAGATCATGTACGGGGCTTCTCCTCGTGCTTCTATTTATCTTGCGAAGGCAGCGCGTGTTTATGCTTTTTTAACAGGAAGTAATATAGTATTACCAGAACACATACATAAAATGGCTTATCCCGTTTTAAGACACAGAATAATTTTGACGCACGAGGCAGAATCTCAAGGGATAGATCCAGATGATATAATAGATACTGTATTGAGCAAGGTGCCAATTTTAGAATTGGGACAGTAAACGAGGGAAGAACATAGCACAGCCGATTTATGTGGACAATAGGCAGTAAACAGTAAGCATGGGTAGCTCTTTATAGATTTTGTTTTGTGTGAGCAAAACATACAAGTTAGATTTTTCACCCCCACTGCTTTCTTGCCGAAAGTAGGCTCTGTAAGAGCGAAAGCAAGAAGTGGGGGCTCAGAATGACACTTTTATCACCACAATGTCATCTCTGAGGAACGGAGTGAACTAATTTATTGAGAAGTAAGATAAGGCTACATATACAAAGGTTAGTGGCTAATCTTTTTGAAGGTGTCTTCTCAAGTTATTTAAAAGCCACAAGAGGGATTGAACTTGATGAGCTAAGACAGTATCAGCCAGGTGACGATTTCAGGTCTATTGACTGGAAGACGACTACAAGGACCGGGATTCTGCATGTTAGATTAAGGCTGGTAGATAGAAGAACCTCCGTATTCTTTTTGATAGATAAAAGTGAATCAAAGAAATTTGGTTCATCAAGTTATGCGAAAGAAGATATTCAAACGTCTATAGTTTCTATTTTAGTTCAATCTGCAACAGAAACCGGCAATCAAGTTGGTTTTATAATTTTTACTGATAGAATTGAAATGTTTATTCCACCTCAGGTGGGACAAAAGGAGACGTTTAGAATTGTTGAGAATATTAAGTATGCCAAAACTAAAGGTGTACTTACTGATATGAACTGCGCCTTTGAATTCTTAAATAGTATGCAGCTTACACCTTCGCTTGTTTTTGTATTATCTGATTTTCTTGCGCCATTTAATTATGAAAAATCGTTAGAATCCCTTGCGAAAAAACATGACGTCATTCCCATAATCATATCTGACATAAGGGAAGAGGCTCTTCCTAAGGCAAGAGGTTTTGTGACAGTAAAGGATTTAGAAACACATGATGTTACATACTTAGATTTGTCTAAAGGTTTGGTTAGAGATTTACAACACTTTAATTTGTTTAATAAACTTAATCTTGATTATCTTACACTGAGGACAGATCAGGATGAAGAGCAATGGATAAGAAACTTGTCGAATTTTTTTGATAAAAGAATTAAGAGAAGAAGTAGGACAAAAAGATGAGAAGAATTTTATTTATATGTTTTTTGTGTATGCTTGTATCCCTTCTTAGTTATAACACTTGTAAGGTTCAGCAATTGGATTCGGTTTTTGAGGGAATGAAAACATCATTAGCTTACAATGAAACAGGTTATGAAAAAAAGGAACAGCAAGAAGAGGAAGCGCCGGAAATAGACGCACCCGTTGAATTGTGGACATTTATAGGAAGCTATCGTTTTATTACGGGGAAAAACGTGCATATGACTGTGCAAATGATATGGAAGTTAGGTGTAAGTGTAAATGTGGAAGAATTCAGAAACGTTGACGTTTCTCCATTTAAGTTAGAAAAAGTAACTATTGGAGAAAGACAAATATTTGACAATGATAATGATTTTCTAATCATAACTTATATTTTATCTCTGTCTGATGATGCAAAAGAAGGCGTATATTCAATACCTTCATTCACTATTTCGTATAAGGATGAAGTGAACAAAACCATTGCGCAAGCGAAAACAACTCCCGTTGCATTAAAGAAGGTTCCGATTTTAGTAGAGACAAAATTAGATAGAGATATAGTAAATATAGGCGATAGGATGCACTATGAACTCACAATATGGCATGAAAAATATGTAGAAATACTTAAGGAGGAACTGGAGAAATTCAATTTTAAACCATTTCAGGTAATAGATTTCGAGGTTGAGGAAAAAACAGAAGATAAATTGAAAAAGACAATTGTCAAGTATGAGCTTTCTATATATGAAATTGCTGAAAAAGATGAGGGTATTGAAATTCCATCATTGCCTGTATTGTATTACATAAAACATGAGGGAGAGTTGGAACGAGAAGAAGAAAAAGAATTAATGGTAACACAGGAGATAAATACTCCTGCTATTTCTGTGTTGATGAATAGTTTGTTAAAGAAAATTGATGTGCCACTTGAAAGGTTAAAGGGACCTGTTGTGTATTCAAAAGTGGGTGTATGTCTGAAAGGGCACTTGCCTATTATCTTTGGTGTCATAATAATAATATTTCTGGGGGTGAACGAAATCAGGAGATTTACAGGTAAGATTACAAAGGTTGTTAAAGAAAAGATAACAGAGGCTCCTCTTGCACATGCGGAAAAACTTGAAAAACTGGTGGCAGATTTCAATTGTGATGCAGAAACTGATGAGTTAAGAAAGTCTGTTATTAATATTGATTGTAGCTTAAGAGCTTTCTTAGGGGCTCTGGTGGAGATACATAGCGAAGAAATACTTTCATTCACAACAACAAAACTTATTAATAATCTTAAAATCAATAAAGTTGCAGACAGAATAGTTGAATCTGCTCATAATGCACTTAAAATATTCGATTCTGTAATATTTGGTGATATTGATAAGGGAGAGATAAAGAAGGTGATGAATGAGGTACAGGAGATACTGAAGGAGACTAAGAGACGGGGGTATTACTAAAGAAACTGGTAACCACGGAAAGACACAGAATATCACTGAAAATAAGGGGATCGGTGATTAAGGAATTGAGGAATTAAAATTCCTTATTTACGTTAAGATATAAATTTGAGAAACTTTAAAACATGAATTTAGCAGACCCTATCTTTCTTATAGTATTGATACCATTTGTTTTTTTAATTTTTTTAAGGAAGGAAAAGAGTTTCTTGGGTTATTCAAGTGTAAGGCATTTAAAAGGAACAAAAAGTATCAAAACTTTGGCAAGACGTTTACCTAAGATTTTTTGCTTTCTAACCATACTATTTGCTGTCCTCGCCTTTTCTAAACCGCAATCTGATTATCATGAGACAGAGATTGCATTTCAGGGGCGTGAAATGATACTTTCAATAGATACATCGTTCAGCATGGTTGGGGAAGCGATGGAAACTGTCAAAGGAGTTATAAAGGATTTTATAAGAAAAAGAAGTAATGATTTGATTGGAATATCTATTTATGGTACGGACGCAGCGCTAATTGTATTGCCTACATGGGAAGTGCAATTACTGGAAAAGACTATAGAACGTATAAGACCACATCAGGTTGGTTACAGAACGGCAGTAGGTGAAGGGATTTTTACTTCTACGCTTGCATTGATTGAAGAAGATATGGGTGAAGAGTTTGAGATCAGGAGGTTGAGAAAAAGTATAAATAAAGTAAGGGGACTCGGAGAATATGCACTTAATTTTGCAAAGAGGGTTGACAAAAAAGGTACGATGAAAAACAAGGTAGTAATATTATTTACCGATGGCATATATAATGTTGGAATTAACCCTGTTAGATCTCTCCGTTTGACTAAAAGGTTAGGAGTTAAGGTATATGTGGTTGCAACAAAACCGTCAGCCGAAACCGGCGTAGAACCTGAGCAGGCTGCAGAAAGAATAGCAGATTTGAAGGAAGGTGTAAAATCAACCGGTGGAAGATATTTTGAAGCCGAGAACTTTAAAGAAATTAAACAATTTTACGAAGAGATAAACAAAATTGAGAAGGACAAGATAGTGGTAGAAAAAATCGTTAAGAAAAGAGACCTATTGTTTTTTCCAACAGCAATCAGTATTGGCTTTCTTTTTGGGATGATTATGTTAGAAAATGTTTGGTTGAAGATTCCTTGAAGAGTTTAAACTTGGATTATTTTACAATTATAAAATACAAGAACATTGTTGTTGGGTAAAGGTTAGGAGGCTAGTATGGTAGTTGGGTAAAGTGGATAAGGCCAAAATACTTAGCCAAAAATATTATTGCTTTGTGGAATTTTATTAGGAGGTTATTATGAAAATTAATGCGGTTTATGAAAAAGGAGTTTTTCGTCCAAGTGAAAAGGTTAATCTTCCGGAACATCAAAAATTAGTATTACATTTTTGGCCGGAAATTAAAAGTGATCAAGATCTTGAGAAGACATATGCTGAAGCGTCAACTTCTAGACCAGATTTGGATGATTGGGAGACAGTTGATATTGAAGGTTGGAAATGACAACACCGAAACAGGGCGATATTTATTTAATTGCATTGGGCCCAACTATTGGTACTGAAATGTCTAAAACCAGGCCAGGTGTCGTGGTATCTAATGATTCTGCAAATAAAGGATCAAATAGGGTTTCTATTGTTCCCATTACATCAGCAAATATATAAAAGATATTTCCTTTTGAGGTTTTATTAAAAGCTACATCAGAAACCAGACTAAACTTTAATTCAAAGGCAGCTTGTGATCAAGTTCGATCTATTGATAAACGGAGGCTTCAAAAAAAGCTTGGCTCAGTATCTAAAGACGAAATGGTTAAAATTAAAGCAGCGTTACGAATACATTTCGCATTGTAATCTTGGTCTTGTTAATTGCCTGCCCCGTTAGATAGTTAAAATATGAGTATTTATATATTACAGAAAGAAGAAAGGTTACAACTCTTATAAGTGTAGAGAATAAAGTTTAACTAACGGGGTGAATAATTTGTGGTTTGAAATTTGTAATTTAACTCCATATGTCTTGGATCTTTGTGCCTGATGAATATTAGGGAGAAATAAATGAGCAAAAACAATATTATCAAATTAGCATTTTTTATCCTGGCTATCATCTTAATAGCCTATGGACGCGGATATTGGAATCAATGCAAATTAGTTGACAAGGCTAATAGAGATATATTAATGGGAAGGTATAATAAGGCGTTTGAGTCTTTGAAAGAAGCAAGGGCTTCGAAATTATACAGGATTAGCAGTTTTCTTGGGAAGGAAGACCATTATCTTGCGTATAACACTGGAGTGGTATTGATGCTTATGGGAGATAATAAGAGGGCGGGAATAGAATTCAGGAAGGCGATCAAATCAAATAATGAAATTATTAGAGAAAATGCGATCTATAATAGAGCGAACTTAATAGCAACAAATATGGATTTTGTTACTGCGGCAGATGAATATACAAAGGCGCTTAAGATAGATTCTGAGGATTTTAAAGCAAAGAAAAATCTTGAAAGAATGCGATTAGGCCAGAGACAACTATCAACGTTATTTAGCCCTGTAAAACAAGAAAGAGAAGAAAGAATACAATCCCTTAAACTCCTTCCGTGGGGAAATAAATATAGATACAGTGGCGATCAGAAGGTTAGATGGTAAATTTGAAAATTGGAATTTTGGGATTTACTTGTCATATTAGATAGTTTTTAATAGACAATTATTTTATCTTTCTGCAACAGTAAGCTAATTATTGCATAGCGGGTATTAAGTAAAATACACATGTCTTAGTCTCTGCAGTATAAATAACTTACGCAATTTTCACTCTCTTTGTCATAAAGTTAAATCAGTTCAAAAGGCAACAAAAGTTTTATTTTTTAGCAACTAAAGATATTTTAAATGCAACCTCTTTTCCCTCTGTTTTTCTTGATAAGGGCATTTGGTTAATGTAAATATACATCTGTATTGTTCGAATATTTCACCCACGTTTGTATTGTACTTACTTTCAGTAAATTTTAGTAGTCGCTTGCATTTAACACTATAGGAGGGATAATAATGCAAAGAGCTACTTTCGCTGTTTCTACTCCAAATCTTTTCTTACCGATATTTGTACCTCTTTCAGATTGCAAATCACACGGTCATTTAACATCACTTTATCACGTTTCAAGATTTACGAAACGTTTTCAAATAAATCAATCGAATTTCTTGTTTTCCATTATACTATTGTTCAAGGTTTTTAGAGAATCATAACGTTTATGCCTGGCCCTGCCTCTTGGCAGACATAGTCAGGAACGTTATTTTCATAATAATAGAAAACTTTTGATAAAGACAAACCTGAGTTATCAGTAGTTATAAAGAAAAAGGTCTTTTAACGTACAAGGACGTACGTATGGATGTTATTGAAGGATCCCAGGGCTTATAAGAAAGCATTTTTAGACAGCCTTACTGCCAGGGATGGTTTTAAGTGATCATCTTCGTAGTAAGGCTTTTTTATTTAACAGCGTATTATATTCTAAATTAGTTAGAGAGAGGAGGCGACATAATATGTAAAAATTACATTTTTCATATGCTTTTATCCATGCTCACTTAAATATTATTATAATTAGTGGATTACATCTCAGGGTGGATAAGATTATTTAAGTTAGCTTGGGAATAAGGTAAAAGGACTTAAATGTATTCTGTTTTAATGGTATTTTTATAATTATAGAAGAAAGGAGAACAGAAATGCACAAGATAGTTAAACTAATAGCCATCTTTATAGGGACAATCGCTGTCTTAGCGAGCTTCACCAACTTATCAGTGTACGCAGATAACCCACCGGAAGCTATAGATGACTTTGCAACGACAACTAAAAATACGCCAGTGACTATAGATGTAGCAGCTAATGATACAGACCAGGATGGTAATTTGGATCCCACGACCGTGGTGGTGTCAGCTCCACCGTCTAATGGTACGGCGATCAGCAACGGAGATGGTACCATTACATATACGCCGGATACAAGTTTCACTGGTATATAGCTATTTCAATACACAATACAGGACACATCAGCGCTCGCAGATATAGGCAATGTGACCATAACAGTACAAACCCCACAGGCAGCAAATTTACCTATCATCCCAACAATTGCACCCTACAACATACAACAACAAGTAGCGCAAGGGGCAGGATGTATAGATGCGTGGGACAAGCTATTGACCACTAACCGATTTGAGTTAGTCATGAACGGCGAGGCTGTATTAGACCATGAGACATGTCTGGTATGGGAACAGTCTCCTGATACGACAGTGAGAACATGGACTAGCGCACTTACACATTGTTTCCAAAGTGAAGTAGGAGGAAGAGGGGGATGGAGGCTACCGACAATAGAGGAGCTTGCTAGCCTGAAGGATACTGTGAATACCAATCCCGCACTTCCAAGTGGACATCCTTTTGATACAAATGCTGTGCAGTCGTTCTATTGGTCGTCTACTACCGATGCCGGCTTTACCGCGCAAGCATGGGACGTGCACTTCTTCAATGGTAGCGTGGGCAGCGACAATAAGACCATCAACTGGCACGTATGGTGTGTACGAGGCGGACAGGGACATGATGCTTATTGATTTGGTGATTTGAGTTATTTGACCCTTGTGAAATAGTTTTAAATCTGGAAATGTATTACACATATGTGCTAAAAAGTCATAAGGACGGCAAGATGTACACTGGATCAACAAAAGATTTAAAACTAAGATTTGAGCAGCATGAAAAAGGTCTCGTCAAGTCAACCAAGCATAGAAGACCGTTAGAATTGATTTACTACGAAGCTTGTCTATCCGAGGAGGACGCATTGCATAGAGAGAAGTATTTGAAAACCCATTACGGCAAAATGTTCTTAAAGAACCGGCTCAAATCTTATTTCACAGGGTGATTATTTTTTTTTAACTGTTACTGTGTTTAGAAAGGTGACAGAGATAGAAGATTCTTAAAAGGAGGGGGTGCAGGGGGGATTTCTGCCTGTGCCCCACACTTTAAAAGGCTTAATCTGTAAAGCAACACCTTCTCTAACGTACCAGCGCCAATGCCTCACGTATTCCCCAATGCGGTCTTCATCCACACTGGTGTGTTGTGTTGTTATTATTGTCTTGTCTAAAAGTGTTCTTTTCTTTCGAGGGAGGCTTTCGTTGCATATAATGGTAAATTATATTGAATTATTTAAGGATTACGTGTGTTTACTATAATACCCATCTAAAACCTGGAAATTAATTTCTCATATTCTTGATGTGAGCCAATCCAAAACCAGGTGATGGTGTTATCCTCTTTTAATCCAAGCGCTCGATAGCCACGACTGATGCGTACAGAATAAATAGGTTCAGTACTGTGTATGGGTTTAAAATACAGGCTGGGATGATTAGGATTAGTATTCCATGCCTTATAGGCCTTTACAGCTTGGTTCCGGATGCCCTTTGGAAGTAGGTCAAAATAATTCCAAAACTCTTTGGTGGTACGGGATGTCATTTTGTCCTGGATGCCGGATCAAATGGGAGTGTTTCCCCTTTTTTAATATCAGTGCGAACTTTTGCAGCTAGTTTAGAAAGAGGTTGTTGAGAATTTGTAAAAGCGGTTTCCCATTTATGTTCATCTTCTAATTCTTCCAGTACAATGGCAGCAATGGCATCCTGTAATGAGTCAGGAAGTTTAGAGGCTCGGTTAAATGCTTTTTTTAATAGCTTGGTCATAACACCACATTCTATTCAAAAAGAGAATGACAGACAAGAGAAAAATCTAAAAAAGCCTGTATCGAAAAAGAAAGTTTTGAATTTGAAGTGATATATAATAAGCAAGATTATTATGAGATATAGTAAAAGAAAGAAGACAAAAGTAGCTTGCGGCTTAAGTATGAGTATTTTTTTGTTCTTGCTTTTTCTCACATACACCAATTATGCTTTGGGTGCACAAACAAATCTTATCATTAAAGGAAATATTACAAACATCCCGCCTAATTCACCTAATCTTGTCCATATATATTCTTGGTATGGTAGTGAGTTGTCTGAGATTGATGCGACTTCAGTAAATAAACAAGGAGACTTCAAGCTAGAAATTAAGGATACTTTGCAGCAAGGTTTATACAAAAT
>JBHICG010000022.1:0-47215 GCA_046759445.1 Candidatus Scalinduaceae bacterium
GTGGTTATGCAAGTTGTGAATATCTTGAGAAAAGAGGGATAGATGGATATGTGCCTGATATGTATTTTCACCAATATAAATCAGGAGAGTACAAGAAGGAAGAGAATCGTTATCACTATAGCAATTTTGAATATGATGCATCGAGTGATAGTTATATTTGTCCGGAAGGAAAGCGATTGAAGCTTTATAAAGTTCGCAAGAAAAAGACCAGGGCACGCCAATGGAATCATAAGGTATATAAATGTATAAATTGTGTAAAACGTTCGTTATGTACAAAGTCAAAGGTACGAGAATTACTAATAGATATTCGCGAGCCTCTTTTAAGGCGAATGAGGGAGAAATTGCTCAGTGCAGAAGGAGCGTTAAAATATTTTAAGCGTCAATACACCATCGAACCTATCTTTGGGCATATGAAGTATAATTTGGGATACAGAAGTTTCTTATTAAGGGGAATAGAAAAGGTAAGAGCAGAGTTTATGTTAATGTGTATTGGATGGAACTTGAAAAAGATGTTAAAGATGGGGATAAAAGCTGAGATGATTTAAAAGCAAGGCCTAGCAGGAGATAAGAGTACATGCATTACTGATGCAGTGAGTAATTGGCTGTTGTACGATTGCTGTTTTTTCCATATGGGAAAATAATCTCTGATTATTACGAACTCACCAAATGTAAGTAGATACTTAATGTTACTTGTTGCTTCTTGCTATTCTCGGACAGCCTGCCATGTTCTGACCCCATGTTCTCTTTTCTCTTTCCTTTAACAATTATTTTATGTAAGATTTTTGTGATGTTATGATTGATGAAGAAAAAATAATAAACTCAATCAAAAATAAAAAGAGACACTTTTTTAAGAGTATTAGATTTAAGTTCATTTGCTGGTTCTTAATTACATCGTTAGTACCTCTTTTTATTGTGGGTATGATAGCTTATTTTTACAGCAAAGATTTAGCAACGAAAAGGGTATTGGAGCATCTCACTTCTGTAACCGATTCTAGGAAAGAGCATCTTAAGACATTTCTAAAGGCAAAGGAGGGGAGAACAATTGATTTCAGTTCAGATGGCTTCATAAGGGATATTACAAAGAAGGTGGTAAAAGGTATTGAGCCACACCACGATATAGAAAGCAGTATAAAAATGCTTAATACGCATCTGGCAAATAACAAGGTGCCACTTTGTGAAGATATATTTGAGACATTTATAATCAATCTTGATGGCATTATTATCTCTTCATCCAATGAATTATCCATAGGTATAGATGTGTCCCGCAGCGATTATTTTCAAGAGGGCAAAAAAGGAGTTTATACATCGCAGATATATCACGTGCCCGTTGTAGGAACTAAACGCCCGCAGGTTTCGGGATTGCCATTAAGCTACAGCAGGAATTTTATAGCAGTAGCTGCCCCATTGAAGGATAAAACCACTTTTGAACTAATAGGTGTACTTATAAACAAAATAAATCCAGATACACTTAATAATATTACAACTAAGAGGAATGGTTTGGGAGAGAGTGGAGAGGTTTATCTCGTCAATATGGATAAATTAATGATTACTGAATCAAGATTTAGAAAAGATTGCATCCTTAAACAAAAGGTAGATACCATTGGTGTGCGAAACTGTATCTCAGGAAATGATGGGATAGGTATATATGATGATTACCGTGGTGTCCCTGTTATTGGATCTTATGCATGGATAGAGGAGCCAGGGTGGGCCTTGATGACGGAGGTGGATGTTACAGAAGCCTTTGCATCATTAAGGAAGATTCGAAATTTAATAATCATTGTCACAATACCGATGCTTTTAACCGTTATAGGTGTCTCATTTTTTATCTCTACGAAGATATCCAAACCCATAATCACTATTACTGATGCCATAAAAAGGATTACTTCAGGAGAACTTGAGCATGAAATCTCTGTTTCAACTAATGATGAATTGGGTCAAATCTCAAATGAGCTTGGTAAGATAGAATTTCAGATTAAAGAATCCTATAAAAAACTGCTACATTCTGAAAGATTAGTATCGGTTGGGCGCATAGCCGCAGGTGTAGCCCATGAGGTTAATAATCCCCTATCAGTATTATCAGGGAGATTGCAATTGTTAATTGAAAGATGTACAGATAATACCCTCTCCGAAGAATATGAGAAATTACTATACCTGGCAAATAGGATAGAAAAGACCGTCGATGGTTTGTTATACTTTTCACGACAAAAGGATATGGACTTAGCCTATGTAGATCTCAATACCGTTATAGAAGATAGTATATCATTGATCGAGAGACAGATGTATGCTAATGGGATAAAGATAATCAAAAGATACGAATCAAACCTCCCTCCCGTAAAAATATCCACAAACCAAATACAACAAGTATTTTTCAATATTGTTTTGAACGCATTTGATTCCATGGTTGATAAAGGCAACTTGACAATTTGTACAAGATCATGTGACGACGGTAAAAAAGTTAGGACTACTTTTGAAGATACTGGAGGTGGAATTCCTGCTAAAGACATCGACAAAATATTTGAACCTTTTTTTACTACTAAGCCCCCTCGCAAGGGCACAGGTCTGGGATTATCTATAAGTTATGGAATTATAAGAAACCATAATGGCACTATAAACGTGGAAAGCGAAGAAGGAAAAGGGACTAAGTTTATGATTGATTTACCTGTGAAAGAAATAAATTAGCCACGAATGCACAAAGGTCTAAAATTGAGGGATTGAGGAATTGAGGAATTTCTAAATCCCTGAGTATCTTAATCCCTGAATCCCTAAATTGATTTAATTTGGTTGCAACCTGTGGCGTTTTTCTTGTGTTTCGGGAGGGACTCCCGAAACGAATCCTATAATCATATCTCATGAGTATACTTATTGTTGATGACGATGTAGATGTAAGAGAATTCTTGGAAATCTTCATAAAAGAAGAAGGTTACAGGGTAGATATTGCAAATGACGGTAAAATTGCATTGAGTCTGTTGAATCAAAACAAGTACAAGGTAGTTTTTTTGGATTTAAAGATGCCTGACCTAAATGGGGTGGAGACACTAAGGCATATCAAGGAGCGATATCCTGATGTAGTCGTAGTAATAATAACGGGTGAAAAACACTGTAAACGTGAGAAAAAGGCAAGAGAAATTGGTGTCTTTGAAGTTGTTCATAAGCCTTTCACGCTTGATCGGATGCGGGAGGTATTAAAAAGGGTTTATGAGAAAAGGAAGTAGATGCTTGAGATTGAGGAATTTAGGGATTTTGAATTTAAGAATTGAAAAATTAATTCCTTAATCCCTAAATTCCCAAATTCCTCAATTGTTATGCAGCAGCACAAAATAAACATACTCATAATCGATGACGACAAAGATGTCTGTGAATTTCTAAAAAAACTCCTTAAGGAAGATGGGTATAATGTTAACGCCCTTACTAGACCCAAACGAACACTTCAGGAATTAAAAAAAAAGACGTACCATCTCATTATCCTTGACCTTAAAATGCCAGATATAAGAGGAGAGGCTTTATTAAAAGAAATCCGTAAGGTTAACTCAGATATATCTGTGATTATCTTAACTGCCTATCCTTCCGTAGATTCAGCAGTTCAAACATTAAAGAACAATGCCTTTGATTATGTGAAAAAGCCGTTTAAGATTGAAAAACTCAGACAAACCATGAAGGACGCCTTGAGGTCAAGGATGTTACTTATAGAGCCTGAAGAGGAATTAAATATAAAGATAGGAAATAAACTTAGAGAATTAAGAAAGGAAAAGAAGCTCACAATTAAGCAACTGGCAGAAAGGGCAGATGTATCCTTAAGCCTTGTATCACAAATAGAACGCGCCGAAAGCGCTGCATCTATATCGACATTAAACAAAATTGTAGCTGCCCTAAACATTGGATTAAGAGAATTCTTTGAAAAAATCTAAAAAAATTTTCTTTCAAAATTACAGTATATATATACTTTTATAGTATATATATATTTCTTGATTTTATATAAAAAATAATTAGAATAAGGTACATTACTTTGCAAAACATAAGGAGAGGCTTCGGGAGAGACTCCCGAAGCACAGAGCCCCGCCTTTGTGTTTGTGGCGGGCGACGAAACAAGATGGCGGGTATACCTGCCTGTCGGCAGACAGGGAAACCCGCCCTACCTGTGACATTTTAAAATATGTAGGTCGCCCCCTCAGCTTGCAAGCGCAAGCTAGCAGAGGGGGCGGCGAAATATCTATTTGGATGTTAATATAGTTAAAAATGAGTGAATTAGGCCGAATACTGATCGCCGACGACGAAGAGACCTTCTTACACTCGACTGCCGACCTCTTGCGCAGGGAAGGGTATGCGTGTGATTGCGTCCCCGATGCAGGGGTTGCTATAGAGAAGCTGAGAGAAAACAGTTACGACGTGCTAATTGCCGACATTCACATGCCCGGAAATCCAGAACTGGAACTCGTCAGGGAACTGCCAAAGGTGGCGGAAGGGATGCCGGTTATACTGGTTACAGGACAACCCTCGCTCAACACAGCAACCCAATCTATACAACTGCCTGTTGCCGCCTACATGATTAAGCCGATTGAATTCCACGAACTGTTGGCACAGGTTAGGGCTTCGATTGAAGGTTACAGAGCCTATCGAGCCGTTAGTAATACCAGACAACGTTTGCGTGAGTGGAGTCAAGACCTCAATAACGTTGAGAGATTAGTGAGTAATGTTTCCGGCAATCCATCCGCTGTACCCATTAACACATTCTTTGTGCTTACACTTAAAAACATAGTCGATGCCTTAATGGACTTGAAACACCTGACAGAAGAGCTAACGAGGAACAATGACGAGCAATATGTGTGCAATCTCCTTGCCTGCCCCCGACTAACTGAAATGAAGAATAGTTTGGTGGAATCAGTCAAAGTTCTAGAGAAAACCAGGAGTTCATTCAAATCAAAAGACCTTGGTGAATTAAGAAAGAAACTGGACATGCTTACGAAGAGAGTGGCAAAGTGAGGCAATCTCTAGTCAGGCGAGGTATAGTAAAGTATCCTGGGGATTATAAGTTGAGTAGGTCGCATTTCCATATGCGACAAACATGGTGGCGGGTATGGAAACCCGCCCTACGTGTTATGTTTTTGTAGGGTGCGTTTCGATACGCACTGAATTAATGGTTTGCATTTCATAATGCGACGAACATATATTGGCGGGTAAGAAACCCGCCTTACGAAATATTCAAAAAATGAAACAATTCCAGACAATCAAAGGCAAACTAATCATATTTGCACTCTGTATCTCGCTTATACCCATTCTCGTAATCACGGTTATATCCTACATTAATGCCAGGAGCATGGTTAAGAAGCAGATACTACAGGGTCTAACGGCGATTGCAGAGTCAAAAAGGATGCACATCCTGTCTTTTATGCAGGCAAAAAGGGGTCGAGTTATTGACTTCAGCTCTGATGGGTTTATAAGGGACAACCTTGAGACAATCAGTCACAGAGGATATCAAATCCATGCTGTCAATAATTTAAATAGATATCTCAAGGTGAACAAGAAGCCACTAGATCATCATATCGTAGCAATAACCATTGTAGACATGAACGGCAAGGTTGTCGTATCTACTAATGACACAGTAATTGGGAAGGATATGTCCAAGCAGGAGTTATTTACGCAAGCCGTAAGTAGAAGTTACGGTGAGACTTGCGTTGTTCAACCGAGATATTCCCCATACATGGACGCAAAGTGCCTATGTATTTCTGCGCCACTTATCTCAAGGCAGGGTTCTAAGACAATGGGCGTCATTGTCAATGCCTATGACCTGGCAGCTCTGAGTGAGATTACAACAAACCGTGTCGGGATGGGAGAGACTGGAGAGGTCTATCTTGTTAATAGAGACAAGATAATGATCACTGAGTCGAGGTTCAAAGATGATGCCTCACTGAAGCAGGTGGTGGATACCGTGCCGGTTCGCAAGATTGCCAAGGAGGGGAAAGAGATGACAGGCATATATCCCGACTACAGGGGTGTGCCCATTGTTGGTGCCTCAGCGTATGTACCCGAATATGGCTGGACGCTCCTGGCAGAAATAGATAAGTCTGAAGCCTTTGCCCCTTTAAAGACGTTGGGTATAGTTGTGCTGATACTAGGTGGGGTTTGCGCTGCTGCAGCCGTAAGTATTGGGATTATCTTTGCCCTTTCAACGGCCAGACCCATCAATAGACTGAAGTATGCATCAGAAAGAATTGCAAGCGGTAATCTTAAACATAGAGTTGTAGTAAATCGTAAGGACGAGATCGGCGACCTGGCCGGCAGCTTTAATGATATGGCACATAAGCTTGAAAATGAGATTATGGAACACAAGCGGACAGAAGAAGAACTCTCTGTGTCTAATAAAGAGCTTGAAGCCTTCTGTTACTCCGTTTCGCACGACCTGCGCGCACCATTGCGGAGTATTGGAGGTTTTAGCGAAGCCATTATGGAGGACTATGCTGACGGGCTGAACTCTAAGGGAAAAGACTACCTCAAACGTGTACATAATGCCTCCCAGCATATGAGTCAACTAATTGACGATTTACTGGATCTGTCCCGAATAACGCGCAGCGATATGCGCCACGAGACAGTCGATATGAGCGTGATAGCACAAGAAATAGTAGAAAATCTCCGGAATTTACAACCGAAGCGCCAGTTAGAGTTCGTCATAGAGAAAGGACTCAACGTTAATGGTGATAAGCGGCTCCTGCGTATAGCCCTGAAAAACCTGCTTGATAACGCATGGAAGTTTACGGGGAGGCATTCATGCGCGAGAATAGAATTTGGTGTTAAACAAAATAATGGTGATTCTGTGTATTTCGTGAGTGACGATGGAGCCGGCTTCGATATGGCGTATGTGGACAAACTGTTCATCGCCTTTCAGCGCCTGCACACTTCAGACGATTTCGACGGCACTGGCATTGGGTTGGTTACCGTACAGCGCATTATCCATCGCCACGGTGGTCGTGTATGGGCAGAAGGGGCAGTGGAGAAAGGCGCAACGTTTTATTTTACATTAACGTAGGTTGCCGCCCCCTCAGCTTGCAAGCGCAAGCTAGCAGAGGGGGCGACAAACATGTATTGGCGGGTAGGAAACCCGCCCTACGTGCAGATTTTCAAACCATGTAGGTCGCATTTCATATGCGACGAATATATTGGCGGGTAAGGAAACCCGCCCTACGTGCTTTAGGAATGATGGATTAAAGAATTGATGGATTTAGGGATTAAAGGATTGAGAAATTAATGAATTAAATTTTCAATTCTTAAATTCAAAATTCCTAAATTCCTTCTTTTAAAAGAAAGGACGTGTCAATGAAGGATAAGATTATTTTGCTCGTGGAAGATGATCCTGACCACATAGAGTTAACTATGCGCGCAATCGAGAGACATAATGTAGAGAATGGGGTAGTAGTTGCGAGAGATGGGGTAGAAGCGTTGGATTATCTCTTTGGCACCGGCAAATATGTTGATCGTGATACTAGTATTATGCCGGTGGTAATTTTGCTGGATTTGAAACTGCCAAAGATTGACGGCCTGGAGGTGTTGCGGCGCATACGAAACGATGAGCGGACAAAACTCATTCCAGTGGTTATTCTCACGTCTTCTGACGAGGAGAAAGACATAGTTCAGGGCTACAACCTGGGTGCGAATAGCTATATCCGCAAACCAATGGATTTTGGCCAATTCACCGAGGCAGTGCGACAGTTGAGACTTTACTGGCTCCTGTTGAACGAACCACTGCCTCATGTTACAAGTTAATGGGTATATTTTTTTCTTTACCATTTTTGGAGATATATTTCAGGACAAGATTAAATTCGAAATCCGAAGCACGAAATTCGAAATAAATCTAAATGAACAAAATTCAAATTAGTAGTTAATTTAGAGCTTTTGAACATTCCAATTTCAGATTTGCCTGTCCCGTTAGATAGCAAGCATCTTACGGGATGAAAAGGAAGGTCTAGATGAGTATACCGATTCGTGTGTTGATTGTTGAAGATTCAGAGGATGATAGTGTCTTAATAGTGCGTGAACTGGAACGAGGTGGCTATGATCCAAAGTTTGAACGAGTAGAAAACCGTCAAGCTATGAGAGACGCCCTTAGTAGGCTAACATGGGACGTTATCGTCTGCGACTATGCCATGCCGAAGTTCAGCATGGCTGAGGCATTGGAGACATTGCAGAAAAGTGGACTTAACCTGCCGTTCATCCTTGTATCCGGCACTGTAGGAGAAGAAGTTGCCGTTGAGGCTATGAAGACTGGCGCAGATGATTATATCATGAAGGATAGATTGGCAAGACTTGTTCCCTCCATTGAGCGAGAGCTGCGCGAGGCACAGAAAAGGCGTCAGGTCAGTGTAATACAGGAGCAACTCAAACTGTTATCTCACGCCGTAGAACAGAGTCCTGCTGTGGTAGTGATTACTGATAGCAAAGGTAATATTGAATACGTAAATCCTAAGTTTAAGGACATTACAGGCTATACATATAAAGAAGCCTTAGGAAATAACCCCTGCATCATGAAATCTGGCAAACACACTCAAGAATTTTACAAAGGACTATGGGCTACAATTACGTCAGGTAAAGTGTGGCGTGGGGAGATTTGTAATAAAAAGAAAGGTGGTGAACTATATTGGGAATCAGCATCCATTTCACCTGTCAAAAACAAAGAGGGGACAATTAGCCATTTCATTGCCGTAAAGGAAGAAATAACGGAGCGAAAGCGGATAGATGATACAATTCAGGCTCTTGTCAAGAGCACAGTGGGAACGACAGGCCAAGATTTCTTTGACGGAGTTGTCAGTAGCTTGTGCGAATGGCTCGGCGTTGACTGTGCCTTTATGGGTCAAATCGTGGATGGGAATACTGTTAAATCGTTATCGATGCAACTTGATGGGAAGATTATTAACGATTGCAATTACACTTTGGACGTAATCCCCACGCCATGTGGGAATGTTGCCGAATCTGGGTACTGTGTTTACCCTGAAGGAGTATGTAAATTGTTTCCAAATGACACGGTTCTCTTAGAAATGGGGGCTGAAGGATATGTCGGCACACCCTTGCAGGATAAAAACGGCAAGGTTATTGGGTTACTCTGGGCCGTATCACGCCATAAACTGAATATACCGCTGCGTACTGCTGAAGTGATGGATATTATCGCAGCCAAGGCGAGCACCGAAATCGAAAGAATGCGTGCAGATGAGCAAATAAAGGCATCGCTCAGAGAAAAAGAGGTACTTCTGAAGGAAATTCACCATCGGGTCAAAAACAATCTGCAAATAGTTTCAAGTATGCTCAACCTTCAATCTGAATATATTAAGGAAAAAAAAACAATAGACGTATTCAGGGAGAGCCAGGCCCGTATCAAGTTAATAGCGCTCGTGCACGAACAATTGTATCAAGCTGAAGATCTTGCGAGGGTTGATTTTGCGGAATACGTTCGTAACCTGATAAATTATTTATTAAGGGCGTATGGAGTCAATTGTAATTGTCTCTCAACTAAGATAAATGGGAACAATGTTTTCCTTGATGTTAATACGGCAATCCCTTGTGGTTTGATAGTCAATGAACTTGTTTCAAATTCACTGAAATATGCCTTTCCTGCCTGCACCAGTGGTGAGGGAAAGATGTCCAAAGGTAAAATTGAAGGAAAAATCTGCGTTAGCCTTAGTCCTGAAGATGATAAATATACTCTGATTGTCAGTGATAATGGTGCGGGCTTTCCTGAAGATTTAGACTTCAGGAACACTACGACGTTAGGTATGCAGTTGGTGAAAACATTAACGGATCAGCTTGAAGGTTCCATCAAGCTTGATGTCAGTAATGGGACTGAATTTAAGATTACGTTTTAGTTCCTTAATAAAAATATTTTGGCCATTTTTGGCAAAAAATTTCGATTTGAGATTTAGGAATTTAGGAATTGGGGAATCCCTTAATCCCTCAATTCTTCAATATTTATAATTCCTAAATAATATTATGAAAAATGCACAAATCCTGATTGTTGAAGATGAAAATATCGTAGCTTTGGACATACAAAATAGGCTTAAGCGCCTGGGATATGGGGTTCTTGCTGTTGCATCTTCTGGGAAGGAAGCTATTCAGAAGGCATCAGGAACCCGTCCGGATTTAGTGCTGATGGATATTATGTTAAAGGGGGATATGGATGGAGTGGAAACCGCCAAAAAATTGCAGGAGTTTTTAGATGTTCCTGTTGTGTATCTTACTGCTTATACGGATGACAGCACACTTCGAAGGGCAAAGGTAACGGAGCCCTATGGATACATTCTCAAACCTTTTGAAGAAAGAGATTTGCACATTAATATCGAGATAGCCCTCTATAAGCATGAGATGGAAAGGAAATTAAAAGAGAGTGAAAAGCATTATCACACCTTGGTAAAAGTGTCACCGGTAGGGGTATTCAATACGGATGCCGAGGGGCGCTGTTTATATGTAAACGAGCGATGGTGTGAGATAACAGGACTTACTATGGTAGAAGTGCTTGGAGAAGACTGGTCGCGAGCCTTGCATCCCGATGACCGTGAGCGTGCCCTCACGGAGTGGTACCAGGCCACGAAAAAGAAGTTATCGTTTAAATCTGAATATCGCTTTATTCGACCCGGTAGTGTAATAACTTGGGTATTAGGTCAAGGGATACCAGAGATAGCGGAAACCGGAGAAGTTATGAGCTATGTCGGCACAATCACCGACATAACAGAGCGCAAGCAGATGGAAGAGTGTATCCGTCAGCATAACGAGGAGTTGGAAGAACTGGTAGAGAAGCGCGCCATGCGCATCAAGGAGCTGGAACGTCAACGAATGGAAAGCGAGAAGCTTGCTGCAGTTGGACGAATGGCGGCAAGGGTTGCCCACGAGATAAACAATCCGCTGGGAGGTATAAAGACATCCTTTCTCCTAATAAAGGATGCAGTACCAGAGAATCACCAATATTACCAATACGTAGGCATGGTAGAGAAAGAGATTGGACGTATTACGCGTATTGTGCGTCAGATGTTCGACCTGTGCCGTCCGAACCAGGAAAGGCCAGGTAAGTTCGATGCCCGTGCAACCATTCGAGACGTAATAACCATGCTTAAGTATCTTGGTGAAGAGCACAGTGTAGACATAAACCTGGAACCATGTGAAGAGTCTATTGTTGTGACTATGTCTGAGGACATGCTCAGGCAGGTATTGTTTAACATTATTAAAAACGCCATAGAGGCATCTCCTCGGGTTGGCCTGGTCAATGTTGCCGTAAAGATTAGTGATAAGGCATTGACGATCATTGTCTCTGACCAGGGCAGTGGGATTCCAGACGAATTGCGCTCACAGATCTTCGAACCGTTCTTTACAACAAAGAGTAAAGGCTCTACGGGTGGATTAGGCCTGGGGCTTTCAACTACACAGAGTATTGTGGAAGCAAATGGAGGTTCCATTGATTTCATGAGCGGAAAGAACAAGGGTACGGTCTTTACGATAGAGCTGCCGATTATGGTGAATGATAAAAAGAGATAAGAGTAGCCATATAGGGGTTGCCTATTGGCAGGTTATCCGAGAATTGCCTATGACAAAAAATAGTGCTTTTGTTTATTCTCGGACAGTCTGTTGACGGCATCCTATAAAATGGATATACATAATATAATCTCGGAAGCAACTACTCACTAATCAAACCTAGGGAAGCTATTCTTAAAATAGGATACTTTAGATTCCCTGGCACTTGTTTTATTACGTCTAAAGGCGAGCTGAGCGCGGCTTAATAAATTAATATCCAAAGCACGTCAAGTTGCATCTTGCCTACCGTAGTGAAATACCTTTGGCAATTCGGAGAATTGCACGGTTTCCACTACAAACGGTTACAATCGTAATACTGTGCAAAATTTGATATTCTCATAGCATAAATATGCGTGCTAAGTTTGATGGAGGGCTAAAGACCTCCGCTACAATCTTCGAGCAGATTTTTTAATGCTCGGTACGGCTCATATATTATTGTGAATATAGAGCTTAAAACAGCAACTTCCCGCTAACCCGCTTAAAAAAATAAAAATTCCTATAATATCAGGGTGGTGATTGCCTATTGCTGATGGTATGTACTATGACGGCATTGGTGGTACCAGCGATGCCGATTGGTTGGCCGGCCAACAGGACAACCTTATCTCCGATATGAGCCCAATTGCGACTGATAATGAAATGATCCACTATCTGGGTGAACTGATTGATATCCTCTGGTATTGGTTGGCATCGGGGTATTACGCCGTAATACAGGCTCATTTGATTGCATGTGCGCTGGTCAGAACTTAACGCGAGGATAGGAACGCTAATGCGTTCTTTGCTGAGCAATCTGATTGTTGAGCCTGTTTGCGACCATACTGCCACAAGTTTAGCGGAAATATCATTTACGATCTGGTTTACACTACGGGTCATTGCCGCAGTTAAGATTAATTCATCCCCCGTAATGGTCTTAGGGAGTGCATCTTCGTTCTGGTGGAGATATTCTTCTATCACTCTGGCAATACGTTGGATGGTTTGTGCCGCTTTGAGCGGATATTTACCCACAGCGGTTTCACCAGAAAGCATAACCGCATCGGTAAAGTCCATGATAGCGTTAGCCACGTCTGACACTTCAGCTCTGGTAGCGGTGGGATTATAGATCATACTTTGTAGCATCTGGGTGGCTACTATCACGGGCTTGCCAAGACGCCGACAAATTTGAGTGATTCGTTTTTGAATGACCGGTACCTTAGCCAGGTCCATTTCAACACCGAGATCACCTCGTGCTACCAATACGGCATCACTGGCGTGAATTATGTCTTCCAAATGAGTCAATGCCTGCGGTGTTTCAATCTTAGCAACTACCTTTATGTCTGCACCGGCTTTACTAAGATAAGTTTTCAACTGATTGATTTCTTCTTTCGACCGTACGAAGCTTAAGGCTAAAAAATCTGTTTCATGCTGGATAGCCCAATCAACGCATTGCCAATCACGTTCTGTAATTGATGGCACACTTACTTTGGTATCTGGTAGATTGATTCCCTTGTGGCTGTATAGCGGTCCCCCAACCATGACCTTGCACAGTGTATGATCATCATTTTTATCGATTACGCTCAGTGCAATTTGGCCATCATCGATAAAGACGCGGTGGTCAACATCAACATCTTGAGAGAAATATTCATAATTTGTGCCGAAGCGATTCACGTTACCCTGTTCTTCACTGTGTATAATGCTGACCTCATCTCCTACTTTCAATACCTCTCCCTCCGGATGGATACGTCCGATACGTATCTTCGGACCGCATAGATCACACATTACGGCAGTCGTGTGACGGTGCTGTTCACGAACGGCATTCAGTATCTCTAATGATTGGGCATGTCCATCGAGTGTGCCGTGAGAGAAGTTCAATCGAAAGATATCTACACCATTGTCAATCATGGACTTGATTGTTTCGTGCTGATTGCAAGAAGGACCGAGTGTGGCGATTATTTTAGTCTTTATCATTTTGGGTAATCATTCACAGCATAATAAATCGTCTTTGACACGGATTTACAGTAAAATAACAATATTCTTGTAAGTTCTCAATAACTTAAAAACCTATGAGATCCCGACCCCCATAGCCCCGCTGCCCCAGCATCTTGCTTTCGCTCTTACAGAGCCTACTTTTGGCAAGAAAGCGCAGGGGCAAGATGCGGGGGGAAATGGGGTGGTAAAAAATTTAAAATCCTTTTTCTTTGAAATATGCACTAATCCCTTCTTTAAGGTAAACGCCTATATCTCCGAGTTTTTTGTTGCCTGATTGCTTAAGGATATTGGTTATTGAGGTTCCAGCCAGACAACGTCATAGGGTTTTAATGTAAGGTTGATACTCTCATCTTTAAAAGTATACATATCTTGGCCAACTAGATCATACCATTCTTGTTTGAATATATGAACTGTTTTCATGGGAATTGTTACGTGACACTTATCATCTGTAACATTGATCAAAGAGAGGATATGCTGGTCTTTGTCCGGAGATGTTCTTAAAACTACAAATATCTCAGGTATGATTTTTAAAATGTTCTGAGCTCCATTTGGGTGAAAGGTGCTCTGTTTTGTCCTGATAGTAATAAGTGCGTTAAGTTTATGGATGATTATTGATGTTAATGTATTAGGATTATCTATAGCTTTTGTGAGTGTACTGTAATTAATTACTGTACGATTAATCTCACGCCTTGTCTCTGTCTCAATCACCGCATTTATATCATTAGTGGTGCCAAAAAAGCTGTGCAAATAGATTCCTGGAACCCCTTGAAGAACTAATGCTATGGCTCTTGAAGCAATAAACTTTTTGATCTGACGATCTAAATGTCCTATACCGTCTTCTCTATTAAGAGCACTAAACCAGGTGATATTAATCTCATATGGTATCTCTTTGCCACCCTTAACGATTTTATAAGATATATGTCCTCCATGCTCTCTTGCTCTTTGGATAATAAAGTTGATTTCCTCATGTGATAGTATGTCCTCAACTGCCATAAGTCCCACACCGTCATGTGAGTCAAGAAAATTGAAATAGGTGGTTGTTTCAGAAGCTGGTTTGAGGCTTGCTGCCCATTCGGAGAGTTTGGTTGTGTCTTTAGAGTAGAATGTGTAAAGCACAAGAGGTGGCAGGGTGAAATTGTAGACCATATGAGCCTCGTCATTACCATTTCCAAAGTATGAAATATTTTCTTTATGAGGAATGTTTGTTTCGGTAATTATTGCCACATGCGGTGCAACAAGGTCTAAGACATCGCGAAAAATCTTGATAATCATGTGTGTCTGTTCCAGATTGGCACATGAAGTTCCTGGATTTGCCCAAAGAAAGGTGATAGCATCAAGCCTGATAATATCAGCCCCTTTGCGCACATAAAATAGTAATATCTCAATAACCCTTATCAATACTTCGGGGTTTTTATAATTTAAATCGATTTGGTCTGTGGAGAAAGTTGACCAGACATATCTCTCTCCATTGACAGTTTGGAATTTTGTAAGAATATCAGAAGTTCTCGGACGAAAAATGATGGTATGCTCCTGAGGTGTAAGATCATCATAAGAGTCATAGCTGATAAAAAAGTCTATGTAGTGTGGGGTTGCTTCCAAGAACTTCTGAAACCAGCGGCTTTTTGATGAAACATGGTTTATAACCCCGTCAAACATCAGTTTATAACGTGTCTCCATATCTTCAAAATTCACCCATGTTCCAAGCCTGGGGTCTACAGTCTCAAAATCTACAATTGAAAAACCCTTATCTGATGAATAGGGGAAAAATGGGAGTATATGAAGTGTATTAATTGTCTGTTTGAGATAGATACCACAAAATTTTGAGAGTGTTGCAAGAGGAGAAACACCATCTTCACGAATAAGATCTCCATAAGTAATTAAGATAACGTCCTCTTCTGTAAAACGATTTTTTGGATCAAATGTTTTTGTAATCTCTATCATTTCTTCAGTTTTATAGGCATAATAGACTTTACAGATACGTTCAAGTTCGGGCATATATTTATTTGCTGTCTGTCTGCCGTATAAAAGGGTGAGCTTAGTTAGGATTTTTTCATGAACATCATGTGGTATCTCTAAACGATTTTTTTGATAATCAGGTTCTAGATTATGAATAAACTTAATGCCTTCATAACGTCTTCTTCTCTTTCTGTTTAGATTATCTGTTTTTCTCTTTTTCATCTTTTGTACTATAATCGAGAGAGCCATCAATCATCACAGACGTAAAGCCTAGAGCAATACACTCTCTTATTGTATCAATATCCGGCCCATGGTCCAAATGAAGAGACATTGGAATATGCGGATATTTCTCCTCTGCCATATATTTTACCATGGCCGTCAATAAACCTTTATCGGCGTATTTAAGCGCATTCCTACTTACCTGAATTATTACGGGAGAACTTGTCTCGGCTGCTGCATCACATATTGCCTAACTGCTCCATGTTGTTAACATTAAAAGCGCCAACGCCGTAACCACCCTTATTGGCTTCATCGAGTATGAGTTTCATCGGTACAAGAGCCATTTGCTACTCCCAAGATTTATAAATGAAAATAAGCGAAATTAAGGTTTCAAGGGTTTTTGGTAGCGTATTTTGTTTCAGGGTTTAACCATTTATTAGACTTTTGGAATGTAATAATACCTGATGTATGTGAAGTGCATTCTGTAACCAATGCCTGGCAATAATTCCTTAAGTCAATGATATTAATGGAGTATATTTGCATGTATAGGGTAGATATGCAAGCCATTGGGAAAAAAGAGAAAATCAAGTCTGGGACTGTAATATGTGTGAAACCCGCTAACTCGACTGAATCTTAAGGATTAAACTATAACAACTGAGTTATCACAGTCTCCGTAAGGGCTTTTCACATATTTGTCGGCATTCCAGTCATTTTCCCATTTTGATTCGTCAATGAGGTAACGAAACTGATATTCCCTTTCTAGCTCAAGGTTAAGAGTGATGGTATAGTCTCCACTTTTCAGCTTTTTCATAGGGGTAGCATGAATATTCCAATTATTAAAATCACCAACGATATATACACTCTTTGCGTCAGGAGCAACGACTTTTGGCAATCTGAAACTAACTCTGTATACATTTTTGGTCTTAAGATATTCTTTTTTTATCCCAAAGTTCTTTGTTATTGCTTCCTTTGGTGCTGTTCCTTTCCTGGCAGTCTTTTTTGCGGTGGTCTTTTCTTTCTTTGCGTTTGCCATTGCTATCCTCCTTTAGTTGAAAAAGCTTTGTTCAAAGCATTATTTAAATATTCAACTTATACTGCAATTGTATAAAAAAATCTATTGAAAATTGATATCTTAAGCAATTTTTTATAATGTTCTAGAAATACATAAGGTTAGACTTTGTTATTTTAAATGACGCTTTGAAGTAAAGTCTTCAAGGTAAAAGTTTTTATGAGACCTCTGTACTAGACAACTGGGAAAAGACATTTGCCCATGACATAAAAAAAGATAAAAAATTCTCTTGACTTAATACAGTAATTTAAGAGGATAGGAAAGATTTTAAGAGAAAGGGGGATAGAATAGAAATGCTAAAATCCAAGGTTAGTCTTTTTACGAAGCATGATATATATCTCTTAAAAGAAGGTAGTCATCATAAACTATACGAAAAACTAGGTTCTCACATTATGACGATTGATGGAAAAGAAGGTGTTTGTTTTGCCGTATGGGCGCCTGGCGCTGAAAAGGTCTCGGTTGTCGGAGATTTTAATGGATGGAACCGAGAATCTCATCCACTAAAAGTTAGGGCTGATGAATCCGGTGTGTGGGAGGGATTTATTACAGGTATTAAGAAGGGAGACATTTATAAATATCACATACACTCCAGACACAATGACTACAGGGTTGACAAGGGTGATCCATTTGCATTTTATGAGGAACTACCTCCCAAAACTGCTTCTAAAGTATGGGACATGAATTACGAGTGGAAAGATAATAAGTGGATGGAAAACAGACATAAATATAACTCCCTTAATGCTCCTTTTTCTGTTTATGAAGTTCATCTTGGTTCGTGGAGAAGATGTCCTGAAGAGGGGGATAGGTATCTTACTTATAGAGAAACAGCCCATTATCTTGCAGATTACGTAAAAGAGATGGGATTTACACATGTAGAATTGTTGCCGATTATGGAACATCCGTTTTATGGCTCCTGGGGGTATCAGACAGTGGGGTACTTTGCGCCTACTAGCAGGTATGGAACTCCTCAGGATTTTATGTATTTGGTTGATTATCTCCATCAAAATGGGACAGGCATTATACTTGACTGGGTGCCCTCACACTTCCCGTCTGATGAACATGGGCTTGCTTTTTTTGATGGCACATACCTTTACGAACATGCGGATCCCAAGAAGGGGTTTCATCCTGAATGGAACAGCTATATCTTTAACTATGGCAGAAATGAGGTACGGGCCTTTCTTCTCAGCAGCGCCCTTTTCTGGTTTGATAAATACCATATTGATGGTATCAGGGTGGATGCAGTGGCATCTATGCTTTATCTTGATTACGCAAGAAAAGATGGTGAGTGGATACCCAACAAATATGGGGGAAAAGAGGATATAGATGCAATAGCATTCTTACAAAAACTAAATGAATCTGTTTATAGTGCGCATCCTGATGTTCAGACCATAGCTGAAGAGTCGACTGCATGGCCCATGGTATCAAGACCAACACATGTCGGGGGTCTTGGTTTTGGTATGAAATGGAATATGGGATGGATGCACGACACATTGAAATACTTTTCAAAAGACCCCATTTGCAGGAAGTATCATCATAATCAACTTACCTTCAGCATATGGTATGCATTTTCAGAAAATTTTGTTCTCCCTCTCTCTCATGATGAAGTGGTTCATGGAAAAGGCGCTCTTATCGGGAAGATGCCTGGAGACGAGTGGCAGAGATCGGCAAACCTCAGACTATTATTTGGATATATGTATGGCCATCCTGGCAAGAAATTCTTGTTCATGGGAGGGGAGTTCGGCCAGTGGAAAGAGTGGAATCATGACGAGAGTCTTGAATGGCATGTTCTTCAATATCCTTCTCATCAGGGAGTTCAGAAATGGGTCAAGGACTTAAACCACTTTTATAAAACTGAACCGGCAATGTATGAGCTGGATTTCTCTATTGACGGCTTTGAGTGGATAGACTTTCACGATTGGGAGCAGAGCATCATAAGCTTTATAAGAAAGGGTAAGAATACAGACGAAATAGTTCTTATTGTGTGTAACGTAACTCCTGTTTTAAGATACAACTATAGCGTTGGAGTACCACGGGGAGGCTTTTGGAGAGAGGTCTTAAACAGCGATGCAGAGATATACGGAGGAAGCGGTTGTGGAAATTATGGAGGTGTTGAAGCCACTTCAATACCAGCGCAAGGAAGACACTACTCCCTTTATTTGACTTTACCTCCATTGGGTATTTTATTCTTCAAAGGTTAGGATATGGATAAATATGTTTGTATTCATGGACACTTTTACCAGCCACCAAGAGAAAATCCCTGGCTTGAAGAAGTTGAATTTCAAGATTCGGCTTACCCATATCATGATTGGAATGAGAGAATAACCGCAGAATGTTATGCTCCAAATGCAGCTTCCCGTATCCTTGATACAAAGGAAAGGATTATTGAAATAACTAATACCTATACTCAGATTAGCTTTGACTTTGGACCCACTCTTCTATCATGGCTGGAAAGGCAAAAGCCAGATGTCTATCAGGCAATTCTTGAAGCAGACAGATTAAGTATGGAGAGGTTTTCTGGACATGGTTCTGCCATAGCTCAGGCATATAATCATATGATAATGCCCCTTGCAAACAGGAGGGACAAACACACTCAGGCGATATGGGGAATAAAGGACTTTCAGAAGAGGTTCAATAGGTTTCCAGAGGGGATGTGGCTCCCGGAAACTGCCGTGGATATAGAGACTCTTGAAGTGCTGGCAAATCTTGGAATAAAGTTTACGATCCTTTCGCCGAGGCAGGTAAAAAGAATAAGTAAAATAGGAGAAGATGGAAATTGGCATGATTTAAGCGAAGAAAAAATTGATCCCACTATGGCTTATCTTTGTATATTACCATCTGGACGGACCATAAACCTTTTTTTCTATGATGGACCTATCTCTCATGATGTTTCTTTTGGAGGATTGCTGAATAGTGGAGAAGTCTTTGCTAAAAGATTACTTTCTGCTGCGTTATTTAAAGAGCATAGAAACTGGTCCCAGATTATTCATATCGTGACTGATGGAGAGACTTTTGGTCATCATCACCGCTATGGCGACATGGCGCTTTCTTACTGTCTGCTATACATCAAGGCCAACAATCTTGCAAAGATAACCAACTACGGTGAGTATCTTGAGAAACACCCACCAACTTATGTAGTTGAAATCTTCGAAAACTCATCCTGGAGTTGTGTCCATGGGGTGGAAAGGTGGAAGGATGATTGTGGATGTGACTCAGGGATGCATCCTGAGTGGAACCAATCCTGGAGAAGACCTTTAAGGAAGGCTATGGATGCACTGAGAGATAGACTTATCCTTCTCTTCGAGAGTGAAGCATCAAGATATCTTAATGAGCCATGGAATGCGAGAAACGACTATATTGAAGTTATACTTGACAGGTCACGTGAGAATGTAAAGGACTTTTTGAGTAGACATGCTATCAAAGAACTCTCAAAGGAAGAAAAGATAAGGATTTTGAAACTCCTAGAGTTGCAGCGAAATGTCATGTTGATGTATACGAGTTGTGGATGGTTCTTTGATGATGTTTCAGGCATCGAGACCGTTCAAGTAATGCAGTATGCATCAAAAGCCATACAACACGTAGAAGAGTTACAGGGTTTGTCTCTTGATTCAGAATATTTGAAGTATTTGGAAAAGGCGCCAAGTAATATATTTGAAAACGCTGCGAAAGTTTATGAGATGTTCGTAAGGCCTGCTAGGAGTGATCTCCTGAGAGTAGGGGCTCACTATAGCATATCCTCTATCTTTGAGGAATATCCTGAAAACATAAAAATATTTTGTTATGCTACCAAGTGTGATGTATATAACAGGATAGAGGCAGGGAATCTAAAACTTGCTATAGGAAAGGCAAAGATTATCTCTGATATAACATGGGAAGAAAAAACAATTATATTTGCAGTACTTTATCTTGGAGATCATAATATAAATGGAGGCGTTAAAGAGTTTGCTGGAGATGAAGACTTTTCTACAATGCAAGATGAAATAAAAGAGGTATTTGAAAAAGGTGATGTTCCTGAAGTGATAAGAATTATGGATGTGCGCTTTGGAAGCAACATCTATTCTGTTTGGCATCTCTTTAAAGATGAACAAAGAAAGGTTTTAGATCTGATACTTAAATCAAGATATGAAGATATTGAAACCACTTACCGTAAGATATACGAGGACAACTATACTATAATGAAGTATTTCCATAGTTTGCATATTCCAATACCAAGGCCTTTTTCTGCTTCGGCCGAATATATACTGAATACAGACCTGAAACAAATTTTCGAAGAAGAGGATTTAGATATTAAAAAACTTAAGAAATTGATAGATGAAGCTAAAAGATGGTCTATTAAGATTGATACAACTATGATTGGATTTGTCGCAAGTTCATGGTTAAACTTACTAATGGAAAGGCTGTATGAACAGCCGGAAGATTTAAAGATCTTTGAAAAGATTGACAACACATTAAAGATTTTAAGTCCACTATCTCTATCAATGGATTTCTGGAAACCCCAGAATGTACATTTCTTAATTGGAAAAAAGTTTTATACTTTGATGAAGGAAAAGGCGGCAAAAGGATATGTTTTTGCTGAAAGATGGGTGGAGGTTTTTCATAAATTAGGTTACTACCTGAACATAAAAGTTTCATGAAAATTGATAAGGAAAAAATGTGGAACGAAGAGGAAGCGGAATACTCCTTCATATAACATCACTACCTTCATCATATGGTATAGGTGATTTGGGGCCAGGTGCTTACAGATTTGCCAATTTTCTCACGGAAGCAGACCAAATCTACTGGCAGATTCTTCCCTTAAACCGTACATGCACTGCCTATGGTAACTCTCCTTACAGTAGCTTTTCAGCCTTTGCCGGGAATCCTCTCCTAATTAGTCCTGAGCTAATGGTGGAAGATGGCTTACTTTTGGAATCAGATATTGAGGAACACCCTAAATTTCCAAAGCAGAGAGTTAATTATAAAGCCGTTACTAAATATAAAGAAAAAATACTTGGTGTAGCTTTTGAAAGAAACAGGGAGAAGTTAACCGTAAATTACGAATTTGAGAAATTTTGTAGAGATAATTCCTATTGGCTTGATGATTACGGCTTATTTCTTTCCATAAAGAGTCACTTTAATAACGTTGAC
This sequence comes from Candidatus Scalinduaceae bacterium, assembly GCA_046759445.1. Taxonomy (GTDB): domain Bacteria; phylum Planctomycetota; class Brocadiia; order Brocadiales; family Scalinduaceae; genus Scalindua_A. Next base: position 21,869 of record JBHICG010000022.1, read on the forward strand.
TGGGGTAAGTGGCCAGAAGATTTAAGGGATAGAAAGAAAGATGCTATAAAAGAATGGGAAGAAAGATTAAGTGAGATGGTATTAATGGAGAAATTTTTCCAGTATATATTTTTCAAACAATGGTACTCACTTAAGAATTATTGTAACAGTAAAAATTTGCAAGTGATTGGTGATGTTCCAATTTATGTAAATTATGATAGTTCGGATGTGTGGGTGAATCCTGAAGTGTTTAAATTAGATGAAGAAAAAAACCCAGAATTTATTACAGGGGTGCCTCCTGATTATTTCAGCGCTACTGGTCAGTTGTGGGGACATCCAGTTTACGATTGGAATTTTCTTAAGGAAACTCAATATTTATGGTGGATAATGCGTATAGAACACAATCTTAGACTCTTTGACATGTTTAGGCTTGATCATTTCAGGGGGTTTATTGGTTACTGGAAGATCCCAACAAATAAAAAGACAGCCATAAATGGAAAGTGGGAAAAGTCACCTGCTAAAGACTTCTTCAACACACTCTTTAAGCACTTTCCTCATCTTCCCATTATTGCTGAAGACCTGGGAGTTATTACTCCGGATGTAAGAGAAATTATGAATCTATTTGGATTTCCAGGTATGAGGGTGTTACTTTTTGCATTTGGAGAAGATCTCCCAACTAATCCATATGCACCACATAACCATATAAAAAACTGTGTGGTATACACAGGAACACATGATAATAATACGATTAAGGGTTGGTTTAAAAAGGAGATAGGCCAGGAAGTTAGAAAGAGGCTTGTTGAATACATAGGTAGAGAAGTGACAGGGAGAAAGATTCACCATGAACTTATAAGACTTGCTATGATGTCTGTTGCAAATATGGTAATCATACCGATGCAGGATGTTCTTGGTCTTGGAGAAAAGGCTAGAATGAATATACCGGCAAGTTCCAGGGGAAATTGGGAGTGGAGGGTATCACAAGATCAACTATCATCCACCATAACACAAGGACTTTTTGAGATAACAAGGGTTTACGGAAGGGCATAAGAGTGTCATACAGATACTAATTAGTACATGTAGTAGATTTCTATTATTCTACGTATTATTTTTCTTCTCACACATAGTTTTGTAAAGGTCGCATCTTATTTTTTCTTGCCCTTAGGCAAGGTGTCACGGCAAAATTCTACTCCTTTATAAAAGATTGTATAATTTGTTATAAGGATAAAATACTAATACCTTTTCTAAGAATGTTTTGCTCACTCCTTTTGCTCGTTATTTTTAAACAATCATAGGTATTCTTAAGTACTCTATCAATCCAGGAAATCATCTCTTTTTTTATCTCAAGTGCATATAAAACAGCTTCTCTTCAGTATAAAAATTCAAGATAATAACTTCTTAAATATGCAGCACATCTGAATTATAAATAGGAAAAAATTTCCAACACATATTGGCATAAAAGTAAAAGTATTTCCTAAACACATACTGACAACATACGGTAAAGTAAGAAGTTACAAAATATTACCAAAAACTATATTAAGTGGTTTTATATTCAAACAGTTACAACTAAGGTTTTAGGGGCTTAATCCGATAATATCATATGGAATCACACTATTATTTTTCCTTGTGAATGAGGAAATGTAAAACCTATACAGATTATAGGATATATTTAAATTAGAATATTAAAAACTAAAATCGAAATAAATTCATTAGTTAGAATTTATTTACTTTAGAAAGGATGAATAAGGATGAAGAGAGTTCTCTTTGTCGATGATGACAAGAATGCACTCCAGGGGTTTAAGAGAATGTTACGCCCGATGCGTTACGAATGGGAAATGGAATATGCAATGAGTGGTGAAGATGCCCTGAATTTTATGTCACAAGTTTCTTATGATGCTGTTGTATCCAATATGCGTATGTCTAGAATGAATGGTATAGAATTACTTAGTATCGTTATGGAACACTATCCTGAGACCGTCCGTATTATCCTTTCAGAGAATTCAGACAGAGAGATGGTGATGAAGGCTATTAAGTGTACGCATCAGTTTTTAATAAAACCATGTGATGCAGAGACAATGAAGTACACAATTGAACGTGCGTGTAAACTGAGAGATTTGTTAAGAAACGAAGCATTGAAAAAGATGGTTACAGGAATTAGAGATTTGCCAAGTCTCCCGAGATTATATAATAAGATTATTAGAGAAATGCAGTCTTCTGATCCTTCTCTTAAAAAGGCAGCCAGGATTATTGCTCAGGATATTTCTATGTCTGCCAAGATCTTACAGCTTGTTAATTCAGCTTATTTTGGCCTACCGCAAAAAATTATAAATCCAGAGCAGGCATCAATTTATCTAGGCACAGAAACGTTGAAGGCGCTTGTACTTTGTGTTCATGTGTTTTCTTCATTTACAGAAGAGGCGGAATTGTCCGGGTTTTCAATGGCTGATATGTGGAAGCACAGTCTGCTGGTGGGAAGACTTGCCAAGGATATTGCTAGTTCTGAAATGGTAGATAAAGATGAGGCAGAGGAGGCGTTGATAGCCGGTATATTACATGATATAGGAAAGCTGATTTTGCTGAAAGTTCCTGAACAACGCAGAAAAGTAAATGAATTTATTGAATGGACTGGGTGTGATCTTGTAGAAGCTGAATACGCTTTTATTGAAACATCTCATGCAGAAACGGGGGCATATCTGTTAGGGCTATGGGGGCTTAATGATAACATAGTTGAGGCAGTTGCCTTTCATCACAATCCATCAAATTTGCTGGAGAATATATTTATCGACTTAAACAAACCATCAAATCAAGTTGTAGGTAAAACAAATCCAAAATATGGTGATTTGGAGTTGCGATCGGCTAAAAAATATTTAAAAGGATTTACTACATTGACGGCCGTACATATTGCGAATTCGCTGATGATGCAAAAAGATTGTTCTTCAGATATAACTGATTATTCATACGTTGATATGTTGTATTTGAGAACACTTAATATGGAAGATAGACTACCTGAGTGGGCAGAATATTATAAAAGACTAGTGCAAGAAGATGTTCAAGAAGAATGAGAAGAATGAGAAGAATGAGAAGAATGATAAGAATGAGAAGAATGATAAGAAAGAGAAGAAAGATAGCTATTAACATTACATAGAAATACTTGATATTGTGCATTACCATTCTTGCTAGAGTATAGACTTTTGTGAAACCGTCTGCTGCTATGTTTTGCTTATTTCATCTGTGATCATTTAGTGTTAATACTAAAACAATCTATTAAAAAGACGTCATAAAGTAATTATGTTTAAAATCCGAGATAAAATATTGGTAACATTTCTTTCAGTAGTAATTATACCATTGATTATTACAGGAACCTTCTTCGGTATCTTTACAACAAAATATCTAGGACAAGACAAAATAGTAGATTTTCAGAAATCCACAAAACACAAAGCAGATAAGTCAATTCATTTTATGCGTTCTATAGAGAATGATATTATTTCTCTAAGTAATAATGTGTTTCTCTTAAATCTAATTGAGGCCACAAAAAATAAGAATTCAAAACAAATAAAGCGTTATAAATATGAGGTAGAAATGCTTTTTAAGACGTTTTCTGAAAGTAGAGTGATTTACGACAGTATGAGTTATATCAATGAATCTGGTCATGAAATAGTAAGAACGAAATTGGAGAAAGAACATGCTTATATTATACCACCCGAACGACTGCAGGACAAAAACCTCATGTCCTATTTTAAAGGGGCGCTAGGAATGAAGAAGGGTGATGTGTATGTTTCAAAACTTGATTTGAACAGTGAAGATAGTGAGATAGTAGAGGGCCATAAGCCTATTTTAAGATATGCTACTCCAGTGTTTGACAAAGAAAAACAAAATAGGGGTATTATTGTCCTAAACATAAAGACTGATTTTATTCTTAAAAATATATTAGCATATGAATATCTTAGAGGAGCTGATTCCTATCTATTGGATAAAGAGGGTTATTATTTTCTATACCCTGATACAACAAGACATTGGAGCGGTTGGAGTAGTCTTGATACTGGGAAAAATCTAAAGGATGATTTCCCCCCCCAAATATCCTCTATTTTTTTATCAGGGCAATCTGGAACGATTTTGGTAGATAAGCATTTTTTTAGTTTCACACCGATTCGGTTTGATCCACTAGACAACGAAAGATATTGGATATTATTAGAAAGTCTTCAAAAGTCGGTTGTATATTCCCCAATTTACACCTTTTATCTTGTGCTGGGTGTGTTGGCTTTATTAATAATTACGGGAATTGTAGTTTCTGCGTTTGTCTTCTCCAGGAAATTAACGAATCCTTTAAATAAATTAGTTAAAGGTGTTACAACCATTGCGGAAATAGATTCCGATGATTTAGATTATCATATAAACGTTACATCGAATGATGAGATTGCGTTTCTGACATTTTCATTTAATAAGATGATATACAAATTAGGAATGGCAAAGAAACGTTTGCGAGATTATGCAAATAATCTGGAGAAGAAGGTTAAAGGCAAGACAAAAGAAGTTCACGAAAAGGCAAAGGAATTAGAAAAAGTAAATAACGAGTTGAAAGAATTTATTTATATCGTTTCTCATGATTTAAAAGAGCCTTTGTTCGCAATCGAGGGTTTTACGACAAGATTGTCAAAGATTTATGGGAATGTGTTTGATGAAAAAGGGAAGCGTTATATAGACAGGCTAAAAGCAAATATAGATAAAATGTCTCTAAAAATTAATGAGATTATGGAAGTGATGAGAGTTGGAAGGGTTATATATGATTTTAGAAATAATGACAGTGGGGTTATTATTGAGGACGTCGTGAGAACGTTAGAAAGTAAGATAAAGGATAGAAATATTAATCTCTCTATTCAGAAAAAACTACCTACTGTATATTGCGATGATGAAAGGATGAAGGATGTATTTCTAAATTTGCTTACAAATGCAGTAAAATTTATGGATAATGATAATCAAAATTTCATTAAGGTTGGATGTGACAGGAATAATGGATATTATAAGTTTTTTGTTGAGGATACTGGCATTGGTATTCAAGCAGAATACCAGAAGCAGATTTTTAAGATATTCAGGAGACTTATGGACGTGGAGGCAGAGGGAACTGGTGTTGGTCTTGCGATAGCCAAAAAGATTGTCGAGTTACACAAAGGAAAGATATGGGTAGAAAGCCCTGTTAAAGAGGGGAGAGGTTCAAGATTTTGTTTTACAATCCCAACTTAAATAAATGTAAGGAGTGAACGTTTGAAAGAGGCAAAGATTATACTTGTTGAAGATGATCCGGATCATGCAGAGTTAATTATTGATATACTTGAAACAGAAGACATTGATAGTGAAGTTGTCTTAATTAAGGATGGTCAACAAGCCCTTAATTACCTGCAGAATACAGACATTGATGAAGAGCATGGATTGAAATCTCAAGTTGGTTTGATTGTATTGGATCTTAATCTACCTAAAGTCAATGGGATGGAAGTCCTTAAGTTTATTAAAAAGAATTCTGCGTATTGCTCAACGCCTGTAGTGATTTTGTCAACAAGTTCTGATGAAACAACGATTGCTGACGCATATAAGAATGGAGCTAACGATTATATTACGAAACCTATTTCTTATGATGAATTTGTAGAGAAGGTAAAATTATTGAGGGAACAGTGGTTGATTTCAAATGAATTGCTGCGCAAAGATTGAAGCTTCTACGTGATGCGCAATACGGGAGTATTTTGTTAGTTGTAAGAGCTACGCTGTTTATCTTCAGGGGGGTGTACTATTTTTTGCCAGTAATCTTCGAATCGAAAATTTGGACTGTGCTCGTCTTCGTGGCAGGTTATACACCCATCGGCATTTACCTTACCGTAATTTTTTGATTGTGTTTCTTTGTGATCGCTTCCTGGTCCATGGCAACTCTCACAACCTACCCCTTTCAGCCCAGGAGTCAACTCTATGGTTTCGAATCCTGTAAAATAGTGCAAACCTATGGTGTGGCAAGATAAACACTCCGGATCATATTCATGTTCTGCTTTCACCAGGGTTTCATAAGCGGAAGCGTGAAGAGTTTCTTTCCAGTGTTTAAATATTTTGTTGTGACAGATAGAACAATCATCATTGCCTATAAAAGTTAGATCTGAAGGAGGATAAATCTTAAGCACTTTTTGCACTAGTTCTTCATCTCTTAGTCTTTGCTGGTAAACCTTTAAAAGATTATTTATCTCATGTGAATCTTCGTAACTTTCATCCAATGGTATTATGTTAATGTCATGTTCTTTTGTCTCGGTTCTTAAACTAAATGTTCCTAGATATTTACCCTTCTCTCCTACAGGGATGATGTATGTGTCGTTTACTTTTTTTGTATAGAGGTCTGGATTATCGACTCCGTGTCCCGTAATTATTAAATCTAATTCAGGGAAGATTAAGGCCAGCTTAAGTGAATCCTCTATTTCTGCGTGAGAGAGCAACAACAATATGTCTGTTTCGCTATTCAACTTCTTCAGTAAAGGCCTGAGTGATACAACTGGCTCAATAACCTCAATGAATTGAAAATCGTTATCGATAAGTTTTGGTGATAAAATACCCAATATACCGATTTTCAATGTTGTTTCTCCTGTTTTTATTTCTTTTATAACATATGGTTTTACGTTAAGACCGTGTGTATTGGAGACGACAATGTTGCTTGATATGAAATTCACATTGCTTATTTGTGAGAGATAGCTTAACAGGTCTAAACCCATGTTAATATCCTTTTCGCCAATATTGTGCGCTATATACCCCATTTGGTCTAATGCCTTTAGGGTTGTTTCCATCTTGATTTCGTCTTGTCGGCCTACTTGTTTGGGTATATCTCCTAGACTTAAGAGGATATAATTTTCATCGTTTTTCTTCATTAGATTGATTAATGTATGCCGTCTAGGCAATCCGCCAAGTTCTCCTTCTGAACAACCGCATGGTTCTAAGTAACCATTTTCTTCTCCTGTGAAAACTATGTGTATGATGGACTCTGATGATATTATATTGGAGATTTCCTTTCCGTAAAGGTCCTTTTGGATGTGACTTAAGGTAATAGAAATTAAAGAGAGAATAATTGGGATTGTATAAACGAAATTCTTATGGTGACCGCTGATCATTATAAAATTTATTGTTGTAGTATTTAAGCTTTTCTAATCTTTCCTATTATTGGAATTTTTATAATAGGTTGTATTTTGCTACTGGTGTGGAGTTCTAGTAGTCCATTTAGTTTTCCGATAGTTGCCTCTTTGTGGAGTTTCATTTCAATCAAGAAGTGAGGATTATTTTTTTCTTTTCTTTCGATAATTTTTGTGCTCAGAAAATCTGGCGATACTTTAATGTTCAAAATCTTTATATCATTTTTATTTATCTTAACGAAAACCTTCTGTGTTAGTTCTTTTCCCTTTGTAACGATGCCGTAATAAATTATCTTCGGGTAAGTGGTAATGTCTCCTATTATTTCTCCAAAAAATGGTATTGTGACCTTTGGTTGCCTTGAGCTATTAGTTTCTACATAAATTCCACCACTGAATCTGCCAATTATATGAGTGTCCGTTAATGCTACTTTAATAATATACCCTTCCTCATTCTTTTCTGCTATCGAAGCATATATAAATTTTTTAGACGAAGTAATCTTCTTTATCTCGAGGTTAGATTCTGTTAGCCATTTAAGTGTAATCTCTTTATCTATTTTCTCACCAATATAGATTGAACCAAAATTAACATTTCTTGGATTGACGCTTATCGCTTCTTTAATTTCACCTGTCAGTGTTAATTTATAATTTGGTGAATTTGGATCATTACTTTTAACTGTTATGCTCTTGGTTACTTTTCCTCTATAAGAGCCTGAATTGAAGGTGGTCTTAATATCTCCTGTTTCGCCTGGTGGTATTATTTTATTTGTTAATATTACAGCGGTGCACCCACAAGAGGTTTTTACCTTGTTAATTTTTAGGACTTCATTCCCTCTATTTTCAAACTTATATATATATTCTACCTTTTGACCTTTAAAGATCTTGCCAAAATTAAAGTTTGGATTTTCAAAGAAGATAATTGGATGCTGGTTAGAAGCATTTACATTAATACTTTTATCACCACTAATAGAAGGGGGATCTGCCTTCAGCAATTCTTTACTTGAAAACAATTGAATAGTTGGAAGTATGAGAGAAATGAGTATTATTGAATGTATTTTCTTCATTTCGTTATAGCTCCATATTTTAATGTCATTATGTTAAATCAATGTGATGCACATTACTAAGGCGTTACGCACTTTTTATAATTGTTAAGAATTATTGTAAACAAAAAAAGCATTTTTGAAAGTAGTTTTTTTAATGATGAGATTTATACAGCAGTGGTTTAAAATGTCATAAGATGAGACCAAAACTTGTCTTATATAATTCCCTCTAATTTTAAGAGTCTTTTTTTTATTTTGATTCCAGACGTATACCCGCCAAGACTTCCATCAGAACAAACTACACGATGACAGGGTACTATTGGAGCTACAGGATTACGTCCAACCGCATTCCCCACTGCCCTGGCTGCATGTGTGTTACCAATTGCCCTGGCAACCCATTTGTAAGTGCGTAACTCTCCGTAAGGGATTTCCTTTACTTTTAGCCAGACCTTATTTTGAAATTTTGTCCCTGTACTCAAATCTAATAATAATTTGATATTTGCCGTGTGACCGTTAAAATAATCAAGCAAGCTTTTATTCACGTTCCCCAATACCTTGTCATCTCTAACTATTTCATCCTGGTGACTTTTCCTTAGAATCGATAAGAATTTGACCTCCGTTATCTGTGAGAATTTAATAAGACATACTCCCTTGGTAGTTCTTGCAACAAAGACGCGACCAAATGGAGAGTCAAAGCTGGAGTAATGGACTATATTAGTCATCACCTCCGCCTTTGTAGCCCAAAGTCAGTTTGATTCCCTTTATGACGCCAATAATTACAGATGATACAAAAAGAATAGTCAACAATATCGAAATGATGTAACTGATTATCCTCCATGAATTATCCAGGATTTCCTCCCACCATTTATAACCCAATAAAGATATTCCAAACCACTCCAAAACGTAGAGAGTAAATCCTAAAATGATAAAGCCAAGCACTGTATATTTTATATCACCCTTATGTGGGGCCATCGATACAGTAAAAATAATGGATGCTATTATGAATATGATTGAACTTACTGTGCTAAAACCATGTTTCCAGAATTCGTTAAGGGTTAGCCATATAATATCTAAAAAGTTTTTTGAATAATCAAACACTGCCTTTATAGATAATGACACTTCATAAGGTAATGATTCATTTACGCGAATAGGATTTCCCAGAATTATAGAAATTAATATAAGGATGAATGCACATCCAAAGAGGGGAGCGGTTGCTATGAGAAAGTCAAAGAGGATAGGCACCTTTGGTTTGTCGTATTCAAGACTGCCATTTTCAAGTCTAAAGATATTCAGCTCTTTTATGGTAGTTCCAGTAATGAGGCACAATAAGGCGTGACTGAGTTCGTGTACTACAGCACCGGGAAAAAGAAACAACTTAAAAGCCCTTAATTTCAAATACTTCGACAATAGCTTTTCAATGCCAAAGCTTAAAAATACAATCAGAACAAAACCAAAAGCAAAAGCCAGATATATCGTTTCCGAGATCCCCGTATTTTTATGATAAAGTGTGTATAATAATATGAAAAAAAAATGTAATCATTTGTTTGTAAATGCTTTAATGTAAACCATCCTTATCCAGTATAAATTTAGTTTAAATTAACAAACCTTTTTCAGGATGTCAAACATATATTGTTTCATAACTAACTGAAAATAACTTGTTTGCAGAAAGAGTTTCTAAAACCTAGAATATCTTGACTTCATAACTGACTTAAACCTTTCTTAGCTGGTACGGCTTGTCTTTTTCTTAGTTGACAAATATACAGATAAAAAATAGAATATTTCTAATTAGTATCTGATATCTAAATTAAATTAATTTTATTTTGTTACGGGGTGTTTGTGTCGGGGAAAAGCCTTGGTTGTTACTTACCTAGTTTTGGGCTTATCTGGGTAGCTTCGGCGCTAAGCACCCCATCTTTAAGTAAATAATTTCCACTATAACTTCTTAAACAATCATAAACATTCACTTCATTCATCATACATAACCTGGTACTGCTTCGACATTACTGAAACAACGCCAACGCCGCTCTAAAAAACATGTCATGAAAAACATAAAACTTACTATTGAGTACGATGGTACGAATTATGCTGGTTGGCAGCAACAAAAGAAAGAAAAGACAATTCAGGAAACACTTAAAATAGCGATTGAAAAGGTTGTTAATGAAAAAATTATGCTTCATGGCGCTGGCAGGACGGATGCTGGAGTTCATGCTCTTGGTCAGGTTGCAAACTTTGAAACAAAATCTAATATTCCAATCCCTAAATTAGTTCAGGCGATAAATTTCTATCTTCCGAAAGATATCGTGGTTAAATCCGCAAGAAAAGTGTCCGGGACATTTCATTCACAATACAGTGCAAAATCAAAAATTTACCGCTATACTATTTTGAACAACAACACCAGAAGTGCCATCAATAGGAAATTTTGTTATCATTATAATGCAGGACTGGATATTGAAAAGATGAAAAGTGTATCAAAGGTCCTTATAGGCAAACACAATTTCAATACATTTAAGTCAAAGTCGGATAATATTAGTAATATAAGAACAATAAAAAAGCTAGAAATCAGAAAGAAAGGGGAATACTTATTATTGACAATAGAAGCAGATGGTTTTTTGTATAAGATGGTGAGGGCAATAGTTGGAACGTTACTTGAAGTGGGAATGGGGAAAATGAGCATAAAAGAATTTAAAAAAGTATTAAAGTCAGGAGAAAGGTCACTGGCTGGCGCAACCGTTCATGCACAAGGTTTATGCCTTTTGCAAGTTAAATATTAACAATACCAGATTCGGTGTTGTCTGTTTGAAAACTTTTTGACTTGCTTATCAAGATTGACGTTTGCTAAAATCAGAAAACGAATGTGATTTAGTAATAATGGAGAGGATATAATGTCGATTAGTATTCAAGATTTTATGGAAATAGACTTGCAAGTGGCTGAGATAAAAGCAGTCGAGGAACATCCCGATGCAGACAAACTACTGATATTAAAAATTGATATTGGAAACGAGGGTGGAGAAAAACAATTAGTAGCAGGAATAAAAGAATGTTATACCCCAGAAGAACTTATCGGGAGGAAAATCATTGTTGTCAATAACCTTGCACCAGCCGTAATAAGGGGTGTAGAAAGCCAGGGTATGCTCCTTGCTGCGAGAGACGGCGAACACGTTGTTTTGCTTACAACAGAAAAAGACATAAGAGCGGGTTCTAAAGTTCAATAGATATTATGTGTTTCGTTTTATCTACAACTATTTTAAACTTTTACGACCTAAATTGAGCGATTTTGTAGCCGCAACCTTGAGGTTGCGTGACTTACGAGGATCCATCAAATGATGAGAAACGCAGGCTTATCCCGTTGCTAATATCTACGGGACTTAAGCACTGCGGCTACAATGGCATATAATATAAAATCGCTCAATTTAGGTACGAGCAAGTTAAAAATTTAAATATTAAAGATAATTTATAATAATGCTTTGCTGTCGCTGAATAAATGACAAATGACTAAATGACGGAGAAGCTAAATGACAGAAAGGCAAAAGGAAAGACTTCATAAAATTCTCGCACAGGCGGGGTTGGGTTCCAGACGTGCATGTGAAAACTTAATAACATCTGGACGCATATCGATTGATGGTAAGCGTGTAACAAAGATAGGCCAGAGCATAGATCCAATTAAAGTCAATATTTGTTGTGATGGTGAGCCTATTGTAAGGCAGAAGAAGATATACTACCTTCTTAATAAACCCAAGGGATATGTCTGTACAAATGCAAATATTACTCGGGCTCCAAGGGCCATAGATTTATTAAGACATGTAGATCAAAGAATATTCACAGTTGGCCGACTGGATAAAGACAGTGAAGGACTCATAATACTAACTAATGACGGTGAATTGGCGAACTTGCTTTCTCACCCTAGATATGGAATTAAAAAAACGTATAGAGTGGAAATTAGGGGAAGAATAACAAACGATGAAATACGTTCACTCAAACGAGGCATATGGATTTCCGATGGTAAGACCTTACCAACCGGTATTAAGGTTATACACAGAAGATACAGGTCCAGTATATTAGATATAACACTAAAGGAAGGTAAAAATAGGGAGATCAGGCGTATACTTGCAAAAATGGAGCATCCCGTAATCTCACTGAGAAGGATTAGAATAGGGCCTCTGAAAGATGATCACACCTTAAAGGTTGGAAGATACAGGCTGTTAAACAAAGCTGAGATTAAGATGTTGTATTCACTGGCAATTCCATATTGACATTTTTTGCGTACATTAAGAATAAGAAAGGCGGATAAAATACAAATGACGCAGTTAAAACAAGCAAGGTTGAACAAAATAACCCCAGAGATGGAGCTGGTTGCACATCTTGAAGACTGCGATGTTGAAAGTTTATGTTCACTCATTGCTGGTGGAAAGGTTGTGATTCCACACAATCGTAAACGTTTGGCGAAGAAAGTATGCGGCATAGGTAGTGGGCTCAGAACCAAGGTAAATGCAAACATCGGCACTTCAACTGACTATCAAAGCGTGGAAGATGAATTAAAAAAGCTTCGCGCATCAGAAGAAGCGCAAGCGGATGCTGTTATGGATCTTAGTACAGGTGGAGATCTTCGTATAATTAGACAAAAGATAATGGAAAATTGTTCAATTACTATAGGCAGTGTTCCAATCTATGAAGCTGCAGTTGATGCTGTTAGAAGCAAACACTCAGTTAGAGATATGTCTGCGAATAGCATGATTAATGTGGTAAAACGCCATTGCGAAGATGGGATAGATTTTATCACAATTCATTGCGGTGCAACACGAGGAGTACTGAAACATCTAGTAGATGATAAAAGAATATGTGGTGTCGTAAGCAGGGGTGGTTCTTTTCTTGTAGACTGGATGTCTTTTCATAAGAAGGAAAACCCTCTTTACGAACAGTTTGATGAAATATTATCAATTGCATACGAATTTGATGTAACCATAAGCCTGGGCGATGCAATGAGACCTGGAGCTCTTGCAGATGCATGTGACAGAGCACAGATTTATGAATTAAATGTATTGGCCGAACTCACTCAGAGGGCATGGGAAGCAAACGTACAGGTAATAGTAGAAGGTCCCGGTCACGTACCCCTGAACCAGGTTCAAGCACAAATACAATTACAAAAAGAACTTTGTAAAGGTGCTCCATTCTATGTACTTGGACCTATTGTGACAGATATTGCCCCGGGATACGATCATATTACATCAGCTATCGGTGGTGCTATCGCAGCAGCAGCAGGAGCTGATTTTTTGTGTTATGTCACACCCACAGAACATCTGGGTTTACCCAGACCAGATGATGTTCATGATGGCGTTATTGCCGCTAGGATTGCCGCTCATGCTGCCGACATCGCCAAGGGTATAAAATCAGCCTGGGAATGGGACAAGACAATGTCTCAACTTAGGAGAAAACGTGATTGGGAAGGACAGTTTTCTACATGCATTGATCCAGCACGTGCAAAAAAGATTAGAGAAAAAGGTGTTCCACAAGATACTGATGTATGTTCAATGTGCGCTGAATTTTGTGTCTTTAAGGTAGCAGATGAAAGTAATCATAATTAAACATATAGATATTGAGGGGCCTGGTACAATCGCAGAATTCTTGGATGATAATAACATACCTTATAGCGTTATTGATATCTTCAATGGAGAAGGATTACCAGATTCCCTTTCTGATACCTCCGCTATTATCACGCTTGGAGGACCAATGAACGTATACGAAGAAGATAAATATCCTTTCCTTAAACAGGAAGATGAATTTCTAAAAGAAGCCATAGAAAAAGATATACCAACTTTAGGCTTTTGTCTCGGCTCTCAATTAATTGCCAAAGCAGGGGGGGCAGAGGTAAAAAAAGCACCTGAGAAGGAAATAGGTTGGTTTCAAATTTCTTTGAGCAGTGACTGCACGAATGACTCTTTATTTCGGGATTTTCCTAAAGAGATAGTCGTATTCCAGTGGCATGGTGATACTTTTGAGATACCTGATGGTGCGCTTAGGCTTGCCAAATCAGCGATTTGTCCAAACCAGGCATTCAGAATTGGCAATAATGTTTACGGGCTTCAGTTCCATGTTGAAGTTACCGAAGAAATGATTAAACAATGGATTGATTCTTACAAGGACGAAATTGATTCACTTAAAGGCCTGGTAAATCCTGATCAGATAATTTCTGATACAAAAATAAAGTTTGAAAGTTACAGAGCACAATCAAGGTTGCTCTACTCAAACTTTTTTAAGCTTGTACTAAAAGGTTTTGTTAATAAATAGGTATAGTTGTCTCTCTTCATAAATATGTCTTTAAAAAAACTAGATGTGTTTTTTTATTGACTCATAAATGTTATGGCTGAGTTTTTGGTCTCCTTGAAGTTTGCCAATACGAATAGATACTTTGCTTAAATTTTCACTTTCTTTTTTAATTGTTATTGTTATTCGTTTGTCTCTTGCCGTTCTTCCGATAACCTTACCGTCTATTCCAGTTGCTCGGGCTGATATCAGCAGGATATTTAAATCCTTGAAGGCTATCTCTGATGCATTTTTGATTTGTTCCGGGTTTTTTTCCATTATGACTTCCATATCTCCCATTACGTAAGCAACCCCGGCAGATCCGGCAGCAGCACCCACTATAAGTACTGGAATGCATCCAGATAGGAATATCTGTGAACACAGGACAAATAAACATGAAATTATTTTTATATACTTTATCAATTTTTGTTCTCCTTTAAATCATAGTGCCGTTTACATTCTAACAGGAACTAAAGATGAAATGGTCTCAATTACCTTCCTGAAATTTGTGTTTCTGACATATTTCCAGTCAGGCTCTTTGATCTCCTTTTCAGGCATTGTAATATTATTTATAATTGGCAAGCCCTTAAGACCCTTTGCCAACTTAAAGGAACGTGTCCTTCCAGATGCCTCACCTCCAGGCATTACGTCTGTTGCAAAATCCAGAGCTACCTGCACATTATCGAAAATCTTAGTTGTTGCCTTTCTGCCTGCTTTAAAGTTCCCGATTGTTGCATCCGGTATAATCTCAATAGAATTTAAACCCGCAAACATTACGTCTTCCCCAACATGAATTATGCTCTTCGGAACCCCCTTTACAATATCTTCAACCACTGCATCCTTAAGGATTTTCTTAAATAAATGCTTAACTCTGCCAATCCCCCCATTAGGCTTTGCTTCACCTTCGCGTGTATAGACGCCAAACGTTAATCCACTTGCAACGTTCTTAAAGAAACTGGAAAATGTCTTTACCAGACCAACTTTCCTGCCCTCTTTTATCTTACCATGATTATCCACATATTTGATCTTAGCGCCCATACCAATATCCTGCACTACATTCAAGAGGTTACTGCCTGTGTCCTTCAAATCTTTTCCAATTCGTTTCGAAAACCTGCTATGGTCATAATTATTATCAATTACGTCAGATGACTTATTTACAAAGAAATTGTCACCGCCTGGATTTGATAATAATTGATCCTCCCTGTAAACTGTATATTGCCGTAAAACAGAAGACTTTGGTGGCTTTATATAATTTGCGTTTTGTATACGCATATCAGGGAGATGCCTTGTCACATTCATGTCTTTAGGTTCTATAAAATTATGAGTACTAAATATATTTATGTGAAATAATTCTTCATTGGTACTGTTACCGAAGGGGCATGACCATAATTTGTTGGCAGATCCAAGTAAAAATATTATGGTTAAAGCTACAAGAGATATGAAACGTAAATGAGGGAAAAAAGAAAAGCAGTGACTTCTTAATTGTGATAAAACGTAATGTAATAACATTTTAAAACCTCTTTTATTGGCCGTTATAAAACACAGCACATAGGAGGTGCTGGCTTTGCCTGGTATAGTTGCAACCACATCCTCATAAACAGGATTTAAGTCAATATGTTTGCTTCCGTGCTTTTTTTGGCTAGATTGCCTTCCCAGGCTTAAGTAAATGCTTTTTTATAATCGCAAACAGAATGCCAATTTATTATGTTTGAAGTACTCATAGCATAGACCCATAAGTGGAGAGAGGTGGGGAGGTTTGACGTTATTCTTGTTATACAGTACGATATATATTAATGTCTTATAAAGAAACAATCGAAGTCAAAATGAATTAGTTCGAAATGAACCTAAGGAAGCAGGGAGAATAGACAATATGGTTTTTTGCTTGCTTACAGTTGAGAGGCAAGACGTAATTATGGTTTAAATAATTGAAACTTACAGTGACTATAGATCCTGTGTTTATGTAATTTGCGCTATAACTTTTAAGCATCGAATAGTAAGGATTCACAAAATTATGAAAATGAAAGTTCCTTAGTTCATAGAAGCTCGTTGACATTTAAGTTTGTTTTACTAGAATCCGTAATATGCCTGTTAACAAAGCAACCCTTATTATTGCAGATAGTGAAAGTGATTCTGATATGTTCTATACCACGGGTTTTCTGGCGTCAGATCCTTTTGTTTATATCCAGAAGGGTGAAGAAAAGATTATGGTTGCAAGTGACCTGGAGATAGACCGTGCAAGGTCTCAGTCCAGGGTGGATAAAGTGCTTCCACTCTCTAAATACGAAGGAATTGTCAGGCAAAGGGGAGTCAAATATCCTGGGCTTATCGATGTTGTTGTAGCCGTGCTCAGAGAAATGAAAATAAAGAGTATTTTGGTTCCTTCAAATTTCAGTATTGTGTATGCTGATTACCTAAGAAAAAAAGGTTTTAAACTCAGGGTTAAGGAAGAACCATTCTTTGAATCAAGAGAGATAAAGAATAAAAGGGAGATAGGTTACATTGTCAAAACCCTGCGTGAAACTGAAAGGGTCCTTAGTATGGCAATTGATTACGTTAGGAAATCGAATATTAGAGGAGGTTTTTTATATACTAAGGGTGGACGTCGGATTACGTCTGAGTCAATAAGGAAGTTAATAGATGTGACATTGATGAAGAAGGGGTGTATTGCCAAGCACACAATAGTATCCTGTGGAGAGGAGTCTTGCGAGCCACATAATGTAGGAAGTGGTCCATTGAGGGCTAATGAATCAATCATTTTTGATGTCTTTCCGAAAGATGAGCAGACAGGTTATTATGCAGACATAAGCAGGACTATCGTAAGAGGTAGAGCCCCGGGTGCATTAAAGAAAATGTATAAAGCCGTTGCTTCTGCTCAAAAGCAGGTTTTCAAGCTTGCCAAGAATGGCGCCAAGGGAGAAGCTATACATAACAAAGTTATGAAATACTTAAAGACTTCAGGTTTCAAGACTGGAAAGATCAAAGGGAAAATGAGTGGTTTCTTTCACGGAACCGGTCATGGTGTTGGCCTGGAAGTTCACGAAACCCCACGAATTTCCAAGGCGAGCTTTACGTTGAAGACCGGGAATATAGTCACTGTTGAGCCAGGACTTTATTATCCTGGTATAGGTGGTGTAAGGCTTGAAGATATGATACTTATTACGGATGATGGATGTATAAATCTGACCGAATTTCCTAAGGTACTTGAAGTATAGATATAAAAAACGTCAAAGATGAAAAAGTTGTGTACTCGTCTTGTATAATTTGTTTTTGAGAACCAATTTAGTGGGTTTGTTAATTAGCAACTGAAAAAAGGTTAATTTAATGTATAGTCTTTCAATGTTTACAGATTCCCGATCAAGTCCGGGTGTGATTCTGTCTGTCCTTCGGACAGTTTAGCAGAATCACCTAAGCAAATCCGCTTTTGCGGAATTGCCAATGACATTCCTGGTCAAATGTGTCATTCCCGCGAAAGCGGGAATCTAACTCATTGTATTACGTTGAAAATAAGTTTCGTTAGATATATCATTGAAGGTAATCATTTTTCATCGGAATCATAACTGACCAAACTTCATAAAGGGTATAATATAGTAGTGCTGTATTTCTTGAAATGTAGACTTCGAAGAGTAAAACGGTGGTTGATAATGCTGGCAATTATTTCTGGAATAGCCGCTAACTTTATTTCCTGTAAAAAATCTGAGGAAATAGAGGTTGAAGAGATACGTGCATACATGTCAGAAGAGGAGAGTCTTGGAGCCGCCATGAAAAAGACATCCAGAGATGTCAGGCGATTAGCAAGAGCCGTAGAGTCCAGGGATTGGATTGAAATGGAGATGTGGGCAAATGAACTGAAACAAGGTATCGGTGTTAGTTGTGTTAATCTGTATATAAAAAATCACCCCGGTGCTTCGGGTGATTTTATTATATTGGGTGACAGATTTTATAATACCGTACACAGGTTGATTTTATCTTGTAAAGACCATGACTCACAGATTGCAGATGCTGAATTTAAGAAGATGATAAAGTCTTGTGATGATTGTCATGAAGGATATAAAAAGAAAGGAAAAGAGAAGGAAGGATGACATAACGCAGTAGATGGTTAACAAAATGAATGTTGTTAAATCAAGATGCTAATATTCATTAAAGTATGGAATATCCTAATGGTATAAAAATTCGAAGCACGAAGTCCTAAAGACGAAACAATATCTAATGTCGTTCAATTCTTTGAATTGCCTTAATCCAAAACATCTCGCTTCGAAAATTGAGGATTTGAATTTAGTGTTTTTCAGTCCAGAGGTTTTAAACAATTATGTAACTCTTTCTGTTCATTCCTCAGCCTCTTCTTCAGTGGTTTCAGCAGCTTCTTCCTCAGCCTCTTCTGCAACCCCTTCCTCTTCATGCGCTTCTTCAGCAGTTGCCTCCACGGGTACTTCTTTTTTATTTATCGAGCTGAGAAGACTTCCCGCACATACAAGAAAGGCGGCAACTGATAAAATAAATATGAGGACGCAGAATAAACCACCTATCTTTCGTACAAAATCTTTTGTCATTATGTCGTCTAGCTTTTTTAAAAGTTCATCCATTTGTATTTCTCCTAATTTACTCTGACAATCCTAAAAGTTGTAAAAATTATACATACTTAACAATAAAATTCAAGGAATAATTAGTTTAACTTTTAGGAAAGAAAATAGGTGTATGAGCCATACTTAAAGCAGGAAAATGTAGAAAAGACATTACTTGTTTGTTTTTGTTAAGACTAAGATATGTAAAATATGTTTTATAAAAGACTTATGCTTGATGATTGCATAAAAGTGTAAAGTTGTGTTGTTATGAAACTATTGAAATATGATTGATTATAAAGCAGATAAAGGGAAAAGTGTTGATTGTGAGAATCGTTTTGTTTATAAGGGTATGGCTACTGGATTACATACAAAATTTGAAAGGAGGGTAAAGGTGAAAATAATTAGATTACTTGTTTTTGGAATCTTAATATCTTGCTGTTCAACAATTTTTGCTCAAAAGAGGGATGTTTTTGTCAGGCTTAAACACGGTCTTCCTAACATTTTAAAAGTAACAAACGTAAGGATATATTCGGATAGTCCAACGTCGGCAAAAATAAGCGTCTGGATAAATGTTAAGAAGGGAAAAATAGTAAGCGTAAGCCGTGGCGGTGGCGACTGGATAATTACGTTACGTACGCGTGGTGAGGTGTCCACATACGTTGTCTCAGAGAAATCTTTTAGGATAGCTGGAGAAGGGTCCAAGGCCGTAAAAATAAGGGCTATGCACTTTGCAGAAAGCAGTTGAGATACCTCTGGAAGATGCAATTATTTCAGACTATCGGTTAAATTAATAATTTTATGAAACTGCATACTGTTCAAGTAAATGCATACGCAGGATATAAGGCAGAAGAAAGGCCTCTAAGTTTTATCTTTAAAGGGAAAGAGTGCATAGTTGAGGAGATAATTTGCCAAACTTATGAAGAAAATAATATTGAAGGGCTGAAAAGAAGATATACCGTAAAAACAGATGAAGGACTTGTATTTAAATTACACTATTATGAAGATCAAGACCAATGGTTTTTAGAAGAGTAAAAGTTAGATGATTCTAAAATATCGGGGTTAAATTAGTTCATTGTGATTTCTGTTTTTTTGATGATAAACCTTTATCTAAAATTGTGCCATATACCGAATAATCATTCCAACTGTGACAGGTATAGAGTTTTGATAATTAGTTTAGTCTTTCTTTTTTTCCCTTAATGATTCAATAACTTCATCAATAATCCCGTATTCTTTGGCTTCCTGTGCAGACATATAGAAGTCTCTGTCAAAGTCTTTTTCAACCTTATCTATTGGTTGGCTACTGTGTTTTACAAGTATTTCATTAAGGCTCTTCTTCATGTACATTATTTCTTCTGCCTGGATACTGATGTCTGTCGCTGTTCCGCTGGTTCCTCCCCATGGCTGATGCAACATTATTCTTGTGTGAGGTAAGCTATATCTCTTACCCTTAGTGCCTGCGGCCATAAGTACTGCACCCATACTAAATGCCTGACCAACACAAAAGGTAGCAACATCACATTGAACGAATTGCATTGTGTCATAGATCGCAAGACCTGCCGTAATTGAACCACCAGGAGAGTTTATATAAATGTTTATATCCTGGTTTTTATTTTCGTTTTGCAAAAATAGCATTTGAGCTATTACAAGATTTGAGATGGTGTCTTCTATTGGGGTGCCAATGAATATTATTCGGTCTTTGAGTAATCTGGAGAATATATCGTAATGTCTTTCCCCATAGCCTGATTTTTCTACTACGTACGGAACAAATTGATTTTTGTAATTTTTATTTAACATATCATAAAATTTCTTGTATGAATAATCATTCATGTTAAAATCCTTGACCATCTAAACTCCTCCTAGTTACATTATTTAATCCTTTTCCTGTTTAATTTCTTCTATAGCGGCCTCTTTTATTAAAAAATCTACCGTCTTACTTTCTTTCATTTGATATCGTAAATTTGACATGCTATCCAGTTTCTCAAGCTGCATACGCATCTTAGAAGGTTCGATACCGTACATACTGGCTAACATGTTAATCCTTTTATTAACATCCGTTTCTGTTACAAATATTTTTTCTTTTTCTGCTATACGTTCAAGAACAAGAGATAGTTTGAAATCTCTAACAACAGACTCTTCAGAGGCATTTTTGAGATTTTCCAAATCTTTTTGTATTTCTTCCAATGGTGTTCCTTTATTTAAAAGTTCGATTTGGTACTTGTGAAGTCTTTTATTTGACTGGCTTTCAATCAAATCTTCTGGTAAATCAAAATTGGCCATTTCCAAGAGGTTCTTATAAATTTGTTCACGCAAGTCGTTATCTACCTGTGCCTTCTTCTCTGTTTCTAATCTTTTTGACAAGAACTCCTTCAATGCACCGAGTGAATCATAGCCAATTTGTTTTGCCAATTCATCGTTTATCTCAGGGATATCGGGTCTTTTAATTTCCTTTAGCGATAATTCTAACTCGGCGGGTTTGTGTCTGTACTGCTCTACAGGAAAATTCTCTCCTAACTCTACTTTTATGGAGTGCTTTTCTCTTGACCTGGTGCCTAAAAGATTTTTCTTCAGATCTGGTACATTGATACCTGCTACGGTAGTACCTGATACCGTAATTTCCAGATCTTCATCCTTCCATACTGCTTTGCTTTCAACTCTAACTTCACAATCACATATAATATAGTCGCCATCTTCTACTTTACCATCATCCACAATAATTAGTTGAGCTCTTTGTCTGCTCATAGCCTTCAAGGCATTGTCCATGTCTTCGTTCGTAATTGATACGGGCTTTTTCTTCAGTTGCATCCCTTTGTATTCTCCCAGCTCAAATGTTGGTAAAACTTCCATTTTAACATCAAAGTTCAGGGGTTTTCCCAATTCAAGCTTGATATTGCCCATTTCTGGTTCACCTACGGGCGATAGCTTGTTTTTTTCAATTGCTTCCTGATATGTATCGTTGACTATGGTTTGTTTTACCTGGTCCATAATTCGGTCATTGTACTTTCTTTCAATGAGCTTTTTAGGCGCTTTGCCTTTTCTGAAACCTGGTAAATTTGCCATTTTACATAGCTCATTCAATTGCTTTTGCCACTCAACTTCTATTTTTTCCTTTGGTATCTCAATCTTAAGCAATTTTTTGCACGGGCCTATTTCTTCAATTTTTACATTCATTTTGTTTAAGTTATTTAATACAAAATTTATGGAATACTTACATGGTTTTCATATATTGTCTTAAAGCGGGTGATGGGGTTCGAACCCACGACATTCACGTTGGCAACGTGACGCTCTACCACTGAGCTACACCCGCTTAATATAACTTAATTATAAATTATACCTAAATTGAGAGATTTTATATTATATATTACTGTAGCCGCAGTGCTTAAGTCCCGTAGATATTAGCAACGGGATAAGCCTGCGTTTCTCATCACCTGATGGGTATATGAAGATTTCACGTAAGTTACACAACCTAAAGGTTGCGGCTACACAAATCGCTCAATTTAGATTATAATTAACAGTTAAGGATTTACAATATATTTTTATTTTGGTGCGAGAGGGGGGAGTCGAACCCCCACACCTTGCGGTACTAGATCCTAAGTCTAGCGCGTCTGCCAGTTCCGCCACCCTCGCAAGGAATGTTCTTGAAGTATATCTCTTTCATGTCATGCAAGAGCCAAATCACTGAATTATCGGTTAAAAAAGAATTTAATAGCTTTTACCAATTTTTAAGTATGGTTTCAAGTAAGAAATCCTGTTTGATGAAATTGGCGATTTCTTAAAGATTCTTGTTGTCTTTACTGCGTATTGTTACTTTAACTCAAAATTAATCAATCCTGGTTTCTATTATTACATTTTAATTCAATATTGCCAATCAAGATGTTGGATACATTCAGGACGACCAATGTTTTATTCCTGAGCCATCCAATTTGGAATTAAGTTGCTTAACCAGAGACTTCATTTCGTCAAATGTATCATAATCGATACCCATTCCATGAATAGCAAAGGTGCTTTTGTTGTGGCAAAGGGGCTCATTCTCAATTTGCGGACAGAGCTTGGATGCTCTCTTAAATTCCTCCGTACCAGGGACAGGCGAATATTCAGCCAGTTTTATTCTGGCGCCTAGTTTATTTACATATTCCATAGCTTCCACCACTTCATCAACTGTCTGCTCTGGAAGCCCCGCAAGGATATATACACCAATGTCCCATGTGGAATACCTATCCCTGGCGAAGCTGTTCTGAACATCTTCCACCTCTCGCAGACAATACAAAGCATTTTCAAGTTCCTGGCCGTTAACCTTATACCTGGAAGCCTGTTGTATGATTCTGGATGTACCTTCAAAACCCATCCTTATCGTCTTGAAACCAACCTTCCATAGTAAACGAGCTAACGGAAGGTCTATATATCTCGGATGTAGTCCATTAGGGGTATGGTATTGTGCTGGCAACCCTTTCTCAATCAACGACTCCAGTATGGGCATTATGTGCCTTTCAGAATTTACGAGCAGGGCATCGTCATAAAAGGCTATGTCCTTTACGCCCATTGTTGCAACGTATCTTTCTATCTCGGACACTACCTTTTCTGAATTCCTGAGGATAAAACTTGACTCGAAGCGAAACGAGGCGCAATAGGTACATCGAAAGGGACAACCCCTTGAAGTGAGGATGCTAATTGCATTAAGTTTGGGGTAAAGCTCATAGGCAGGTGACATTTCATCTTCTAACCATTTCCTGAGTTGGCTATAGTTACGCCTTTTACCGCTGAGATTATCTGCCAGCTTCAGCACCTCGAGTTCGCCAGCCCCCTGGATGACATAATCCGCACCAGAGTTATCCGCTGCATGTTTGTAGCAAAGGGTGGCGTAGATACCTCCCAGGGCAATAGGTACAGAAGGAAAGACTGTTTTTACCATTCTTATTACTTCAAAGACCCCTGGATACCAGTATGTCATGTGAGACGTCACGCACACCAGTAATGGCTTTGGTATCTTCTTTAGTCTGTTCTGAAATTCCTCAGGTGACATCCCATAGCGTTTGTAACGTCTGGGA
This sequence comes from Candidatus Scalinduaceae bacterium, assembly GCA_046759445.1. Classification (GTDB taxonomy): domain Bacteria; phylum Planctomycetota; class Brocadiia; order Brocadiales; family Scalinduaceae; genus Scalindua_A. The sequence continues at coordinate 45,928 of JBHICG010000022.1, forward strand.
ATGTCTTTAAATATGGATGGTTTTTCTATTTCCTGTGAGTGAAAAAATCCCGTTCCATAAGGTTGCTGCTTCAGTGGACGTCCATAATTGTGAAGGCAATCTATCATGTTTACGTTGTATCCGAAACGATGCAGGGTTGATGCAACGTAGAGGAGACCAAGAGGTTTTGCCCATAGATTGAAGGCAGTGAAATCATGAATCCATGAATTTATGAGTAGTATCCTATTTTTCATATCTTAACCAAGATTGGCTGATATAAAATCAGATGGTAAAAATTGTTACCAGTATTAAGTATAAGGACTAAAAAATAAATTCAAAATTTAAAAATTCTAAATTTGAATTTGCATGTCCCGTCAGATAGTGAGCATCTTACGGGGTGAATATTTCGATATTCAATATTCGGATTTACGTGATTTGAAATTTAAGGTTTAATTCTTGCCCACCTGCTTGTCCAAGCAGTATGGCAGTCGGAAATACAATTAGCATGGATGTGGTATAGCGTCTTACAATTGTGAGTAACGTTTTGATCACCGGATTTTTGGAGCAGAGCGGAAAAAATTCCAGTGCATTAAATTGTTTAAAATCATATAAAATACCATTAATCAGGTGTTTTTTTAGGAAATATTTTCCCAATAATAATATAATAAAAAATTCGTCTAATTAACTCCATTAATAATATGTAACTTAAAGTAATAAAAAAACTATACATTAAAGCATTTTTAAAATTCCAAGTATAATAGGAAGAATATATATATTTCTTATTACTATATTTTATGGGATCAAACTGTTTTTTTTTATTTATTTCATCGATTACTTTAATTTTTTCTTTATACGGAAGACCCAGAAAATCGTCTAGCATTTCTTGGTTGTTAAATAAAGTCAATTGCTTTTCATATGTAAGATTTAGAAAATCATCAAGATTAACAATTTTAGGAAATTTTGGTAATAATTTTCTTTTTTTTGCTTCTAAAAATAATGCTACTTTTTTTTCTCCTCCATATTTATAGAGAATTCTTTCTTGGTCATAGTTGTTTAGTTTATAAAAATCAGTATCATTTAAAAGAATTTCAATAGTTTCAGGAAGTTCCGCTGGGTGATTATCTCTAGCTAACTCGTGTAACGAGATTAATAATGTAAATATATAAATGGAAATATATAAAAAGATATAAATTACTTTTAATAACCTGTACCAAACTTTTTCATTAAGCTCTTTTAAGGTTTTCATTTATTATATTAGGCTTATCCGGTTGACTGCCGTAGATGCAAGATGTAGTATATTGTGTCTATG
>JBHICG010000023.1:0-46951 GCA_046759445.1 Candidatus Scalinduaceae bacterium
AGAGAAGTTCTCGGTGTCAATGGTGAATCGAAAGAAAACAATGTACTATTTGAAAGAAATTTGGCTAAAAGCGCGTTACAGTTCCATTTATTAACTTGATTTCGATTGACTGGCCAAAGTAGGGATCAAAATCCATCTGTACTATATAGTCTTAGAAGGCTTATTCAGCGGAAGATTTCCGCATTTAGAAACAGGATTTGATGAATATGAGATTGGTTTTTAGGGCCGCAAGATATGAAGGAAATATCTACCATTCCCGGCTGCAATATATATGGGGAATAAAAATGCGTTATATTTTTTTTTTTAATACACCGAATTCGATAAATTGGCTAAGTCCCAAATGGATTAAATTACGTTATAGTTCTTTTATTCGATTTATAATATGTAGACTGGCAAGGATAGGCATAAGGATTCAACCATATTATATTTATTTAGAGGGGCTATTTAATGGTAATCTGTCTCATTTTGAATCAGGATTTGATGAATATGATGTCGGCTTTTTAGGACCGCAGGATATGGAAAAAGTCTCTTCCCTTCCTGGCCTAAATTGGTCCAAAGAACAACTTATGCTGTGGTTAAAAAAAGGAAATAAGTGTTTTGGTGTTAAATATAGGGGTGATTTAGTTGCTCTTACCTGGTGTCAGTCTGACTTGTTTGACTTTTTCATTTATCAATATCCATTGAAGGAGGATGAGGCAAACATATGTCATGCTTATACTTTAGAGACTTACCGTGGGAAAGGGTTAGCACCCTATGTGCGTTATCAATGTTATAAGGAACTTGCAAAGTTGGGGAAGATCAAATTATATAGCGCTTCTGACTATTTCAATTTTCCTGCGATTAGATTTAAAAAAAAACTTCACGCAAAGAAACTTGAGTTATGTTTGTTTATCAGCCTCTTTAAAAAGTTCCAATTTAAATTGCCACTTAAAAGGTATTCAGAAGAAACTCTCAAGTATAGTCGAAATATACATACTAAGTTAATACCTGAATCTTGAACGAAAAGTGACAAATCCCGCCAGCTTGCAGACTGTGTCACAATAGAATCTCAAAATGATTTAATGACATAAAAACTGTTTTGTATTTTAATAAATGACCTTCAGGGCAAATATAACAATCCCTTTGTTGTTCATATCGAAAATTTTCTTTATCAAAAGATGTAAGCTCTTTTTTAAGAGGTCTGTTTCTGCAGAGGTACAACTACTTTAATACATTAATCATCAATCTTTTTAAATTCATCTGTATTATCATAACCCGCATCAGCACAGGCAATAGAACATTTCTTTTCTAAGGTATCATTAGCCTTATTAAAAGGGCTTTTATGAGCAAAACAAAACATTGTGATGTAGTCAAATTGAGTATTATAATTCCCTGCTTTAGTGAAGATAAAACTCTCAAAAAATGTTTAAAAGGGGTGCGAAAAATTGCAGGAAATTAAAGAGGCGATAATATTAGCTGCCGGTTCAAGCAAAAGGATGGGTGAACTATGTAAATATAAACCTAAATGTTTATTACCCTATAAAGATGAAGCTATTCTAGGAAGGATTATTCGTCAATTACAGGAAAATGGCGTAGAGAATGTAATAGTAAGTGTGGGATACATGAAAGAAAGGATAAGGGAATATCTTAAAAACATAAAGGGGATTAACATATTAACAGTCGAAAATGACCGATACAAAGAAGATGTTAATATTTATTCCATGAAGCTTGCTTTAAAGCAGGTAAAGGGGGCATTTGTAATTTTTGAAGCGGACACAGTCATGGAAGGCGATTTAGTTCAGTATGTAACCGGTTCTGATTTTGAAGGAAAATCTGTTTGGTTTACGAGGAGTCCATTTACTGAAAGACAATATGGAGGGATACTAAGATCAGATGAAAAGGGCAACATCATTGATATAAAAATAGTACAAAATTATGAAAAAGAATATAAGGGTTATAGAAAATTAACTGGTTTAATGAGGATAGCACAACATCAGCTTGGTACATTTAAAAGATTAGTAAACGAGTATGTAAGCAAAACGATTAAACAATATTACCTTATACCGTGGATTGAACACCTTGAAGAGCTGCCTTGTATAGAAGGCAATGTTGTGCATTATAAATTCAGAACATTTAATAAACAAGAAGAATATATGGAAATTTTAAATATGGAGTTTGATCAAAACACTTCAGCGGAAGAAAAGGTAAAATTGGCTAAAGTGGATGAACTAAAACATATAGAAGGATTTAATGAAGAAAGAGTAAAGTCATTAATTGAAAAAATTGAAAAAGAAGGTGTTTGGACCAAACCATTATACGTGGAAAAAAGTCATAATCTGGTTTTAGATGGCCAGCATAGGCTACAGGTAGCATTGAGACTAGGGATAAAATATGTTCCTGTACAATGTTTTAATTACAAAGACGTTAAAATTTGGTCCCTTAGAAAAGAGGAAAAGGTAAATATTCCAACTATAATTAAAAAGGCAAATGAAGGGAAACCCTATCCATATAAGACGGTAAAACACAAATTCCCAAATGTAATAAGTAAATGCGATATACCTCTTAATAGTTTAAAAAAAATAAGGAGGATACGTTAATATGAAATTAATCGTTTTAGCTGCCGGGCAAGGATTTAAATTGGATGGTTTCAATAAGTTACTAATAAAAGATCCTCGTACTGGGGAAAGGATATTGGATAGATATTTAAGACTCTTTGCAGATTATGAAGTAATTGTTGTCGTTGGATTTAGGGCTATTGAAATTATGAGCGAATATCCCAATCTAAACTATATTTACAATGATCAATGGAGAATAACCGGTAATAGCTATAGCCTTAGCTTAGCTTTGGATGAAACCCCCTGTGTGGTAATATCTGCAGACCTTTTGTTTGATGAGGACACGGTAAAGTTGATAGATGAATCCCCTGAAAATTCAGTTTTTGTTCTTCATTCTGAAAACAAAGGGATAAATACCTTAAGATGTAAAGTAAAAAAAAATATTGTAAAATCAATATACATGGGAGAAGAACCCAATAATGATTATGAAACAACAGGAATATATAAAATTACATATTCTAAAATATTAAGAAAATGGAAGAATGATTGCTCGGTTAATAGAAATGTTTTTGCTGGTTCAAATATTCCTGTAGATATTGACAAGCTATATGCAGTGGATATAAGTAGCTTTTTCTTCCATGAAATAAATACTCCATTAGACTACCTAAATCTAAAGGCTAAAATAGAGGAGATTAAATGAATATAAGGACAATAACTATTGGATTGCCTGTAAGCAAAATAGTCCAACTAAGTGAGATAAAAACAAAGATAGAAAAGTTTTTAGATGATATGAGAACAGAGTGCGCAAGAAGAGAAATATTTATAAGAACATGTAGAATAAACTTAAGCTCTATACCTGAAAATCCGTACAAACACATAAATAAGCACAATATTATTGGAAAGATTGAACATGTCTCTAAACTGTGTGAAGCGTTGGATATAAGATGGTTTAATGTACCTTTTGATCTTACAAAAGTGGGCGAAAAAGACTTAGAAACAATCGTCATGCTTGCCCTTGAGATCATAAAAAGATTTCCAAAAACTTTCGTAAATCTAATAGTAGCATCTGAAAATAAAATTAAATACAGTGCGATAAATAAAGCAAGCAAGTTTATAAAGGAGATTTCAAAACTCGACAACTCAGGATATAACAATTTTAGAGTAGGTATTTCATGTAATATAAGGCCTAACACACCTTTCTTTCCATTTAGTTTCAGTTCTGAGAATGTAGGGTTTTCTATAGGTCTAGAACTTCCCCAGGAATTTGCAAAGATAATTAATGGTGCAAGTACAAATTGTCTCACATTAATAAGAAAAGAAATAATAAACAAGTTATTACCAGAAATAAGGGAGATTGATAATATTTCAAAGAAAGAAGAGGGGAAAAACTCAATAGTATTTAATGGGATTGACCTGTCATTAGCACCATATCCTGAAAAAGATAGTAGTGTTGCTGGTCTAATTGAACAGCTCGGCCTTGAAAAACAAGGAAGCAACGGGACTTTATTCTTAACTTCATATCTGACAAACATACTAAAAACATTAAAGAAAAGAGGGAAAATAAAAAGTACTGGATTTAATGGAGTGATGTTTTCTCTTCTTGAAGATGATGTCCTGGGAAGAAGAAATAACAACGATGTTTATTCTATTGATTCATTAATTTCTTATTCTGCAGTTTGTGGCTGCGGATTGGATATGGTTCCATTACCAGGAGATATCTTTGAGGAAGAACTATCTTCAATAATTCTTGATGTTGCTGCCCTATCAACAATCTTAAAGAAACCTCTTGGTGTTAGGGTACTTCCCATACCGATGAAACAAGAAAATGAGTTCACAATATTCAATATGGATTTTCTATTTAACACGAGAATTAAAAAGATTAAGAAAACTTGTTTTCTTAGCAACAATGGCAAAAATGAAGACTTTTCCTTTTTAAATGGCTAAATAATCTGCGACGCCTAAGGAAGGATTATGGAAAAATGATTAATGTAAGAAAAAAATATAATTTTGTGTATATATGTTTAGATGGTGCGAGGAATTATTCTTCTCCCTGGAGTGGAAAAACAGGGGGAGGTTGTGGGAAACCTGAAATATTCGATGAATTTGCTAAGGAGGCCATTGATTTTAAAACAGCGGTATGTGCTGCTCCTAGTACGCTTATGTCTTTTAGCTCAACATTTTCAGGTTTTCCATGTGGATATTTGGCAAGAAACTTCATGGATTTCAAATTCGATCATAATGTTTTTGATTCATTAATTAGAGTTTTGAAAAAGAATAATTATCAAATATATACTCTAGAAGAATATGATTACGCTAGAAAGGTTTTAAAAGAGATGTATTTTCCTATTGATCAAGAATATTGGCCTAAAGGTTTACGTGAAGATAAAACTTGGAGTAACGAGGAGGTATTGAGTTTATTTGATAATTTAACAAAACAGGTAACCCTGAGAACCCCTTTTTCTTTATTAGTACATATTAATGTTAGATTTGATAGGAATATTTCTCGAAAAGTCGCACATATATTAAATTACTTAAAAAAAATAAATGTTTATGATGATTCGATAATTATTCTTTGCTCGGATCATGGGTGTCCTGATCCCGAACGAAACATCTCTAACAAGTTGTTAAGAGAAATAGGGCACGATCTAATTCTAACTGATGATAATGTTCTTTTTGCTTTTTGTCTGAAGTATCCTGGTTGCTCTCCAAAATCAATTAAAACAGTGGTCAGTAGTTTGGATATAATGCCTACTGTTTTAGATTTACTTGGATTTTCCTATGAAAATAAGATCGGTATTCCACTTAAGGGGAAGTCTCTTTTACCATTGATAGAAGGCGAGAACACAAAAGCATTTGATGATAGAATTATGTTAACCGAGGCACGCTTTATTTCTCAGCCATTCAGAAGAGTTTCTTTAAGGGGAAATGATTTCAAGTATATTTATTTTTATGACGAGGAAGAAGAATGCTTTTATGATTTACGGAATGACCCAAAGGAGGAGAATAATGTTATCGAGTCAACATCGCCAGCCGTTCAAAAAACCATTCAACGTTATCGGGAGGAGTTTAAAAGATACGAAACGGATATGCTGAGATTTCAGCATAAGTATTTGTTGCACTCTTTTCAAAAGGAATTTGACAGGTTAGTCAATGAAAATACTAGCTTAAAAAACAGTCACAATATTCTTATATTTGGAAGCTCAGATGTAGAATTTGCCAAAGCTCTGGTGACAGGCATTAATCAAAGATTGCCAAAAGCCAATGTATATATGATATCTGTTAAGAATATTAAACGTAGGGATGAAATGAAGTTAGTTAAAAGCGAATTATTTAGTAATGATAATTATGAGAATAATGCTCAGAAGATAATTCAATGGAGTCACACTAAAATATCAGATAGGGTTGATACTATTTTCTTACTTATGAATGATAGTTCAAAAACAGACATAATCAAAAAGATGCAAAAAATTGCAAAGAAGATTTCCCATAATATCGTTTATATAAACTACAATATGGAAATGAATATGCAGTTGAAGCGCAGGAAAATCTCTTTTGGAAGCAATCCTGACATACCTCTTTTTCTGCGAAGAGTATATAAATGGATTGGTTTCCATTATTACCGTCGCAACTGGTATAAGGATGATATCAAACTTACACTTAATCGATGGATACCTCTCTTGCATCTAAAGACTTTTAGGAAAGAATAAAAAATTACGTATCATGAATTTTGATGGTGCAAAGAATTTTATTCAAAAATAAATATCTATATCTCTATGCAACATTAGATTAATGGAGAATTCAAAGTTAGATATTGACAACTCTAGCCGTATAGCTACCTCCTTTATATCTGTTGTGGCTATTATCGGGGTTGTTTATTATCACTTGGTACATTCACAGTTTTATATTGGGAAATACCCTGGTTGGTTAGACCTACAAAAAGTCATAATATTTTGGAAAGAAAATGGATTCTTTTTTACATTAGTGGAAATACACAGTGGCTTTAGTGCGGTAATCGGTTTGTTTTTGATAATATCCGGTTATGGTCTTACAAAAAAGCATCAAGCGACACACCCTTATTCATTTTTACTCAATCGTTTTAAGAAGATATATCTTTATTCGCTGCTTATGGCCATGATGTGTACTTTGCTCACATTTATTTTTTATCAAAAGTGGACTTTTAGTTATTGGTCTGCCTTTACTCTTGTTTATGGGTTCTATGATCAATTATCACGAGGTCCTGGTGTGGGTCAATATTGGTATCTTGCTATACAATTCGCATGCTACCTAGTTTTCTTACCGATTAGGAATATGAATTCAATGAGCAATCTTTTGGTTTTGAGCTTGTTGATTGCCTTCGGCTTTGGAGTTTGTATACGTTTGGGGTTAGTGAATATAGTAAGTTTCTACCATTCCAGCATATGTAGATTTCCGGAGTTTGTGGCAGGCATGTTTTTGGCTAGGAGTAAAATATGCGAAGTAATAGTTTTTCGTTTTTCGTATCTTCGTTTAGCCTTTTCGATTATCTGGGTTGCGCTTGGTTGTATCTCCTTTTTCAACATTTGGACATCTTTATATGCACACTTTGTCTTTTCTACTGGACTGTTCTTTTTTCTTGCTCAGTGCATTAATTTCCTGAGCCGATGGCCTTTGGTAACGATTATTACAAACTATCTTTCAGGAGGGACTTTTACATTGTATCTTCTACATCTAGTTACTGTATTTCACATTTTTGGCTTTTTTAACAAACGAGTTTTTTCCCCTGTCAAAGAAATTTCCCACGTATATGCTGGAGTTGTCCAGTTCTTATCATTAGTTTTTATTGTTATATGTTGTGTAGGAATTCTTGTGATAGGGAGGAGGATAGAATCATGGTATCAACTAAAGTTGAACCGACTGTGGCCCTAAACCTTTTGATTATGCTTACATTCTGTTGATAGTTTTTGGAATGTATTCACAGTTGATTAGTGTCATTATAGATTATGAAATAACTGTATATTTTTAATATTACATTAATTGTTAATGAGGTATGTAAATTTAAATTTTCGGGAATTAAGATGGTAAATAACTATGAACCTAAGGTTTCAATAATCGTTGCCGCATATAACGCCGAGAAGACAATTAAGCGTTGTATTGACGCTTTGCTGGACATGAATTATCCGGACTTTGATATCATTGTGGTGGACAATAATTCTAAAGATGGAACTGCGAAAATTGTTAGAGAATACGTTAGAAAATACAGCAGTGTTACTTATCTGTTTGAAGCGAAAAAAGGATGGCCGGCTGCAAGAAATGCTGCAATTCGGTATGCCGAGACAGACTTTGTTGCAAATATCGATGCTGATTGTTTTGCTACTCAGGAGTGGTTGAAGAATCTTATAGCCGGTTTTACATCGGATGATATTGGTTGCATTGTGGGAAAGACCATTGTAGAGCCAGGGCAAACATTGGCTCAGCAATACTTTTCAAGCCCCAAAGCCTTTAATATAGAGCACCATATAGGTGTTAACCCTTATGTTCCTTGGGGTGGTGGGAATAATGTGTTTTTACGAAAAGTTTTTCTCGAGGCAGGCGGGTACAATGATGAGGAATTTACTTCAGGCGCCGATGCGGAATTTCATGCACGTATGGAAAAAATGACAGGTTATAAAACAGTTTATCAGGAAAGGGCACTCATTTATCATGTTGCAAGAGGGAGTTTGCGAGAATTTTTTGCTATACAAGTTAAATATGCGCATGATGGGTATAAACGTTCACGCATGCTACCTGAGATAAGGCCAAGATATAGTTGGTATATTTCTAAAAAAGTTTGGAATGGTTCTGTCAATTTGGCCGCTTTTTTTTATCGTTTAATTAAGTTCGTATATGGCAATGAAACAAAGTTACGTCTTGTTTCACCTTTGTTTAATATTGTTAGAGCATTTGGCGCAATCTATGGAAATTTGAGAGGAAAATTAAGGATGAAACCAGATAGGTTTTAAGCTAATTACTGGATGAATGTAAAAACGTAATCTGAGGACGAATAATTATGAAGTATGAAATTGTTACTGATTATCAAGCATTCCGTAAATTGAGAAGTGAATGGAATGCTCTTTTAAGTAAAAGCCAGGCTAATACCATTTTTCTTACATGGGAATGGTTGGATGCCTGGTGGCAGTCTTATAGAGCGACAGAACAGCCATTTATTATTCTTTGTAGGAATGTTCAAGGAGAACTGATTGGGATTGCCCCTTTTGTACTTAATGTAGTCAAAGGAGGTTATTTTTTCAAATATAAGGCTTTATATTTTTGGGGACTCAAGATAGGTGTGAAAGAGGCCGAATACTTGGAAATTATTGCTGAAACGGGAATGGAGGAGAAAGTTTGTCATCAAGTGGTTCAGGCTTTAAATGAAAGACGTAAGGAATGGGACATATTCTTCTATTATGAAGTTCCTGAAACGTCTATTTGTCTCCAGATAATCAGGGAGTTTGTTGTAAACCATGGCTGGTTGTCTAAGGAAACCAGCCATGGTTGCTCAGTCATAAAATTACCTGAAACCTTCGATGAGTATATCAAAAGTTTGAAACCAAGGATGAGGACAAAATTACGTTCTCTTCCCCGAAGACTCAAGGAAAGTCATAAAGTAGAGTTTGAGGTTTGTACAGAAAAAGACAAACTTCATGAATCTATGGATTCTTTTGTTGACTTACACCAAAAACGCTGGGAAGCGGAAGATCAATTTGGCACATTTAGAGACTCAAGGCGCATAAAGTTTTATGAAATGCTCTCTCGCTATTTTGTTGAAAACAACTGGTTAACAATCTTTTCTCTAAAAGTTGATGGTGTTTACCGGGCTCACGAATTCTGTTTTTTATATAATAATAGATTATTTGTTTTACAAGAGGGGTATGATGTCGAGTGGGAAAGGAAGGGTGTAGGTAATGTACTGAGAACCTTTGTGTTGCAATATTGTATAGAAAATAATTATGATGAATACGATTTCCTTGGTGGGGTAACATATCATAAAAATAGTTGGGGAGTTATTATAAAAAACAGCGTTTCCATTACAATAGGTATGAGAAATATTAAAAACATGATTTTCCTTTACGCTCCAACCGTTGTAGAAAAATTAAAGGGATTGTATAGGACAATTGTTCCTAATGCACTGGTACAATGGAGAATCGATTGGATTAACGCACGCAAAGCAAGAAATATTCAAAAGACTTTGTGTCGTAAAAGATCGTTAAAACAAGCCGTAAATAATTAAATTTCTCACTTCTTTTAACAAGATTCTTACGAAGAAACAGAATAAAGAAGAAAACATATAAATCTTGTTAATCCTGTCTAAAATTTTATAAAGGAAATAGGTAATGCCTAGGGTCAGTGTTATTATACCTGCTTATAATGTAGAAAGGTATATTGGAGAAACTCTGGATTCTGTCCTGGTTCAGACCTATTCAGATTTTGAGGTAATTGTAGTAGATGATGGTTCTAACGATCGAACTGCTTTCATAATAAAAAAATACCAAAAGAAAAATCCTGAAAAAGTAAGACTGATCCAAAAGGAAAATGCTGGGCCTGCAAGGGCCAGAAATGTAGGTATAAAGGCATCTACTGGGGAATATATTGCATTTGTCGACGCTGATGATCTTTGGCTTCCTGAAAAACTCGAAAAACAAGTTAGTTATTTTGAAAAACAACCACCCCAAGTAGGTATGGTTTACACAAATGCTAAAAAGTTTGATCAACAAGGTATTTGGACACTTCCCAAAAGATATAGAAAAAAAAGGGTCGAGGGTTGGATTTATAAAGACTTACTAAGGGAAAATATGATCCCGAATCAATCTGTAATGGTTAGAAAAAGATGCTTTGAGAAAGTCGGCTTATTCGAGGAATCTCTTGATATCATTGAGGATCACGATATGTGGTTAAGAGTCGCCATGAAATATGAAATTGCATTTTTAAATGAAGTCCTTTCGCTCTATCGTGAACATTCTCAAGGTAGAAGCAAAGGTGTTGAAAAAACAATGAAACGTGCTATAGGGGTGATGGATAAACATTTAAAAATGGCATTGGGTAACATTGAGCTTGAGGATACTATTAAAAGATCATTTTCACAACGGCTTTACGAATTTGGATATTTTTATTTGAAAGAGGGAAGGATGCTAGCAGCAAGACAAATGTTCGACAGATCTTTAGCCATGAGTTTTTGTTATAAAACCCATCTGGCAAAAATAGCTTCCTTTTTCCCTTTGAGACTGCTTAATCTATCTAATAAATTGATCAAATCAATTTTTAAACCCCCCATAATTGTAAAATCTAAAAATATATAGAAACCTTGTAACTGTTCAAGTATCCAGTAGTCAGTAGCCAGAATTCAGAATAGAATGGGAATACGCCTCTAACAGCTTACTGGCTTCATCAAGTTGCAGTTCCAACCCTATTTAGTTACCCTATCCTAGGTCATGTGCCAGGATCAGGTAATAGCGAGCTTCTTTCAAAGAACTTATGTTATATTCAAATAGCGAACTACGTCTGCTTTGCCCTTTTTCTTAAATGCTAAGTTTTATAGAAATGGTTGCGTGTTGCGAGTTGCGTGTTTTTTATATGTCTTAACCCGCAACTCGAAACGTGAAAAACCATTATTCGTAGCAGTTCAACCCCTATCAAAAATTGGTAAGAAAAGGAGTTAACTCTTTAGAGTTTTATCTTGTTTATGTTTATTCTATAAGTAAAGAGCAGATAAATTGTGAGCGAAGCAAACTAAGTTCATATTAAGTAAAGTAACATGAAACAATAACCATAGAGATTTGCAATGAAGATTGCGTTAATTCAACCTCAAGATAACTCTGGCTACCCGCCTTTGAGTGTCGCCTATTTGTCTTCGTATCTTGAGACAAAAGGTTACAAGGTACGGGTTTTTGATCTACAAATCCCAGCACAACGGCAGTCATGGCAGAAAGATATTGCAGGATTCAATCCTGGTATAGTGGGTGTAACAGCCATGACACCGGCGATAGTCAAAGCAGGTAAAATTGGTATCACATGCAAGAAAATTCTGCCAAAAGCTATACTTGTCCTTGGTGGGTATCATTTGAGCTTTTTGCCGGAAGAGACAATGCGACAGTATATGGTCTATGATGCTGGCGTGATTGGTGAAGGTGAAATAACTTTACACGAACTGGTGAATACAGTCGAACATGGGGAGAACTTTGATGAAGTGCAGGGTCTTATTGTGCGTAAAGGTAATGAATTGATTACAACAGGACAACGCGAGAGGATAAATAATCTTGACAACCTTCCTTGGCCTCATAAACACTATGATCTGGACTATTATCTATGGTATGGAGGTTACTCTGATATCTGGACGTTTAAGTGTGCCAGCATGATCGTTTCGCGTGGCTGCCCATTCAAGTGTCGGTTTTGTGCGTCACAGAGGTTTTGGTCAAAGAACTACAGGTACTGTTCACCTGAATATGTAATTGATGAGATGAAATGGCTTTCGCGACATGGTGCACGAGCCGTTTATTTTCGCGATAGTACATTTACAGTTAACAAAAAGTGGCTTATGTCCTTTTGTGAGGAGAAGATGCGTGCTGGTATCAAGATGCGATGGATTTGCAATAGTCGTGTTAATACGATCACCGAGGAGGTTATAGTTGCGATGCGAGACGCAGGACTTGAAGCAATCTACTTCGGTGTAGAGAGTGGTAGCCAGCGTGTGCTCGATTACTATAAAAAAGGTACCACTGTAGAGCAGGCTCAAAAGGCCTTTGCCTTATGCCACAAGTACGGGATTGCCACAGTAGCTTTCTTCATGATAGGCGCCCCGATCGAGACACGTAAAGATATCGAAGAAACCCGAAAATTTGCACACGAATTGAATGCGAAGTATACCCACTGTTTCATCTACACTCCATTGCCGGGTTCAGAACTGTACGATGATTTTATCAAGCACGGCTATAAGCCTGATTTTGAACATTTCATCTTTAATCGTGCAGTGATTCCAATTGATGGAATATCCCCAAAGGATTTGGCCACCATCCATCAAAATATAGCGGGAGAATTTAAGCATTATCCAAACCGAGGTGAGTTATGGCAGCGACGATTCCAGATCATAAACTCAGTCCATTCTTTGCGTGACATATTGTACCTTACCGGAAGGCTAACACGCCGTATGGGTTTTGCTGGATAGTAGATACCCACGGACTAAAAGTCCGTGGTACTCTGGCTTCACGACCGTATAGAAAAAAAGTGCCATGCGTATTACATTTATTCAACCTAAAATGGGGATATATCCACCACTGAGTATTGGCTACCTTGCTGCCTATTTAGCCGACAGAGGTCACAAAGCCTTAATATTGGATCTTCAGATTCCGCATCAGCGTGAACACTGGAAGGAACTCCTTGTTGCGTCTCGTCCTGATCTTATAGGATTCACAGCATTATCTCCCAGTATAAGTCAGGCAGGGTCACTTGCAGCGCAGGCTAAAGAGTTTTTGTCAGATATTAAAATAGTTATAGGTGGTTATCATGCAACTATAGAGCCCAAACTTACACTACTCGAATACCCTGATTTTGATTATCTGGTAATGGGCGAGGGTGAGGAAACAATGGTAGAATTATGCGAACGATTGCAGGAAGGAAAAATGGTTTATGATATGACAGGTTTAGCATGGCGAAAAGGAGAGAGTATTGAACTTGGCACAACTCGTAAGCGTATTAAGGATATCGGCGCTCTGCCTCGACCACACGACTTTTATGAACTTGAATATTACCTTGATAAAGGCAGTTTTACACATCAATATGGTTTTGGATGTGCCTCTGTAATAACATCGCGTGGATGTCCCTTTAGCTGTCGTTTCTGTGGTATTCCCGATAAATATGTGATTCAATCAGTTCAGAATGTTGCCAAAGAAATTGAAGAACTATTACGACGAGGAGCTGAAGGAATATTTTTTCGTGATAGCACGTTTACGGTAAAACGTGAGTGGGTACTCGAATTTTGCGAGGAAATAATGCGACGTCGTTTACGTTTTCCATGGGTGGCCAATGCGCGGCCGGATCTGGTGGATGAAGAGCTGCTTTGTCAGATGAAAAAGGCGGGCTGCTTTGCCCTTTGCTATGGTGTTGAGTCAGGACAGGATCATATCCTTGAGTACTACGGAAAGTGTCATACAGTAGAAGATACTCGACGGGCTATAGCATTAACAAAGCGTGTGGGAATTAGAATAGTTGCCTATTTTATGCTTGGTGCAATAGTAGAGACTCGTGCTGATATAGAAGCCAGTTACCAACTGGCCAGGGAACTTAATACTGATTGGACTATCTGGAAAATATTTATTCCTCTACCAGGTAGTGCAATTTATAACGAGTTTAAAGAGAAGGGGATATCCCTGGATTTTGATAAGCTTTTAACAGACAAGGCTACGGTTGCACTAGTTGACATGACTAAAGAGGAGATTGAGAAGCGGCATGACGAGTTATCAAAAGAGTTCACGTATGTGCGCGATAACCGTTTAAGGGCATTCTTACGTCAAATGCGTCGAGTTGACTCTCCCAAGGATGCATTGCGACTTGGACAGCATATAGCAAGAAGTGTAGGACGAAAGATAACAGCAAAATCATTTGCTCCGTCTAAATGTGATTAATAGTAAATTAAAATGCTGACTCGTTATACGTCATTCGTCTGTGGAGTAATGGAATGGTGGAATAATTGAAGAGTAGAATGGTTAAAAGTTAAGAAAAATGGATTTGTAGATTTAAAATTCCAGTAATCTAATTAATACATCTTTTTATAAACTTATGCTTTTAAGTTAGTATGGAACCTGTTTTCCCATTCACCGTTTTGTTGTTTCTTTTGGAGCGATTCGATAAGTTTAAGTAACCCATTTTCTACTTTATAATGGGTCTTGTCTAGCCTTTCATATTCCTCGTCAGTTATTTGGTTGTCAATATATTTGAAGCTTAGATTGAAATACTATAACATTTAAGCACAATATTCCATTATTCCAATTACTTTCAAAAAATCACGAATAACGAATCCAATAACGAAACTTGAATGAAGAAAGGAGAATCTTATATGAAAAATACAAAATTGGCACCGGCAGTTGTAACATACATGTCGTATGCTGGTCTGGGAATTGTTCGAAGCTTGGGCAGAAAAGGAATTCCTGTCTATGCAGTAGATTCTGATCCCAATAAGGTGGGAATGCAGTCCAAATATTGTACTCCTTTGATTTGTCCTGATATTAACGAATCAGAGGAAAAGTTTATACAGTTTATTATTGAGCTTGGGAAAAAGTTTGACAAAAAAGCAGTCTTATATCCAACAGGAGATAAGATGGTGCTTACCTTCTCAAAATACCGGGAAAAGTTAACCCCGTATTATCATTGTTTAATGCCAGATGATAATCTGGTTCGTTTTCTTGTTAGCAAAGATGGTCTGGATGAAATTGCACAAAAGTACAACATACCAGCTCCCAGGACAGCTTTCCCAGAAAATGGAGCTGATATTGAGGCTCTATCCCGTGACTTTCAGTATCCTGTTATTATAAAACCATCTCTCTCCCCTAATTGGCACAATCCAGAAATTTACAAAATTGTTGGTAAAAGTAATAAAGTTGCTGTAGCTCATTCAAAAGAAGAACTTTTGTCTTTTTATAATCGTATTGCAGCAATTAATAAAGGGATGATTATCCAAGAACTTATACCGGGTTATGATGACCAGCTCTATTATGTCTGTCTTTATTGTGACAATAATTCTGAGCCAGTAGGGATTTTTGCAGGGCAAAAAATACGGTTGTTTCCAGTTCATTTTGGTAGCGCTAGCTATGTAAAAAGTTATTATGATAAGAAACTGATAGATCTGGCTGCAGAAATGGTAAAGAACATTGGATACAAAGGTTTGTGTGGAATTGAGTTTAAAAAGGATCCAAGGGATGAAACTTACAAGTTGATTGAGTTCAATGTGCGGTTTGGCCTATGGGACATGCTTGGAGAAAAGTGCGGCGTTGATCTGGCTTATAAGGCTTATAAGGATGCTATAGGACAGCCAATCAAAAAGAAGTGGAAATATAAAACCGGGATTATATGGCTTGCAATACAACTGGATTTTGCAGCTTTCAGGAACTATCGGCGTGAAGGGCTTTTGTCACTATTGCAATGGCTGAAGAGTTTAGTAGGGTCTAAGTCATGTGCTGTTTTTGCTTATGATGACATGAGGCCTAGTTTTTCAACGAGTTATAGATTTTGGGAAAAAAAGTTAAAGTTTAAATAAGAATTTACAACCTAAAGACACAAATTAAAACTGAACACTAATTAACACAGATTTACTATGAAAGATAAATATAAAAATGAATCATAAGTTATCTATGTTAATATGCGTATTTAATAAATGGAAAATCTTGGCAAAATAAAATCTGATGAGTAAACCCTTAAAATTGGCTATTCTCGTCTATCACCAGATTGTGCCTGATGATTTCCCCCTGAAATTACTTCCTCTTGACGAACAACCATATTTTTCTAGATTGAGTGAGTTTTATTCTCATCTTGACTATTTAGTAAACAATAACTTTTCAACATTAACTATTGATGAGATTGGTAATCCTAGAAAGGAAGAACAATCATCAAAAAAGATTGCTATTACTTTCGATGATGGTCAGATCAGTGATTATACTATTGCTTTTCCTGCCATAATTGAGAGAGAAATGAAAGCTACTTTTTATATTGTTACAGATTTTATAGGTAAAAAAGGTTGGTTGAACTGGGATCAGCTCAAGGAAATGCTTAGATATGGGATGGAAATTGGATCACATAGTTGTTCTCATCGTCGTCTGTTGGATTTGAAGAAAGAGGATATTCTAATAGAATTACAAAAATCTAAGCAAGTATTGGAAGATAGGCTCGGATGTTATATTCGATCTTTCACGACCCCTTTTGGCCTTGGGAACCAGAGTATTATGGAATTAGCATTGGAAGCCGGTTATGAGACAATCTGTACTTCTGAGGTGAAGCTTACCCAAATTAATGTAAACAAATCTATATATGGCCGCATCGGGATTAGAAGAGGAGATAATGTAGAAAAATTTAAAGGGATAGTGGAAAAGGAATGGCAAACTATAGGAAAACTGATTATTGAAGATCGAATAAAATCATTATTGAAGCAATTACTAGGACGACGTCTATGGTATAAATTTAGTACTTTGATGATATCACAAAGTAAGAGTTTTTAGATTAAGGCTAACTGCGTATTACTAGAAACCTCGAATACAATGGAATTAAAAAGAAAACATTAAAATTTTGTGCCCCTTAAGAAAATATTATCTAGTTTACAGATAAAAATATTTTAGAGAATAAAAGTAATCGGTCACAGGGTACGTACATAGGAGACATGCGGGGCTTTTAATATCCCGCAATAGTCGGAGGGAAGTATTAGAAGTTTAGTCTCAATATTTAAAGTACTGTTTTATGGGTAATATTTTCAGAAGCAAAGATTAGGAACGAGCCTAAAAGGTAAAAAGGGATTTTGTGCTGATTCCATAATAAACTCTTATATCTCTTTACGGAACCACGAAGGGTGATGATTCTATTTTCGTATCAAATATATGAGAGGGTTTATTACTGACATACAATTTTCACTTAATATCCGTTGAGGAAAGATATAAATACATGTAAGTAAGAGCGGCGGTTTCTAAAAGTGAAATTTCGTAGAAAGAGCTACTCCTACAGCGAAGAAAAAGCTTTCCACAACATAAATTACTTAATAAAATGTACAGTATTTCAAAATGATTTGCGGCAATATTAAAACCTTAAGAAAATCACATAATAAATTGGTTTCAGGGAATAAACATATTATTTGAAGCTATATTTGTCTCATTTTTATGACACAATATGATATGATGCAGGATTTATATGATAAGTTAAGTACTTGCTTTAAAAGTATAAGTGTGTCAATGATTCCTTATTTTAGGAGATTTATACGATTTTTAGCATTACCCTATTGTTATTTTAAGTTAGTTAATTGGGAGGAATGTACAGCATCTCGCTGCCATGTCATTAAAGATTTCATATATATTTTTTTCGTACTTAAATATTTTCCAGATAATTATTCTTTGTGCAGGCTATGGGAAAAAGACCGATCTGATTGGCGTTATTACTATGGTTCTTTTTATGATCCATATCAAAGAGGTCGATTGAGAAAAGAAGTTCAAAAAAAAGAGTATGAAATTCTTTTTGAAGATAAGTATGTATGCTATCAGTTATGCAAAGCAGCAAATTTACCTTTACCTGTTCAATATGCATGTGTAAATCCAGAAGATGACTATAAACTTAAGATTAGATCGATATTAAATAATAATTCAAATAAGAAGATTATTATCAAACCAGTTATGGGTAAAGGGGGTAACGAAATCGTATTGGCTTTAAAAGATAATGATGAGTTTATCATTCAGACTAAAAACAAGAAAATATTATTGAATAATTTTATACTTCGTTCACGTTCTGTGATTCAAGATTTTATTATTCAACATAATAGACTATCTAGAATATTTCCATCAATTAATACAATCAGAATAGTTACTCTATTAACAAAAACTAAGGATGTTATTATTATTGGTGCATTGATGCGATTCGGAGTAAAAGATGCCTTTATTGATAATACAAGTATGGGAGGGGTTGCAATAGGAATCAACTTGGAAGAAGGTGTTTTAAATAAGATTGCTTATGATTTTAAAAGCATGAAATACTATTCACATCCTACTTCAGGATTTGTTTTTGAAAACTTTCAAATTCCATACTGGCAAGAGGTTGTGGATTTATCAAAAAAAATTCAATTAACATTTTCTTATTATAAATTACTTGGTCATGACATCGCAATTACCCCCGATGGCCCTATTATTATTGAGATTAATGCTGTCCACGATAATGTTGGTATTGAACAAAGTTATGGTCCTATTCTTTCCAATGAAAGGTTAAGAAATGAATTCAAGGGATATGGGTTGCTAATTAATAAGATAAGTAATGGGTAGTCCAGTCCGACATATATATAGTTAAAACTGAGAGGAGTTGTCTTAATGGAGATATTTGACAAAATACTTGCATTAAAAATGAATTGTTATAGTCCTAAGTTAAAACCATTTGCTGCAATTATCAACTAAGGAGATTAAGGCCGATTTTATGAAGTTTACTTCAACTTATTGAGACCCAAAGTAATATTACGTTGTATTTCGAAATGTGTGAAAATATAGTACTTCTTATGTAGGACAGATGTATAAAAATAATTTGTAAGCCAAGCAGATATGCAAAATGTTTGTAAAGAAAGCATGTAAAATCGGCTGAATGTTTTATATCATTGTACTTGGTACTTGGGAAAGTTTATTTTAAATGAAAAATTTAAGTCGGGAAAATGTTGTTCTCTCATTGTGGAAAATTCTGTTAGGAGCAGGAATCTGTTTGTTATTTTATCCCGAGGGACGGAGACTTGTTTCTTCAATGCTCCTTCTGCTGGTGCTAGGTGGTATATATGTAGGCACGATTGTATTATATTGGAAAAGAAGGCTGATACGGTTTTCAATTTTGTCAATCACCCTGCTACTTGCGCTGTTCCTGTTAATGCCTGGACGTGCAGTAGACCCGATAAAACTCAGAGCTTCGTTCCTAGAGAGGCTTCAAGAATTTGAAGGGGTTAAATATCATTTAGGATCAGAACATTCACGAGGAATCGATTGTTCAGGGCTATTACGCAGGGGATTAATAGATGCATACATAAAGAATGGGCTTACTTGTTTTAATCCGCACCTGGTTCGCGAAGGAATTTCCATATATTTTAACGATTTATTAGCGAAAACATTGCTAGATGGTTACAGGGACCGAACCCGTTTTATCACAACCGCACCAAGTATTAATAAACTTGATCATTTACGTATTATTCCTGGCGATTTTGCTGTTACCCTTGATGGACGCCATGTCTTGATATATCTTGGAAATGTTACATGGATCGAGGCGGATCCAACGTTCCAACCTGAGCCTGGGTTGGCGTTAATGAAAGTCGTTAGATTAAAGGTACCGGTTACAGATAATCCATGGTTTAATACTCCAGTGAAGTTGGTACGTTGGTTGGAATTTGAATCTCAAAAATCCTGACGTCACCACAAAATGAAGAGCTTAGCTAATATAAGTCAGTTTCAAGGTAAACCAAGTTTACGTCTTATAGTAAAATCTTCCATTTTCATTTCAACCATAACTCCCAGTTATTTTTAGTAACCAATGTACTTTCATATTTCGCCCTTTCCCAAATCGAATTATCGAAATGTTTATAACCAGTGCCTGAAACTACGATTTATCATTGTCTTAAACGCGAGATCTATAGCTAAAATAAGAGAAAAGGACAAGCCTGTAATTCTCTGTAGAAAATGAACATCTAAAAAAGGTTACGATTACCATTGACGATGGTAATGCCGCAATTATGAAGTTGTTTTTCCATATTTTATTGACCGGAAAACAAAGGCTACTTTTTATGTAATTTAGGATTTAATAGTGGAAATAGAATGGCGAAGCATTGGGAAGCTGATTATAGAAGACCAGATAAGGTTTGCGTTGAAGAATTTACTTGGTTGCAGTTTATGGTATAAATTTCGCAAATGGGTGATATCATGGCATAAGACTTTTTAGATTAATCTTGGTATTTATTTTGTGGGACAAAACAATATAAATATAAAAGAAATGTTGTTATTTTAGGTCTTCATAAAAGATAATATGTTTTGATATCTATTTGTTTAATAAAGACTAACTTATGTGAATAGAGAAAGTACCATATCTTGATGATTACATTTATGGCTATATTTATTAACTTTATTTATTGGCTTTTTTACAAAAGAATTAGATTTCAATTATATAAAATTAAAGCTTCATTATAGATTTTGGGTTCGTAATATTAAAATAGGCAAAATAAATTAAGGGTTCAAACAAATTCTTTAATATACGAAAGGTAGGTAAATGCTCAGGAAACTTATCTATTCATTGGGGATTAAACTTAGAAATAATTTGATTTGGGATAGTTATAAGTTTCTTTGTAAAAGCCAACATTGGGATATTGAAACACTAGAGAATTATCAGTTTAACAAATGCAAAGAGTTACTTGAATGGGCATATGATAAATCAAACTTTTATAAGCTAAAATTTGATAAGAAGGGTGTTAGTCCAAAAAATTTTAATGAACTAGGTGATTTGAGTAAGTTCCCAATGGTTACGAAAAAAGAACTAATAGAACTAGCCGAAGATATACAGATAAAAGAGGGCTTTCAAAAGCTATTTTTTTCTGAAACATCTGGGAGCACAGGTCAAATTATGACTTTTTATCGTAATAAGGAATGGGATGCAAGAACAAGGGCTGCTGGCTTTAGAGGCTACTCATGGTATGGAGTAAAACCATGGGAAAGGAAAGGTTATTTTTGGGGTTATAATATTGATCCTAAGAAAGCGAGAATGATCAGATTTTTAGATTTTCTTCAAAATAGATTTAGAATATTTTCTTATAATGGAAACAACATAAAAGAGTTTGTTAAAAAATTAGAAAAAGCTAGCTGTCTGGAAGGGTACTCATCAATGATATATGAGGTAGCAAAGATAATAAACGAAATGGGACTGGGGAAAAGGATATCTTTAAAGATGGTTAAAGGAACATCCGAAAAAATATTTAATAGATATCAAGATGAGGCAAGTAAGGCTTTTGGCAAGAAAATCATTAGTGAATATGGTGCCGCAGAGACGGGAATTATTGCATTTGAGTGTTCTTATGGGAACATGCATATAACAATGGAAAATGTTATAGTGGAAGAAGTGGACAATGAAATTATTGTTACAAATTTGTTGTCAAAGTCATTTCCAATTATTAGATATAGATTAGGGGATTATATTGAAGTAGATAAAACTATAAAATGTAAGTGCGGTATGGCTCATTATATTATTAAAGATGTGCTGGGTAGGATTGGCAATGTAATATATGGAATTAATAATAAGTATCCAAGCCTTACTTTGTATTATATATTTAAAAATCTTGCTATGGAGAAACAGGTAGTTTTAAATTATCAAGCAGTACAACAAAAGAAAGGTGTATTGCATATAAATGTAGAACAAAAAATGAAAGAGGGTGAATACAAATTGATGGAAGAGGAGACTTATAAATACTTTGGAGATGATATGAGCATAATTATTAAAGATAAACAGGTTTTTAGACGTGGGAAGGAAAAATTAAGAGATTTCATATCATCGATAAATTAAGGATAGTTGTATATAATGTAAAGTAGTAATTTTTGCGTAAAACTTGTAGTTTCACTGTTAAGTGCTGATCAAATAACTTATTTAATTTGGTAAAAAAAGATGTAACCTGCATCGGCATATCTATATAATTAGGTAGAAGATTCACAAATTCTGAATACAGTGATTTCAGGCCTTGATCCGATCCTGATCGGTAAAAATGTAGTACCTATACCACGATTGACATAAAGTCTAGGTTTTCTATAATTATACCAACCTGCCACATAACTTCCACTTCCCCTTGGTGTATATAGTGTATATCCAAATATGTTTATCTGTCCTCCATGAGTGTGCCCTGAGAGCATAAGATCGAAAGCCTCTGTGCCAATCTGATCTCGATATCCTGGACAGTGGCTAAGTAAGATTTTATAGGAGGCTTGTAAAGGATTATTTTGGTACCACGTCAGATCGGGTTTTCCTACCATAAAATCATCTACACCTATTAAGGAGATATTTATACTATTTAAAGAAATGTCTACTTTCTCATTAACCAGAAGTCTGCAATTAGCCTTTTCATACTCCCTCATGATATTGTTAATACCTGCAAGTGACCAATAATCCCAATTCCCAAGGACAGAGTATATTCCACTTGAAGCCTTTAGTCGTGAGACAAAATCGTAAAGTAATGGTAGGTTTTTTGATTCATTTATTATATCCCCGGTAATAAAAAGTATATCTGGATTTATTCTATTTACTTTATGTATAATTTTTTCATGAATATCCTCAAAAGAGTGAAGATGGAGATCAGATAGCTGTACAAGTCTTATTGCTTTATTTGCATTTAGTGATTGATTTAGAATAATATCCTGCCAAACGACCTCCAAACTAACTGTCAGAAAGCTGTAGATATTTAATAAAGGTAATGTCAAAAGCATAGTTGCTCCATTTTTAAATAAATTTCTTCTTGATATTTGTCTTTTTTTTCAACATTCATTATTTAAAAATAATACAATTAATAAAAGAAAAATCCTTAAAGTAGTATTCTTAATTCAATTAAATTAGTAGCACGGGAATTTTTACTTTTTGTCGCAGATAATCAAAAATTATATGGATTTTAATAGTAACTCCTTATGTTTGTTAAAGCTACGTTCAATTAAAGTTCACAATAATGAACAAATAAGTATTATTTTAACAAGTATTAAAGGTTTGGACAGATAAATAGTTTCTTTAGGTATTAATTTTGCGTAAAACTCTGTTAATAAATGATTTCCGTATGCTTAAATTATTGATTGAGGTATATCATGAAAATACCACTAAAAATTACTGTATTTTTTGGAGTATTAGCTGTATTACCACTTATATTTAAAATCAATGTTATATTTGCTGTGGGAACTAACCCATTAGGGGGTGATACGGTATACTCAACTTCTGGTAAATGGCAGTTTCCTAATATTCGCTCTGGGCACCCTAGAATATTTTTAGAAGGACCCGAGGATGTAGCCAAGTTAAGAACAAGGATTGATACCATTCCTGAGATAACTGCTGCATATAATTCTTTGAAAAGCTGGGCGGATAAACAAACAACGGCAAGCGTTTTATCAATAAATAGAGGTGATCGACCCAATGCGTTAAGGGACACTGTTCTTGTTGCGCTTATGGAGAAAGAAAAAGGCAACAATTACTCTCATTATCTTAATCTATCTAAAGCACTCATGGGAGATATAGCAGGTCTCTCATTTAGACCCTCATATAAAAGTGGCGATGCTCAAGCTATGGCAGTTGGTTATGACTGGTTGTTTGATGATTTGTCATTAAGTGAAAAACAAAACTATGTAGCTGGGATGATTAAGATAGGAGAGCGCTTAGCCTTTCAAGGATATATGGAAACCCGACCGCAAGCAGCCGGACCTAAAAATCAACTTGGTATATTGTTTGCGGGAATTGCCTTTTACAATGACGGTATAGATGATCAAATGGCAAGAGATGTCATTAATTATTATGGTGAGTATACTGATGAAATATGGATGCCACTTATTAATATTATGGCTGGTAACACCGGTGAAACAAATCAGTCAAAGAACTACTTTTTTGATGGTTCTAAAGGCCATTTTGATTTCATAGAAATGTGGAAGAGCTCGACGCAAAGAAGACTTGACGTAAACAATAACTATGGCAAAAACTTTCCTTACTGGGATATCTATACAGTAAGGCCGGATAATACGAATTTTTTACTATTTAATGGAATGAACATTGGCGGTTCTAAGGGACGTTCAATTTATGCTATTATGGCAAGCATATATAAGGATCCTCTAGCCTCATATTTTGCCTCGCTTTCACCGAAAGATTGGAGATATATTTTATGGTATGATCCTTCTATTCCTTCTAAATCATATCAATCTTTGCCATTAACCAGGTATTTCGACGGGACAGGCCATGTCATTATGAGAACAGGGTGGGAATTCGGCACCTATAGTTCAGCTTCTAAAGATGTAGCAGCTAGATTCAAAAGTGGTAATTTCTATGGAGCTGGCAGCAATAAACAACAAAATGATTTTGTTATATTTTACAAGGGATCTCTTGCAGCAGAGAATCCAGGTAAAAAGAATAAGGCAGCCATTCATCATAACACAATAATTATTGATGGTGAAGATCAGTTGACTAGCACATCTGTCTATTCTGCCTTACCTGGAAATACCCCTGCAGCAATTCGTTCCAGTTGGGGAGAAAATACACCAAGAGACATTGCCGACATAATCAAAGTTGAAAGCTCGTCATCGTATGACTACATGGTTGGCGACGCCACCAATGCCTACAATCCAGATAAATTGTCTCACTTCACCAGAGAGTTTGTATTCGTAAGACCCAACTATTTTGTGGTCTTTGACCGAGTCAATACAAAGAGCTCAACATACTCAAAGAAATATCTGTTGCATAGTATCAATGTTCCTAAAATTGGTGGCACTACTCCTTCAGATGGGACACAGACCTATAACAGTGACTTAATTCAAATAGATAGGGGAGGAACAGTAGCAAATGGTAAGCCGGATATGAATGGTCGATTATTCAGTAAAACCTTATTACCCACAAACAGCAAAATTACAGTAGTAGGCAGTGGTCAGTCTCCTGATCTCACCGACAAGAGAGAACCTGCTCGCTGGCGTATGGAGGTAGAGCCAGCCTCTCCTCAACAAAACGACTTTTTCCTCCATGTGATGCAGGTAGGAGATTCAGACACTCTACAGTCAATGACCCAAACCTCAAGAATAGATGCAAACACGATGACGGGGGCGTTTATCAATGACCCCACAACTCCTGAAATTGTGATGTTCTCTAGCCATCCTCAAGGAGCAGATGTGACTAGTGTAACTTATCAAGCTAATTATTCTTCATCAATCACCGGCAATCATCTCTTGCTGGATATGTCCCCTGGGACCTATGATGTTTACAAAAACGCAACAAAAATTCTAAGCAACATTACTGCTTCATCACGAGGAGTATTATCTTTTGACGTAAATGGGGGGGCAACCTTCCAGGTGGTTCAAACCGGAGTTACTCCAACTCAAGATACCATACCTCCCTCTACTCCCGACAATCTTACAGCAACAACAATATCCTCATCCCAGATCAATCTCTCTTGGATTGCATCTAAAGATAATGTTGGAGTTGCAGGTTATAAAATTTATAGAGATGGAATACAAATAACTACTACAGCCAACACCTCATACCAGGATACAGGATTATCTCCTTCCACTGCTTATACGTACACAGTAAGCGCTTATGATGCAGCAGGGAATGAGTCAGGGCAAAGTAGTCAAGTAACGGAAACAACCTCCTCTGAATTTGATACTACTCCGCCGACGGTAACCTCTGTCAGTGCAGGTGGTATTTCTACCCAGATTGTCGTGGTGTTCAGTGAGCCAGTAGAGCTCTCAAGTGCAACAAACATATCAAACTACAACGTTAACAATGGAATCACGGTTTCAAATGCTTCATTGGGATCAGATTTAAAAACCGTGACTCTAACCACAAGTCCGAATACAGAAGGTCTTTCTTATACATTAACCATAAATAACGTAAAAGACCGGGCAAAAATCCCCAATGTGATTGCTCCCAATACCACTGAGAACTACACATTTGTATCTCAATTAGTAATAAGTAACCTAACCGTAGCCAGTAATAAGCAATACGAGGTTGTCCAGAGTGGAATCTACAATGGAGAACTTGCCTACATTGACCGAACATATACATATAGTAATATACCTGCTCTATTAGAAGGAGCCCTGTACATTAAGACGGCCAACGATGATAAGGTCTCTAGCGGTAACTCATTCCTTTCCTTTGACGTGAATCAGGGTGTTAAAGTGTATGTGGCTCATGTTAATAAAATTACTGCAAAACCATCATGGTTGACATCGTTCGTTGACACTGGTGAAGATGTCAACATAACTAATGTTTCATTTAGTCTATTTGTCAAGTATTTTCAAGCAGGTAAGATTACGCTTGGTGGTAATGAAGGTAGTGGATCTATGTATACAGTTATGATAGTAGGGCAAGGAGGAACAGGTTCACCTCCCGACTCAACCCCGCCACCACCTCCAACAGGATTGTTTTTGATGCCATGAGGTTATTTACCAAACAAAGAAAAATGTATGTTATGTCCACTCTTTTGTGAGTCAACAACAAACCATAAAAGGGGCGGCTTGAAAGACGACTCTGAAGGGTAGGATTATTTCCAAAGCTTGAGTTGAAACATAGCTAAGTCTTTTCTCAATTTCCGTCTTACATATTACAGATTTTATCCTTATAAATATCCATTGTGTTCATAAAGTACCCTTTTGTCTAAAAATGTCTGTCCCCAGGTATTAATTTTTCAATTCCATATACTTATTAAATATCTTGATAGCACTCTCACCTTTTAAAAAGCCCACTACTTCTGCAATCAAGTATTTTGGTGGACATTACAATACCAAGTAAATATGGTCTATTTGCACGTTTCTTTCCAATATCTCTACCTTTTTCCCCGCCAAAATGACTTTGTCGGGCTGGCATTTGCATATTTGCTTTATTATAGTTCGTACCGAGTTACCAAATTCTCCATTTTAAAATCCTGAGTAGGTACTTTTGGCACCATAATGGAACTTGCATACACACACTGCTTGTGCTAACTTATTAAAACTTTCCATATAATACCTCCTTTAGGGTTAAATTATTTCTATTATAATGAGGATTAGTTTATGTTAAGTAAAAGGTTTATAATTATCTCTATAGTTTTTAATTTGTTTTTTGTTACTAAAAGTCTTTTTATTGAAAAACAAGAACAGATATTCTCAGACACAAGAGTTGTTTTTGCTGAGTCTGTTGACATCAAAGTATGGTTTGAGGGAAATACAAAAAGAGTAAAACAGAAGGAGTTAGCAAAAGATTCTTGCTATATATGGGATGGAAAGAAAGTTTATATCAATGCTGCTAGAAATGAATATGAGCCGTTTCAGTTAATCCTTCGTTCTGAACATGATGTAAGTAATATCAATATTTGTATTTCTGATTTAGTCAGCGGAGATAATATTATTAGTAGAGATAATTTTAAACTTTACAAGGTCCATTATGTTTCTGCAAAGAGACATGGTATGATAGCTGACCCACTGATACCATTAAGAGGATCTGTAGATTTGTCTGCAGGTATAAATCAACCTGTGTGGATAAGATTATACATACCATCAGATGTAGTAAGTGGAGTTTATTCCGGTGCAATTACTGTTGGTATGGATGAAGTTGGAAAGGTTATTCCCATAGAACTCCGTGTATGGGATTTTATCTTACCCGAAGCGTCCACCCTTTTTAGAGTTTCTCCCCATTGGGAATCATCAAGTTTTGTCAAAGAAACTTATGGTAAACCTGCCAATTATATTGATTTAGTATATTCATTTTATAGAGAGCTTAAAAGGATGGGAATTTCTCCTGCTCAGTCATTTGATCTCAAGAAGGTTGGTACAGAAGGTTTCTCGGAAAGTGAGGGTGGCATCGCAATAGATTTTTCTAAAACAGATCATCATATAGATTACGTGTTGAATGAATTGAAATATAATAATCTAGAGGCAGAATTTTTTTATTCACCTGTTGGTAAATATGATCCTAATCGTAGTTATCCGTTTAATCCTACCTATATTAAAAGGGTTACACAATATCTTTCACTGATATCCAATCATTATCGTGATAAGGGATGGCTGTCCCGGATGTGGGTACAGCATTATGGCGATGAACCTTGTCAGACGTGTGAAGGGGGGGAGCACTCACATCCGAGTTATGAGGCTATCAGAGACTGGTCTAAACTATTCCATTCTGCTACCCCCGATTTAAAAATACTTCTTGCAGAGCATCCTACCCCCCAGCTTATTGGTGCGGTTGATATCTGGAATGCTTCATGGCACCTATTGAAAAGAGGAGATGTAAGGGAGAGACATAAAGCTGGGGAAAAGGTAATTGCTTACTCGTGCGATAGCAAGTTAAGAGATCCTTTAATAACGGAAAGAATTAATCTCTGGAATATATTTAGTGAAGAAGCTGATGGTTGCTGGAGCTGGCACCTTTATTCTATGGGTAATTTTACAACAGATGATGCTAGCAGGAGATATTCGGTGTTTTATAATGGTAAGACGGTTGGTATAACTGATGAGCCGGTTATTTCTTTAAGATCAGAAATGATGGGAGAAGGAAAGGATGACTGGGAATATCTTAAATTGATTGAGGAGAGTTTTGGTAAAGACATGGCAATAAGTATAGCTAATATTGTAGCAAAAAGACCTGGACCTTTAGGGCGTAGAAATGTGGATGAGGAAGGGATATATAAGGTTCGGGATTTTCTTGGAAGAAAACTGGAAAGTAAATCACCCAAATTCCAGGATAATTTTGTCGATCTTAATTGGATTTCAGAAATGGAGAATATAAAAACGGACCTGATGTATGATGGTTTTGTCAAACTTGATTATGCTGAAGCTCCTGTTTTGATCGAGGGATTTGAGAATTTAACTCAATGGAAGACGAGGGGGCCGGTAAAGGCTACCCTTAATTATGACAGGAAAACAGAGGGAAACAGTAGTGTTAAAGTAGTCTTTAATAAAGGAGAGACAGATCCAATGCTATTTAGCTTTAGCAGTACTCGATTGTCCGTTACTGATTGGCGTGATTACGGTTTCCTCGAATTCGATGTCTATACAGAGCCAGATCTTTCTCTCTTTGACGTCTCTATCACTTTCAATAATGAATACGGAAGAGGTTATAATGTCAGGGGCGGTGTAGATTGGAATAAAGGGGATCAAGTACATGCCATTGGCATATATTCTCAGAATGGCTCATTTCCTGGGAAGTGGCGTCATGTTAAGATAGATTTTGATAACATATCGGGAAAACTAAGCACTCTTTCAGGTAGAAGAAACGTTACCTCTCTTCATTTTAGAATGGGAAGAGGTGGTACAGTAAATGAACCCCTTCCGAATACAGATTATATAATATATATTGATAACATAACACTTCAAAAAAAGCGTTATAAGACATACGGCAAGATTATTTCAAAACCAATCTTTATAGGGGTGAAGACTGATGGTTTTGAATGGATAGGAGATTATAGCCTCCCATACGGTACAGAGTTGCAATTTGAAAGCCGTACCGGTTCTACATATTTGTATGATCCCAAGACCTGGGAGGATTGGAAACCAATAGATATAACTTCTTTTTTAAAAGGCAAATTAAGCAGTACTCCCAACAATTATATACAGTATAAGGTTATTTTTACTTCTGATGGATACAAAACACCGAAACTGAGAGGAGTAACGATATATTAAGGTTAGTTTTTGAATATGCAGCTCGTTTTACGGTGATATAGATAAACGAGCACTGATAGATTACATCATTTTTTATGGTCATCTTCTATTGATCCCAATAACAAATATTATAATTCCTTCTTTGATTGTTATAAAGAATTGGATGGTAAAATTAGTAGGTTGCTTTTATAAAGAATATCTTAAAGGGTGAAAATTTCCTTTGATTTTTTCTGCTGACTAACGTAACATCAATTTTTAGTATAACTTATATCTGTTTTAACACTAAAGGATTTCTGCTATGAGTTTTTATTTTATTAAATAAAAGTAGTAAAAAAGGAATACTTTTATTTTTGGAGTTTTTGTATCGCAGTAAATTCTTTCAAGAGCTTTTACTGAATACTTGCGAACCTTTTGTTTTAAAGTTCACGAAGGTTCTGTGAACTTGAAGTAGAATCTAAATAGTTTAGTAGTACCCGCTTATTCATAAATTATAGGTTTTAAGAAACTTAAGGTTCGTGTGTTTTATGTTGCCATCAACATGCTAGTTCATACAAATAAGAAGCTGGATTTTAAGATTGTTTGATTTGGCATGTTTTGGTAAAAATATTTTAGATTTATATTATGAACATAATAGGAATCTCAGCATTTTATCATGACAGCGCTGCTTGCCTTATAAAAGATGGAGAGATTGTGGCCGCAGCCCAAGAGGAACGATTTACAAGGAAAAGGCACGACCATAACTTTCCACGGAATGCTATCGAATACTGTCTAAAAGAGTATGATATTGGGAGTGGTGATATAGATTACGTGGCATTTTATGAGAAACCCTTTATAAAGTTTGAGAGGATAATGGAGACATACATTGCTTACGCTCCTGCCGGCATAAGGTCATTCATCAAGGCAATGCCTCTCTGGCTTAAACAGAAGTTATGGATGAAGGAATATATAAAAAAGGAATTAAAGCGCCAGGGAAAGATCATCTTCCCAGAGCATCACGAATCCCATGCCGCCTCAGCCTTTTATCCTTCGCCTTTTAACGAGGCCGCCTTTTTGACTCTGGACGGTGTTGGCGAATGGACTACAGCCAGTTATGGGGTTGGAAGAGGTAATACTATCGAGATAATGGCTGATATCGACTTTCCTCATTCTTTGGGTCTTCTTTATTCTGCATTTACTTATTATATCGGCTTCAAGGTTAACTCGGGAGAGTATAAGGTCATGGGTCTCGCCCCCTATGGTGAACCTAAATATGTGGACATAATTCTATCAGAGTTAATTGAACTGAAAGATGATGGCTCCTTTAAATTAAACATGCGATATTTTAATTACTGTGCAGGTCTTACCATGACCAATAGTAGGTTTCATCGTCTTTTTGGGAGCAATCCGCGCAGACCGGAATCAAGACTTACCCAACGAGAGATGGATCTGGCCCGTTCTATCCAGGATGTTACAGAAGAGATAATGCTCAGGATGGCAAAACACATATACAGAGAGACCGGCCAGAAGAATCTATGTCTTGCTGGAGGTGTATCCTTAAACTGCGTGGCAAATGGTCGTATCCTGAGGGAAGGACCCTTTGAAAATATCTGGGTTCAACCGGCGGCTGGAGATGCGGGAGGCGCATTGGGTGCTGCTCTTTTCACCTGGTATCGTTATCTGAACAATAATAGAAAAACAGATGACAAGAAAGATTTACAAAAAGGCTCATACCTTGGGCCTGAATACAGAAACGGTTACATAAAACACTTCTTGAAAGAAAATAATATTCCATACAATGAAGTGAAAGACGATGATATTCCTTTGGTAGTTGCCGACCTGATTGCTAAGGAAAAGGTTGTAGGTTGGTTTCAGGGGAGGATGGAGTTTGGGCCCAGGGCATTGGGCAGTCGCAGTATTATTGGTGATGCTCGTTCTCCAAAGATGCAGGAGGTTATGAACCTGAAAATTAAGTTCAGAGAAAGCTTTAGACCCTTTGCTCCATCTGTTTTGAGGGAGAAGGTTGGAGACTATTTTGAGCTAGATTGTGATAGTCCTTATATGCTTTTGGTGGCTCCGCTTAATAAGGAAGTTAGAAAAGAAATGACAGAGGAGGAAAAGAATCTTTTTGGCATTGATAAACTGAATGTCTGTAGGTCAAGAATTCCAGCCGTTACGCATGTGGATTATTCGGCAAGAGTGCAGACAGTTAACGGCGAAGACCATCCTCTTTTTTACAAACTGATCAAAAGTCTCGATGAAAGACATGGATGCCCTGTTATAATCAATACTTCATTTAACGTTCGTGGTGAACCTATAGTGTGTACTCCTGAAAATGCCTATA
Organism: Candidatus Scalinduaceae bacterium; assembly: GCA_046759445.1. Taxonomy (GTDB): domain Bacteria; phylum Planctomycetota; class Brocadiia; order Brocadiales; family Scalinduaceae; genus Scalindua_A. The sequence goes on from JBHICG010000023.1 coordinate 31,905, forward strand.
TTTGTTTTATGAGAACTAATATGGATTATCTAGTTATAGGAAACTATCTTTTGGATAAAAAGGATCAGAAACCCCTTGAAAAGGATGCTGATTGGCAGAAGGAGTTTGAGCTTGATTAATCATGAATTAAATCGGCTTCTTTTGATTTATTAAAAAGTAAGTGGAGAAAATATGCAACTCCTGGAAGAAATTAAGGCAATAAAAAGTGGTAAAAAGGAATTAAGAAATTTCGGTATAACTATGGGGGCAGTTTTATCGTTAATTGCAGTTTTAATGTTATGGCGTGAAAAAGATAACTACATATATCTTTTAGCTATTGCTCTATTCTTTTTTGTTGGTGGTTTTGTATTCAGGCTTTTGTTTAAACCAATTTATTATGTATGGATGAGCTTTGCGGTCATATTGGGATGGGTAATGACTCGGGTGGTTTTGTGCATTGTATTTTATTTGGCGCTTACACCTATTTCCTTTTTATCAAGACTAGTGGGGAAAAAGTTTTTGGATATTAGTTCATCCAGTGAGTCTGACAGCTATTGGAAGAAGCGTGAACCATCCACTTTTGAAAGAGAGAAGTATGAAAATCAGTATTGAATTTATAAGAAAAAGGAAGGAGATAATCAATGAGTAAAATCAGTATATTTTTAGAATTCTGGCAATTCTTGAAGGTGCGCAAGAAATGGTGGTTAGCTCCTATTATCATCTTACTTTTTTTACTTGGCGCCCTAATCTTCCTTACAGAAGGTTCGGCAGTAGCACCTTTTGTATACACGCTTTTTTAAGGGTTTCTTCAAGGCTTGTAAAGTGTGTTAGAGAATATTATTTCTATAAAATGAAACAAATTCTTTTGATGTTTATCTAAGCTGTACTTGATTATTAAATTATATTTAGAAATGGCACACTTCAAGTATACTATAGCAAAGGCAATAAATAAGTAAACGTAGAATACGATTATTTAAATATCAATCGTAAAGTAGCCTCAAATATTCTTTTCTTAGCAAGAAGAAGAGAAAAGGGGAGATGGTAGAATCTCATGGATTTACTCTTGATATTGATCAAATTCCATAAAATAATATAAAATGTTGGTTCTGTTAGTTACACTCCTGTTTTCACATGTATAAACTTCAGCACCCCCACATTGTCATTTCTAAGTACAGAGTTAAACGCATTGCTATGCAGTGGAGTATGGCAAAAGCTACGTAAAAAGTAGTCTCCTAAGACAACTTCTCTATATTTGTGATCGCCCAATAATATTGATTCGTCTAACCATCAAACAATTTTGTGGTGTACGAAAGCCTTTGTAGAGGATACTGATGGTGTTTTGCTATGGCAGAGTCTAGGTGGAGCAAAAGCCTTTCCTACACCTGATAAAAATGCCTTATTAGTCGATTCTACGAAAGTACTAGGGATTGAGTGAGTTGTTAGCCTGCGTGTTTAAGGCATTACGTAGCGGACAACAGAATGTTGAACTGTTATCTATGTTAGAACAAAAGTATGGCTATAATCGTGAACAAATTCGTGATATTTTCTATAGTTTTTTTTGCAGTGATAATATTATCCATATAGGAAAGCTGTCAGTGCATTTTCAGGAATAAAATTTTACATGCATGTTAATTTAAAAAATCCTTGTTATTCATAATTTTGTTTTTTCTATACGTAAAATACCTTTTGCTTTCTCGAGGTTTTCGTATGCTTTTATATAAAACTTCGGTTTAATTTTAATAGCTTTTTCAAAGGCGTAGATTGCTTCTTTGTATTTTTGTTCTGTCATATAGATGTAGCCTATATTGTTATACGCACTCGCTTCATCTCCACCCATCTTAAATGCTTCAAATGCTTCCTCGTACCTTTGCAGTTTACTAAAGGCCAGGCCTAAGTGGTTGTAATACTTACGGTTTGCAGGCTCAATTCTTAAAGCCTTTCTTAAGGCTTCAATCGATTTCTCATATTTTCCCCTTAAATAGTATGATATTCCCAAAACATGAAACAAGGTACTTGCGTTTGGTTTAATGGCAATAGCCTCTTGGTATTCATTTATAGCGGCTTCAAATTGCCCTTGGCGGTCATAAATAATCCCGAGGAAAGTGTGAGCCTGCCATAACTCCGTGTTAAGATTTATAGCTTGCCTGAAGGCTTCTTTTGACTTATCCAATTTGTCAGTTGTAAGAAATACCATGCCCTTGCCTTCATAGGCCAGAGCGCTATCAGGGTCTTTTTTCAGGATCTCTTCAAACTCTTTCATCGCTTCTTTATCCATTCCCCTGCTTAATAAGAGGCCACCCATCTTATGACGTGTGCTAGCCAGGTTCGGGTCCAAAAGGAGGCCCTTGTCGTATTGTATAAAAGCCATTCCGATATTACCTTGCCTGATATAGTTATCCCCTAATCTCTCATATTCTTCTGCCGTCATTTTCGGAATTTTTTTTAAAATTTCTCCTTCAGTAACTACTGAAGCCTTTTGTTTTTGAAGTTCCAATAACCTTCTATACTCGCTTTTTCCTTTTACAATATCCTGTTGCTTTCCCGTAAAGGCGCATCCAAATGTACCACTTATTACTATCACTATGAGTATATTCTCAAACCTGGATAAATGTCTGAATCTCGTGCTCATATTAGATCCTCCTGAAATACTTTTCTGTGGTCACAAATTACTACAACCGCAACATGATGACTATCATGTAAATATGGGCAAATTTTAACCTCTTCGATTTATTGTCACTCTTATATATTTTTTGTAACCATCATCGGTTAATGACTAACCTGAAAAACTGTATAGCTGCTGGTCCTAAAATTACTATAAAAAGGGAGGGGAAAATACAGAGAACCAGAGGAATTACTAATTTCGCAGGTATCTTGGCTGCCTTTTCCTCTGCCATTTGATACCTTTGTGTCCTCATGAAATCAGAATGGACTTTAAGTGCCTGTGCCACGCTGGTTCCAAACATGTCCGTTTGAATCAATAACGTTACTAAATTGTTCACTTCATCCAAGCCGCATCTTCTGGCAAGATTCCTCAAGGCATCTCGGCGTGATTTTCCTGCTCTCATTTCTACCGCATATAATTTGAATTCTTCACTGATCACATCATTAGCCAGCTTCATTTCCTGACTAACACGGTCTATCGCCGCATCCAAACCCATCCCACTTTCTACACAGACAACTAGTAGATCAAGCGTATCGGGAAAACCTTCCAATATCTTCTCTTTCCTTTTGGCAATTTTATTCCGCAGCCAGATCTTGGGAAAATAAGAACCTGCCAATACAAACAAAATTAGAAGGGATACAAAGTAAAGAGGATTAATAGGTTTATTAATAATAAATCTAAGAAATATTAATCCTATCGCCAAGAAAAAAATAGCACATAAGATCTTTGCACCAAAAAAAATGACCATTGCATTTTTGTTTCGATACCCGGCATTTAATAAGGCTTTCTGCGCATTGGAGAGATCTTCTTCACGTTTTGGCTTCGAGATATTTCCAAATGTGGTTATGATCTTCATGAAAGGCTTTTTAAGTCGTACATGATCCTGCTTAACAGGAATCGTGCCTGAGAAAGAAATCGAGCCCGTGGTCCCTTCTGGCATCTTCTTACTCCCCGCATCTTTGATCTTATCCATTAGTTTATGTTGTTCCGCATGCTGTCTATAGTAAGAAAAAACCACTAAAATGAATAACACTATACTGATAAATACTAATACAGTTATTATAAGAATAATATTCATTACTTAGTTTCCTTACACCTTTATTGTAACGATCTTTTTCATCACTGCAATCCCTACAATCATTATAAACAGTGATAAAGCAATAGCTATCTTTCCAAAAAAGTCCGTTATCAAAGTTCTTATATAATCAGGATTTATAAAGACGAGGGCAAAAGCAACGAAAAAAGGAATAGCAACTAATATAGCGGCAGACAGCTTTCCTTCAGCCGATAATGTACGAATACGACGTTGCAGCTTGAATCTATCTCGAATAATACGGCCAATACTTTCTAATACTTCCGCAAGATTTCCCCCCGTTTCCATCTGTATAGAAACTGTAACGGCAAAAAATTTGAGGTCATCGCAATCGACACGCTCTGTGAGCCTTATTAAGGCATCCTTAATACTAACTCCAAAGTTGATCTCGTCTATAACCTTATTGAATTCACCTCCCATAGGATTATCAAACTCCTGTGCCACTATCCTCAGTGCACCTGAAAAGGCATGCCCTGCCTTCACTGAACGTGCCATCATATCGAGAGCTTCAGGCAACTGCTCTTGAAATCTTTGTATATTGCGATTCTTTTTCATAGAAATGTAATAATAGGGCATCATGCCAAATACCCCGGCAACAATCAGTGCAAGCATATAGTTATTCATAACATTTGAGACGACTATGAATCCGGTAAAAACCATAACAAATGAGGTCAAAATAAAAACCCCGAGAGGATACCTGGAATTGGATTGTTCTAAAAGATGATCAATTTTCCGTAGTGAAGGGATACTACAAAATATTCTATTGAGCCAAGGGATACTGCTAAGTGGCCGACTTTTCCGCGTGATATCTATGGTCTTGTTTTTATCTGCATAAGTAGAAAGTGTCTTGATTCTACTTCTTATTATGTCCGATTCCGATTTTCGTATCTTTATGATTATAAGGAAGATCACACCTATAATGAGTATTAATGCAACAGATATAGCTATACTAACAAACATACCTATTTCACCTTTTTCTTTCCCCTTAGATCTCAAATACTTTACTGGGATCAAAGATATCTTGTGGAATTGACACACCGTACGCCTCAAATTTCTCAAGGAACCTGGGCATGATACGGTTATTTTCAAATCTTCCTTTTACCATACCATTCTCATCAACGCCACTTTGCTTGAAGGAAAAGATTTCTTGCATAGTTATGATGTTACCTTCCATGCCCGAAATTTCCTGAAGGCTTACTAACTTCCTGCTCCCATCAACATGCCGTGATACATGAATAATGACGTGTATGGCGGCACTTACATATCTTCTTATCGCCTCATTAGGAATATTGAGCCCGGACATAGCTACAAGGGTTTCCAATCTTAATAGGGCATCGCGGGGTGTGTTGGCATGGACGGTCGTAAGAGATCCATCATGACCGGTATTCATAGCCTGAAGCATATCCAGAACTTCCGCTCCCCTAACCTCACCCACTATGATGCGGTCCGGACGCATTCTCAAACTATTTCTTACAAGGTCCCTTGAAGTAATCTCCCCTTTACCTTCAATATTTGCGGGCCTTGTCTCCAAACGAGCTACATGTTCCTGTTTAAGCTGAAGCTCAGCAGAATCCTCAATGGTTATAATCCTCTCATTTGAGGGGATAAATCGTGAAAGTACATTTAACATTGTTGTCTTACCCGTACCAGTTCCTCCAGAGATCAAGACATTCAATCTTGACTTAACAATTCCTTTTATAAGTTCCCCGATCTCCGGAGTCAACGTCTTTAAGGCAATCAAATCCTTCAATTCTAATGGATCAATTGCAAAACGCCTTATTGATAGCATAGGACCGTCGATGGCGAGGGGGGGTATGATTGCATTGACACGGGACCCGTCGGATAACCTGGCATCCACCATAGGGCAGGATTCATCAATCCGACGTCCTACAGCCGATACAATCCTATCGATAATATTCTTCAAATGAACATCATCTTTAAACCTGGCCTCTGTAAGTTCTAACTTTCCATATCTCTCCACGTATACCTTTTTACACGTGTTGACTAGAACATCAGTAACTGTGGGATCATGCATGAAGGGCTCTATTGGCCCAAGGCCGAGCACTTCATTCTGGACGTCTCTGCAAAAAAGCTCCCTTTCTTCGGAATTTAGTGGAATAGTAAATCCGTCTTCCGACAATATTCCCTCTATGACATTTCTTATTTCTCGCCTCAGCATATCCTGATCGAGGGAATCAATTAGTGATAGGTCCAGAGTCTCTACCAGCCGATCATGGACCCTGGTCTTCAATTCATTTAATTGGTTCATTATTTTGGTTTTTGGTTTTACTTCAATCAAATCCATTTTTTTCTCCTTTAGCGTTTATGGCTTCTATCATCCCTAACTAAATATTGATCTCATGGAAAAAATGCGTTTTTTCTTTTCCTCCACACTCTGCCCTGAAAAGGTAAAGGCCAACCTTTCGAATATTTTAGAGACTTCTATTCCTTTTCTTTTTTCTTGAGATTGAGCGCAAAGAGGCTTTCCCTGATTTATAGTACTCATAAAGATATTGTAAGCATCCGGAATACAGCACAAAAACTTCTTATTCAGATCCTTCTCTATCTCTTTTATTGAAATCTCAGAGTTTTTATAAAACCGGTTTACAATTATTTCCGTATTTTCTTCGCCAGGGTAACCAAGTTCCCTAAATATATTCTTAGTCCTTTTTAGGTTAATAATGCAAGGAAGGTTTAATTCAGAGACTATGATAACCTTGTCTGATATCTTCATGATCCCCCTAAAAAGGTCATTAAAAGATTGTCCGCTATCAATGACAATAAAATCAAACATAGTCTGCATAAGCCTCAAGAGTGTCTCTAAGTCCTCCACTTTAATTGCATTCTTTTCAACCACTTTTGACGGAGACGATAGTACATAAATCCCTGAAGGATGTTTAGTAATGGTACCCCCTAAATATGTCGAATCCAACCGGGATAGATTTTTGATAACTTCTGCCCAGTCGAAGTTAGGTTTTATGTCTAAATGTAGTGTGATTTCCCCGAAAGGAATGTTCATATCTATAAGTGCAACCTTCTTATCACCTGCTAGTTTGGCAAGGCTAACAGCAAGATTTACTGCAACCGTAGTCGTGCCTACACCCCCTTTACTCCCGAACACATCTATAATCATCCCCTTATTCGCAGATTCCTTGGCTGCTTTTTCATTCTCCTTTTGTTCTTTAATCTTTAAAAGGGCAGTTTTCACAACTTCTTTATTGATAGGCTGAGGGAAAAATCCCTTAGCTCCTACTCCAAAGGCTTCCATCAAGAAATCTGGTTTTGTGTTTGAAGATGTTAAAAAGACATCCTTCGTAATCCCGGATGCCTGAAGGGTTTTCACAAACTGGAACTCTCTCTTAGGCATATCCCCTATTTCCATAATCAGAAGGTCATAGTGCTCGTGATTCTCAGGATTTTGAACCTTCAACGGGTCGCGACACACCTCAAATCCTTTCAGAGATGAAACGGCTTCATCCAGATCATCCTTTACCCTCTGATCCTTTATCTCTAACATTATAGTTATATTATCTTCAGACATATAGCCTCTTTCTGTCAAATTATGACTTGTGATTGTTGTCTGTTGTTTGATTTTTCTATTCGACCAAATTCGGGATACTACCCAGGGTACCAAAGTTTGCACCACCTCCCCGGCCAGGTGCTACACCATTACAGACGATTGTTGCATTTATTTCCTTCTCAGGAGTAACGAGTACCTCATAGATGGTGACCGTGGCAAACCCAATAATTTCTATAAATCCGTGTGGATTAGAGCAGTCATCCCAGTTGTAAACCACCACAGATGTCGTCCATGTCTCATTTGAGGTGTCATAGTCTAATGGTGGTTCATTTATTAACTTCATAACGTGGAAAAGTGCCTCCAATTCATCGAATGCAGAGGTCACATTACCGCCGATAAATACAAGTTCTTCACCCGTTTCTACCAGAGGATTTACGAAGGCTCCTTCTACTTCTGGGTTCAGTCCGTTCAAGATATCCCTGAGCTTTGCAGCGTTTGCTGGCCAGCTTTCATAGGTATGCCAGCCCGCACAACCCTCAATAGTACCGGTGGGGTATAACCTGATAGGCTGGTTACAAAATTCAGATTCAAACCTTGCCTTTGAAATTCCCACCGGAAACGGAAGTCCCCCCTCCTGTATTAGGCTCGGGCCAGTCAGGGCAGCGGTGGCATCGGCAGTTACATTAACGTCATCCCTCCCAAATACCCTTGCAAAGAAGGTACCTAATGGGGCGTTGGCACTGTCATCTCTTCTGGATGTTACCTGTATTGCATCAGGACTATTCAGATTTGGAGTCAGAATTTTAGTGTCGGCATCCCAATTCCCGATCACAACATCGCTACTATTGATGTTGATATACTTGCCTCCAGCCCGATTTTCTCCAGCTATCTCGCTAGCAAATGTGCTGTAAGTTGACTGAGCAGCAACATAATCTTGCTTTTCCTCTATAGCCATGGATTTATAAGTTTCACCAAGCTGTCCGGTTGCATAAAGAGCTGCAGCATCGGCTGTATTCTGAAGCTCGTTTCTACTTACCATAATGTAGCCAATATCAACGGCTAGTGCACCGAAGCTGATGAGCATTACTATTGATAAACCGATTATGATGGCAGTGGTTCCACACTCATCCTTTAATCTTAATAATCGTTTTAGTTTTTTCATTTTTTTTCCCCCTTTCCGTTATAGCGGCAATCCGCAACCAGAAACGGTATAAAATGATATTTTGAACCTTTTTCAAGCCTTCCGTATCATCTTTGCGCCTTTGCACTTTCACAAAAAATTTACAAAATAGACGAGATATTACAAGGTCATACTGTAAATTTCATGAACCCCTCTTTGTAGTTTCTGTGGTTGACTCTTTTTCTTATCAAAAACATAATACCTAAATTGAGCAATTTTTGTTGCGATATCCTCATGAGGCATTGAAAATATTTGTTCTTCTATAAATATTATCTTCACCTGTTAAGTGAAGGAATTTGTCATTCCCAAAGTCTGTTGAGCGGGAATCTAGCCCTTCTGTTTTATGGATTCCCGTTTCCACGGGAATGACAACATAACTTTAGAATCGCTCAAATTAGGTAATAATAAGGGAATTATGGCGGAAGAGGACCGCTTCCCTCCATCTTCATCACCGTTGTTGCCACCAGGTTAAGTGTCCCGTCCGTAGTCACTCCCATGAGATTGGTGACCAAAGCTGGAAATAGTAAAAACTGATAGGGATATGTTACTACAACGGTAAGGTCATCTCCAAAGGCCAAGCCTTCCCTTTCTATAGTGGTAGTGGCTGAATTTACAGTACTAAAGGTAATAAGATTACCAGAAACATAATTATCCACTACGGTTATTATTTCGCCATCAGTTAAAGCGACTGGGCTGGATACTATCCCCGCGCGTGCCCCCTCTCTACTCGCATTAGTAATCATCTGTTGATCATATAAGAATAAGCTAAATTCTATAATCCCAAAAGCAAGCACACTCAATGCCGGTAAAAGAAGGGCAAACTCTACAGCCGCTGCTCCTTTTTGGAGTTTCAAATTCTCCATTTATTGTCACCTCCTATACTATTTCAATATAGTACCGATAAGGTATGTTGGCGGCTTTTCAGCGGGTGCTTTAAAACTCTTTCTATATTCCTCCATAGTTACCTGAGCGGCGGGGCCGTCTAGTCCGTAAACTGGTGCCAGGTTTTTCTCGGCTTCTGTATTCAGGATCTGATTTGACTTTGCTTGTTTAAATGAGCTTCCGTAGTCCCTTTCAAGTCGGCTTATTCTTCCGGCACAGCCTACAAAAAAAACATTAACCACAATTATTAATACTATCAAAGCAACACATTTTTTTATCATCTATTCCTCCCTGAGAGTGGCCATAGGCTTTATATATCCAAAATCTCCTTCCAATCCTCCACCTTTAGACTTTAATAAGGAAGAAGAGGTAGATATTGCAGGTGGTACTTTCCCTCCCCCTTCCAAATCACCTAACAGATAAAACTCAAAGTCGTTTGGATCAATAAATAGATCTGTAGGTAGTGTCTGTTTTGTCAGATCAACGGGCCTTACCAAGTGGGGAGTAACAATTACGATCAATTCCGTCTCATTCTTTATATACTGGCTACTCCTGAACAGAGCGCCCAAGACAGGGACATCACCCAGGAGAGGGTACTTCTGTACTGTTTCTCTTATATTATCCTTCAGAAGACCTGCAATAACAAAGCTCTGTCCATCGGAAAGCTCAATAGTTGTCGATACACGCCTAACATCCAGGGCAGGTATTATAAAACCTTGAAGGCTAACAGCATTAGTGAAGTCGAGCTCAGACACCTCTGGAGCTACTAGCATACTTATTCTCCCGTCACTCAATACCATGGGAGTGAAATTAAGTCCCACCCCGAACGGTTTCCATACTATCGTAATCGTTGTGCCTCCCCCTCCGCCTCCTACCTGAGGCACAGGAACAGGGAACTCACCACCTGCAAGAAAATGGGCTGATTTACCGCTTAAGGTAATAAGGGTTGGTTCAGCCAGGATTTTTATTAAACCGTTCTCCTTTAATGCATCGATGAAGAATGTCGTGTTAGCATCATCTACTAGAAAGCGGAAAATCAGGTTGATCCTTTCCGAGTTTAATATTGCATTATTGGGTGTTCCTATAGATGGCCTAAATGCCTCGAACGATTCAACTGGCGTACTTGTGAGATTATCGAGGAGTGTTATCCCAAACGCTTGTCCGCTGCTGCTCAAAAGGTTAAAATTGATACCAAACCGCCTAGCTAGACTACGGGCTATTTCGGACACCCTGACTTCGAGCATTACCTGCTGAACGCCTCCTACCTCGAGCAAGTTAATAAACTGAGGTATCCCCTTTTTATCTTTAGGAGCATATGACTGGGCAAGCGCCAATACCTGAGAAAGTATAGATGTACTGGAAACAGTGCCTGAAAGACTAATTGCCTCATGAGTAGCTGTTACAAAAATATTCTCCTCTTGAGGGAACATTTCATGAAGCTTTACTTTGAGTCGGTTAATCTCAGGCAATACCTCTAGATCAAATATGTCAGTAATTTTATCGGCCTCTCCCCACAATGTTAAGCTGGTGATTCCAGGAGCCTTTCCGGTAATATACATTTGCTGAGGTGTGAGCATAAGGACGTCGGCCATCTCCGGAGCAGCCAGAGTAACCCTTTTTACGGGATCTGCACTTTTAATGACGGTCGATTTAGACACTGTCAGGGTAAGTTTCCGTGGTGTTAACGTATGGACATTAGTCTTATTAGGGTCTTCTGCCCAACACTTAAAATTAAAAACCAGACAGTAAACGACAATCATAAAAAAGATGGTTTTGTTATATCTCTTAATTCTAGTTGGATCTATCATAATTCTATTATCCTTTTTTTTAAAAATACGATATACTCACCTGACTCCCTTTTATTAATTCTACAGAGGGAGATTTTTGAGTTCCTACCTCTTTTCCACCCCTGTAAGAGCTAAGTAAACCAGGTATTGTGGAACCATTTGTGATCACGTCTTTGGTATCAGCAAAATTTCTTAATGCCAACTGGATTTTCCCCTGGGTAGATGCTAAGGCCAGCTTTTCTGCTTCCTCTGGGTCCACCTCAAGCGTAACTACATCCATCTTAGTGGGCTTTTCCTTACCATCCTTCTTTCCCATTTTATGTCCGGTAGCGAGAACTAGTATATTTTCGAGCACCGTCTTTGTTATTGGGTTATCGACATCTTTCTTCTTCGACAATGATACAAGAACATCCACACGGTTACCTGGTTTAATAAAACCCGTATTACCTATTACCTTATCAACCTTTATTGCCATTGCACGCTTTTCCGGATTAATCACCGCTGCTATACCACCGGTTTCAAACGTAATTGGGGCCAGCCTTGATTCAAATATCGGTTCATTAACCTTTATCGGGTAGATTATGGTCCTTCCTTTCAGATTAGCTGGATCAGAGAAATAACCTGAAGGCAGGCTTTTTTTTAGATAAGGTACAACTTTTGTCATTTCTTTGGTAATTAATGTTCCCCAAGATAAATCCTGTGTTGCCACTGCTACCGACACTGTCTGTTCCTTATATAATTCCACTTGCGATTTAGTCTTTTTTTGTAAATGGCTGTAGGCCAACAATGCAGCAAAAAGTGCTATAACTATTGCTATGAAGAATATTATTAAATTTTTCATAATCTCATCCCTCCTATAACTTTAACAGCTTATAAATAATGCATTGAATATTGAGTTAACTCTAAATATCCCAATATGAGGTATTATTCATTAAAAACTTATTTTTGTAAGTCTTTTGCCTTTTTTTTGCAAAATTACTGTACGTATTAAGTCATTGATATTTTAAATAATAACATTCCTTAAAACAGAGAGTGATGTGCCAAGTGCGATAGATACTCCATAGGGCAAGACAGGCATCTTTACTCTATTAGCAGGAGGGAGATAAACAAGACTCCTGGTAAAGATAGATGTCTTCAATATAGTCCCGTACCTTTTCACTGACTCCCTGAGATGTCCGTGTAATCCAAGAAGAATAACAGCATAAATACCTCCAATCAAAGCAGTACAAAGGAAGGCCACAAATACCCCCTTTGGTCCCAGTAATACACCAACAGCACCCATAAGCTTTACATCGCCTGCTCCCATTCCCCCTTTGAGATAAAAAAGTATGAGAAGAAAAAGACCCGAAAATAGACCCGCCAGGCTAAAAAGGAAACCATGCAGCCCATTCATGTAAGTATAATACCCAATTCCTATTGCTATAGCTGGATACGTACAATAGTTTGGTATCTTATGAGTTCGGATATCACTTATTGTGGTGATGAGCAAGATAATAGTTAATAATATAAGAGGAATTATCTCAATTATATTCATAGCAATTCTACCTTTTTCTTTATATGTATTTTGATAGCTTTTAGTAAAACCATTATTTTGAAAAAAAGTTTACAGAAAAAGAATACCACCAATTGATACAGGCCTAATAACCTATTTTATTATTGATGTCTCCTTACATGAAAAAGTGTCCAGCTTTTAAAAACACCTATGTATTTTCTTAAATGTGTCTCCCCCAGGTTAAGCATTTATGGTCATGAATCTACAACAGAGTTGTACATATCCTGCACACTTGAACTTAAGGCTGTCACTGTACCTACGATAACTATAAAGACCAGGGCTGCGATTAGGCTATATTCAAGAGCGGTAACACCTTCTTCATCTTTCAAAAGTTTTAATAGCCTTTTTACTTTAATCGACAACTTTGTTGTACTGAGACTAACCAACCTCGATTTGGTAATGCTCATATTAACCTTCCTTGGTTTTATATTGTTAATGTATATAAGAAGTACTTACCGATTTGACAATAAATTAGTTAACATAATTTATTATTCCGAAGTTATGGATCAAGCCTCAGTCAAGTGTTTTATAATTCAATAGTTAAATTATGAGAGGGATACATTACCTATCATCATCTATCGACATTTAACCATAAATAGGTAATGCATCCCTTGAAATGAAAAAGATGTTATTATACCCTACACAACTATGGCATTTCGTCTGCAACAGTCTGGAACGTAGTCGAAACACCTAAGCCCAAAGCTGTTACAGCACCTATGATCACTACAGCAATCAGAGCCGCAATCAGACCATATTCAAGCGCGGTAACACCCTCTTCATCCCTCAAAAACTTTAACACTCTTTTCACTTTTCTCACCCCCTTTCATTTTATGAAAAAATGTTAAGAATATAAATTTTACTCATCATTTTGGTAATTGATGAGTTAGTATATATAATTACATACACTCAACTCCGTTCTTTTTTTTCAAATGATTTATGCAAAATACATTATCCTACCCCATTAGTGTTGCTCTTTTTTATAAAATTTTATTCAATTTATATGTCTTATATTTAATATTTTTATTTGTAGAAAATAAGTTAAAAAAGCCTTACTGCAAAGATATCCACATAAGCCATCCATAGCAGTAAGGCTATCTTTTTTAAATTATATTTATGTCCTTACGAAGGGTTACGGGGCTTTAACTTCTCGTCTCCAGTACATCCCCGGACCTTCACAAATCTCTTTTCTTTACGTTTCCCGATTGCTTGGTTTTTACCTTTATAATAATATTTTTGTTACACTTTACTAAATTAGCATTTGCAAGCGGGCATGATGAAACCATTTACTATAAGCTTAAAATAGGCAAAGCTAATGACCATTTTTCATCTCGTCTGCTAGTGGGAGAGGTCTTCGGTTTTTTTCCCGCTACCCATACTAGCCTGTACCTTTCTACTATTTCAAAACTTGTTTTGCAAAGCTCATTATAAGGCCATGTACTTACCTCAAACAAAAATACAACAAACAAAATTCACTGCTCCCATAATGAAGCCAACTAAATTGTAAATACTTAATTCTAAAAAACAAGAAATCACTAGTTGCATTTTAAAAATCTTTGGTTTTTATAAAACGTAACTATAGTTTCATTTATTTGATCTCTACTCACAAAAGTAAATTACATATTAAAAAGATAAATAATAAAAAAAGATTAAAGCGAGTATATGGGCAACTGTTTTCGGAAACCCCCTCTAATATCAAAAAGCTGTAAAGACTATGTATATAGATATTTATATAGATTAATATGGATATAAGTTAACTAGGAAATTTCATTCAATTCTTTACCTGTTAAGATAGGTCTCGTTTTCGTAATAGTGATATTCCTTTTTGGGGTCATTAACCTTTTACCAATACCATGTTCTATTTCAATTTTATCTTTTGCTTTATGTCCAACAAACTTTTTAAAAGTCCTTGTTATTTTAAACTTTGCTTCGTCTCTGTCTTCATATAATTTTTTAAATCACTATTATAAGTTTATCTTATACCATTAGTTGCGTGTTTGGCTAAAAGTTAAAAGAATGGTAGGAATCTTGCTTCAAGTCTTATTTTTTTAAAATAAAACATGTCTATTTTTCAAAGCACGATTCAAGAATAGTTGAAAAGAAAATTGGTCTATTTACGGTGTTTTTGGAAAATTTAAAAAAATGACATGGAGGGTATTAGACAGTCTAAGACATATGTGGTCAGAGTTTAAACACTAAATTACATACAAACTGTCATGGGGATATATCGAGGAAAAATTACGACAACACCTACTCTTATGGCATGTTCCTTACTATTTTTAATTAATAGCTTAATTATTACTCCTCTTTTTCAGGAACATTTGATTTAATATAACTTGTTTCGTCTTTATGGCAAAGATCGCAAGCTGTAATCTGTCACTGACTCCAGTCTTTT
>JBHICG010000024.1:0-46868 GCA_046759445.1 Candidatus Scalinduaceae bacterium
AACGTATACGTCCATTTGCAATCTTGCCAATACCTATTCTGCCTACGTAATCATTATAATCTAATGTGTGTATTAACATCTGAAATGGTTCATCGGGGTCTGTCTTTGGCGGTGGAATGTGATTAATGATAGCCTCAAAGAGTGGTGTCAGATCAACGTTTTCTTCCGCCATTTCAAGCTTTGCATATCCATCCTTGGCGCTCGCATATATAACGGGAAAGTCTAACTGATCGTCATCAGCATTTAAGTCCACAAACAGGTCAAATATCTCATCCAGGACTTCATCTGGCCTTCCGTCAGTTCTATCAATCTTGTTGACAACGACAATGGGTTTGAGGTGAAAGCCTAATGCCTTCTGTAACACATATCTCGTCTGTGGCATTGGTCCTTCATAAGCATCTACCAGAAGCAGTACTCCTTCTGCCATCTTCAAAGTGCGTTCCACTTCACCTCCAAAGTCTGTATGGCCTGGAGTGTCAATAATATTTAGTTTAATCCCTTTGTATTGGATTGAAAAGTTTTTTGCGACTATCGTAATCCCACGTTCCTTTTCCTGATCGTGAGAGTCGAGTACACGTTCGGCTACTTGCTGATTAAGGCGAAACACTCCCGTTTGCTTTAACATCTTATCTACTAACGTTGTCTTTCCATGATCCACATGGGCTATGATGGCAATGTTTCTAATGTTTTTTATTTCCATAGTTACTTTCCATTTCTTTGTTTAAAACCTAACTTCAATAATTCTTGATTAAGGGTGTATTTCTAAATACACCTTATTTAAATGTCTTACAACATTTAACTATCAACTGTAAATGCTAAATCCTATATTATAAGGGAATTTTGGGATTATTGTAGTAAAAAATACAAAATTATAAATAGTATTATTATTTTTTCATTTTTATGTATATTTTTCAAAAGAGATTGCCGATAAGTATAAAAATAACCTTGACTAGATGAATACGGGAGAAGATGCCATATACTTTATTCTTGATAATTATTGGTAAATATTATATTTTCTTAGATATGTGTAAAAATTTTCTTTCCCCACTGCTAGCTTGCGAAGCACAAGCGAGCAAGCTGTGGGGACTTTTTATATGTTTGACATTACTATTAACGACCGTCCCTGTTTTAGCGTTTGATTATAAATCTGAGATGGCAAATGTTAATAAAAAACAAGTGCTAGATGATGTGTATGCACTTGTTGATTCTGAGAAAGTAAAGCTGTTCAGATGGGAAAATAGGGAGATGGATAAAGCGATTATTGAGCTTTTTGATGTTTCTACTCCTAGATCAAAGCTTGAGCAGTTTTATACAATGCTTTTTTACATTTCTAAATATGCATCTATTGAAAAGGATGAGTTTGTTATTGATCGTGATTTGACTATTAGGCTTTTGATTTCTAGTAAGGTTTTTAGTAATCCTGAATTTCCAAAAAGAATTACTAAGGTTTTCTTTTCCAGGCATAATCGTGAAAACCCATTTTATAAAGTTTTCTTTGATAGCAATAAAGTAAAACTGGATTTGAATAAGGGTGATGGATTCGGAATTTCCAGAGAAGGGATGCATCAGCAGGCAAAGTCATTGGTCTTTTACGGATCATTTTCTTTCAGTTTAAGAAAGCAGGGAAATAATGTCGAAGCCTTTGATTTTGAAGATGTTGACCTTTATGGTTCTTTTGGTTCTCGAGGCTTTATTAATGTTGATATAAATTATGTTGCCATAAAGTCTGTTGAATTTCATAAAGGAACAGAAATGGCTCTTGTAAAGGCAAAGGTTTCAAGAAAAGAGTTTGAAATAAACGAACACACCTGGCTTCTTGACCTTGTTACGAGATTTGTTAAGGACAGGTCCCTTCAACCCATTGACTGGTAAGGTCTAATTCTGGAGACAACCCCTTATCAGGTTATATGTTCCATCTTAGAGTCTTCTACATGCCCGAACTCCATATTTATTGATTGGAGGCCATCGGCCATCCTTATTAATACGCTCATTTTTTACAATTTTCTCTTTTACATTGAATTTTGTTTAGGACTGGGATTTGGTGTTTAACTGAATTATAAAGCCAAGAATGTAGAAAGTTATGTCCTCACTCCAACTTTTCTGAGTTTCATGAGAATTGTAACCCTTTAACCTTTCAAGGGAGAGGTATGTACTCATTTCCTGTCTTATTCTAAATAACTTCCTCTTACATCTTTATTATCACTGAGTAGTATAATTATCTCTAACTGTCAATCACTGGATTCAGCTATCAAACATAACCTATTCACAATTGATTCGATTGATAATAATGTCTAAACATTTCTATCACACGCCATAGGCCTGCTGCATAATGCGAAGATCTTTGTTTTAAATTTACCCTACCATAATATTAAGGATTTATATATAAAAGTGGTAGATTATTAAGTATTTTTTAAAAATAAAGTCTAGTAAAATAAGCATAAATAGTTAAGATACATTTAATTTATTAACGGGTAGAAATCTCTAGACTTATTATTTCAAAGGAGGATTGTTATGGTGATCAAGACAAATGGTATCAATCATCCGGCTCTCTTTGGACGGAATCTGGATGAGACAATACAATTCTATACTGAAGTACTGGGTATGCGTCTGGTACTGCGTCAGCCAAACCTGGATGAGCCTCGAATGACTCACTTATTCTTTTCGGCTGGAAATGGAGCCTTTATTGCCTTCTTTGTACCCAATGAGGACAGTGGATTAAAACTACGCAAGGGTAGTGAGGGAATAGGCTCAATGCAGCATATGGCATTGAATTTAGACATATCCATTGAAGAAGCTATGGAGACCCTTAACAAGTACAAAATAGAGTTTAGCGGGCCAATTGACAGGGGATACGAACGCTCCCTGTACTTCCATGATCCTAATGGAGTTAAAGTAGAACTGCTAACGTGGAAAACGCCTCTACCTGTGGGTGCCGACGAAGCAAAAGTAATTGCCAGGGCTCAGAGCATCCGTGAAGAGGAAGGGGCTTACAATATAGAGGATAAACACGTAAGACAGGCTATGGCCGAACTCGGCTTCAACAAGTAGCTTAAAAGATAATGAGTGACCGAATAAGTTGTTGTAACCTATTATTGAAATTTTAACTATCTAGAGCTTCAGAATATCTAGAGTGACACCTGTTGTTATTTGTCAATCATTTTATGTATAATGATAATAATTCTTTACCAAACTGAAAAAATAATATTTAGGGAATAATATATATCAAGATCAGCTTGAATAATTACATAATGAATACTTTCAGAAAGGATGTAAGAGATGAGAAAGATTCTCTTTGTAGATGATAATCCAAAAGAGATTAAGGGGTTAAAGAAGATATTGCAACCTATGCTCCAGGAATGGGAAGTGGAGTTTGCGTTAAGTGGAAAAGAAGCTCTCAGCTTTATGAATGAATCAATCTTTGATGTTATCGTATCCGACACGCATATGCCTGAAATGAACGGTGTAGAATTGCTTGGTATCGTTATGGAACGACATCCTGCGACTGTTCGTATTATCCTTTCAGAACATTCTGACAAAGAGATGGTATTAAAGTCTGTCGAGACTGCGCATCAGTTTTTAATGAAACCGTGTAATGTAGAGATCATAAGGTACACAATTGAACGTGCATGTAAGCTTCGAGATTTGTTAGGAAATGAAACTTTGAAAAGGATTGTTGGAGGTATAAAAGATCTGCCCAGCCTCCCAAAATTATATAATTTGATTATAAATGAAATGAAGTCTCCTGATGCTTCCCTTAAGAGAGTGGGTGAAATTATTGCTCAGGATATTTCAATGTCTGCAAAAATATTACAGCTTGTTAACTCAGCTTTTTTTGGACTTCCACGAAAAATTACAGATCCACAGCAAGCTGCAGTTTATCTGGGATCGGAAACATTAAAGGCGCTTGTTCTTTCAATTAATTTGTTTTCTTCATTTCCTGAAGATTCTGAATTATTCTGGTTTTCCCTGGCTGACATGCGCAAGAGGAGCTTGATGGTAGGAAGACTTGCCAGGGACATAGCCAATATTGAATCAGAAGATAAAAGTACGGTGGAAGTGGCATTAATTGCTGGAATATTACACGATATAGGAAGATTAATCATGTTAAAAATTCCTGATCAATGCAGAATGATGATGGATTTTATTGAGAGAACGGGGTGCGGTCTTTTGGAGGCTGAATACACTGTTATGAAAACGTCTCATGCAGAATTGGGGGGATATCTGTTAGGACTCTGGGGAATTGATAACAGTATAGTTGAGGCAGTTGCCTTTCATCATAATCCGTCCAGGTTACTGGAGGGTACTGTTGTCCAGTTAAAAAAACCCTCTGGTGAAGACGTTGGCAATAAACTCTCGCAGGAATTATCTGCGCTGACGGCCGTACATATTGCAAATTCACTAATGATGCAGGAGGATAGCTCTTCTGACACCACCATCTATCCATATGTTGATATACGGTATCTAAAAGCGCTCAATTTGGAAAATAAATTACCTGAGTGGATGGACTGTTGTAACAAAATAAAGCAAGAAGATGTTTAATGCAAAAGAAAAACATTAACATATTATGTTGACTGCTTGTGTTTTGATTAATTGAAAGACTTTATGCAAAAAAATGATATAATATAAAAAAGATATGTTTTTTAACCTAAAAAATATGCTGAATTTTAAATCACCTTCCACTTGATGAACAATTTGTATTTTCGTTGACATCTCGTGCAAAGAGGATTCCGGACTAAAGTATTCGGCATAGTATTTAAATGAAATTTTAAATATTTTAATATTAAGAGAATTATTAAGAAACCATGTCCACTGAATCACAAATGACTATGCATAAAATCGGCATGTTGAATGAAAAGTCTCTTCATTCAGCTTTGAAAGAATGGTATACGAGGCCGAATGACAGGTTAGAGGTGTCTGTAGACGGGTTCCATGTCGACATCGTCCGTGGTGATCTTTTGGTAGAGATACAAGTGCAAAACTTTACGGCGATGAAACGCAAGATTGCCAGGTTAACTTCACACCGCCCTGTTAGGCTGGTGCATCCTATAACGTTAGAAAAATGGCTTGTAAAGCTGGCACAAGACGGTTACAGTCATTTGTCTCGCCGAAAATCACCCAAACGAGGCGCCATTGAATATCTCTTTGAAGAACTTGTGAGTTTTCCAAAAATGCTTCTAAACCCAAACTTTTCATTAGAGGTATTGTTTATACAGGAAGAAGAGGTCCGTCGATACGACAGTACTCGTTGTTGGCGAAGAAAGAATTGGGTCATACACGAGAGACGCCTCCTACGTGTAATGGGTCAACGGATTTTCAAAACTACGTCAGATATTGCTAACATCATTCCAAAAGCCTTGACTGAACCATTTACCACATCAGACCTGGCACATGCCATCCGTAAACCCGCTTGGCTTGCACAAAAAATGGCATATTGCATGCGGAATATGAACATAATCTCGCCCGTGGGAAAACGTCGAAATGCTATCCTGTATACACGGTCAATTGCTTGAGCCAGATATGTTCTGCCAAAAAAGAGGTGTTTAACATCGCTAAAAGATAGATATTGCTTTTTAATAATTCCACATGAATATCAATGCTAGCTAATCAAATTAAGCATTAAAGAGATTAAAATGACAGATAAGACAAACTACTTCAGACAAAAGAGAGAATTTTTGAAGAAGCACAGACCATTTTCCTTATTGTCTAATAACCTTTTGAAAAAGGTGGTTTCAAAAATTCAAGTCCATCACTATGGAGTAGGTCAAATTATATTTGAAAGGGGTGAGAAAGGTAATTGTCTGTATATAATTTCTTCTGGCTGTGTACTGGAAACCTTAATTAATAATAGTGCCGAAGAAACAACCGTAGCAGTTCATAGAGAAGGGGACTGTTTTGGAGCTATTTCATTACTTACCGATGAACCCTATTTAGCTACCACAAAAGCAAAAGAAGATGTCGAACTTTATGTTCTTTACAAAAAAGACCTAGAGGAACTAATTCAAAGAAATCCTGTTTTAGGCACGTACCTGAATAGAACTGTGTCAATGAGAATAAAGACATTTCTTGATTTTTTAGAAAAGGAAAAAATTAAGATAGTTGAAGAATTGGAAGACAAATCGGAGAAAGAAAGAAAGTTAGACGTAATAAATAGGGTAACCACACTTTTCCATTTAGATGAAGATATTAACAAGATACTATCAATGGTTGTCAAGGAAGTTAACCAGGAAATGAATGCAGATGCATGTTCAATTTTTTTATTAGATCCTATTTCTAATAATCTAATACTCGAAGCGGCTGTAGGCTTTGATCACAAAGCGGTGAAAAGAATAAGGATGCGACTAGATGAGGGAATTACAGGATGGGTAGTTAGAAATGCTGAACCCGTTGCCCTTGAAGATGTACATACGGATCAGAGAGTAAGGTTCATTTCTGAAATCCATGAAGATCGTTTGTCTTCAATATTATCAGTACCGTTGGGAAGCAAGAAGGATATTATTGGCGCCATCAACATCCAGACTATTGATAAAAGAATATACACATATGAAGACATTAGAGGATTATCAATCCTGGCAAATCATATTACACTTGCAATTTCACATGCACGACTTAAGAAAAGAATCCATATTGCAGAACACGTAAAGGATAAGAAGGACACAGAAAAAATAGGTTTTGTAGGAAAGGGTAAATATATTGATAAAATAAATTCGTTTGTTGATAACATGGCAATGCACGACGAACCCGTATTAATAAGTGGTGAGGATGGAACCGGTAAGATTCCTATGGCAAAAATCATTCATTATAAAAGCAAACGTTATATGGGGCCTTTTGTAAAAATAGACTGTAGGGATATTAATAAAGACTCATGGGGGGCTGAACTCTTTGGTAGAGAAAAGAGTTCATACATAATAAGTTGCGATGATGCTATCAAAAAAGAAGAACTGGAAGGGGATTCAACTAATAAAGGCACAGAGATAGAGGATATAGCGACACGTTTAGGATATATCGAATTGGCTGATTCAGGAACTATCTTCTTGAATCATGTAGATATCTTAAACCAGGCAAATCAAATCAAGTTACTTAATTACTTGCAGGAAGGATGGTTTAGACGCATTAATGGGAGTGACACCATTTACTCAAATGCAAGAGTAGTTACATCTGTATCTGAAGATATTGCTACGTCTATTGAGAAAGGAAGGTTTGATAAAAATCTCTATGATATCTTAGGTAAACATTCCATTCACCTAAAGGCCCTTAGAAATCAGAAGCGTAGTATCCCAATGCTTACAAAACACTTTCTTGAGAGGATAAGCAAGGAACTACATAAAGATGTGAGAAATATATCTGATAATGCCATGGGACGATTAATGAGTTATGATTGGCCAGGAAATGTAACAGAACTAGAGAACGTGCTTAGACGTGCAGTTAGCTTAGCAAAGAGTAATACTATCACATCTGAACTGATCTTTTTAGGTATACCAAGGGGTGAAAAGAAATGGTCTTTTAATATTCTATCATTGGATGTGATTAAAAGTTTTTTGAAAAGCAAATTGTTTCCATTGGGTTTTCAAATCATAAGCTTCACATTTCTGATATTTACGCTCTGTGTACTATTCATAGGACATAAAGACGGTCTTTTGAACTTTGCAAATGTTTTTTTGTGGTCGGCAGGTTTGTTTTTTGTTTATCTGTCAGCTCTAATATCTGGAAGGTCTTTTTGTGGAATATGTCCATTTGCGGCAGCCGGTGATTGGGTACAAAGATTGAAATGTTTTAACTTAGAAATTCCAAAAGTACTAGTTACATACGGGCAATATATCACTATTGGATTGATACTCTTAGTGTTTTGGTTCGAAGGCGTAACACTTATGCCTCGATCCTCAACATTAACCGCATCCCTTATTATGTTTATTTTTTTAGGAGCTATTATCTCAGGTATTCTCTTTGAAAGGAGAGCATGGTGTAGATATGTCTGCCCACTTGGCGGTATGCTTGGTATTTATTCACTTTCATCAGTAACTTCATTGAAAGCAAACAGAAACGTTTGTCTGAATCAGTGCGAGACTCACGATTGTTATTTAGGAACGAGGCTTATAAAAGGTTGCCCTTTGTATTTACACCCTTATGGCTTGGAAAGCAATAGAGATTGCGTTTTATGCATGAATTGTTTCAAAAACTGTGGTCACAGTTCAATAAAGGTCAATCTTCAAATTCCAGGAAGCGACATAGGCGAGTTATCCAATAGATCTCTGGTAGACTCACTCATATCACTATCTTTATTGGGTGTGCTATTCGTAGAATATAGAAGCCTCTTAAGTATTGATTCTCAATGGTTTCAGTTAATTTACAATTATATTGGAATAAATGAAATGGCGCTCTATACAATAATATTCGTCTTTGTAATTGCTGCACCAATTGTTTCTATTTGGCTTTCCGATTGTATATGTAGTGGATTTTCGTTCGGTAAGGCAAAAGAAAGGATTGCAGATTTTGGATATGCCGCCATCCCCCTTGCACTTATGGGGCATCTTGCCTTTTACTGGGACAAACTTAAAGCAAATTTCTGGCAATTACTAGAAGCAACAAACATTTATAAGACAGTCAGTACCGAAAATGAGTTATTAAATACCGTTAACCAAATGGGGAATTTATCATCTTTTGAACTATTAGTCATACTTTTGGGGTTTATTGGAAGTATTTACGTCTTTTACATTATTTCAAAGAAGGTTGGATACATCTTAACGAAATCAACAATCGCTTGTTATTTTACCACTTTCGCAATTTTCACTCTAATGTATGCATATATTCTGCAGCTTTAACGAATTCACAACTTCTTTAGATTTTGTAGGGTATAAACTTTGGTACATTATCTGTATTTCTCATTTTCAATAAAAATATTTCTACTATTTTTCTTTTATTATTTTGCCTTTTTAATTGCGTTTAAGATCATACTCTTTGAAGGATAATAAAATGGTTTGCCGTCTATATAATATATGCGACTCTTTAAACCATAATCTTTAGTGTCTATGAATCCTTTTTCGACATCTTCTCCATTAACCCTTACGGTTGGAGAGCCAATAAAATGTAAATTTCTAGCATCTTCTTCCTTTTCAATTTGTATCAAGTTTATTTCCGCGTAAATAGATTCATCTGTAACAATTTCTTCAATATATTTTTTTACATATTTGTAGCCGGGACAACCTCTGATAAACAAGATATCTATCTTAATTGTTTTGATTGGGGTTTGTGTTATTGTAACTTTTATTTCGCCAATATTGTCCTTATATCCTTTTCCATATAGATGAAATAATTCATCATTTATAGTTAAATATAAATAATTGCCCCCTTCATCAGGTCTGACATAATACGAGCCAGATAGTCCCATTGGCAAAATACGACCATCGCCTATTCTACCAAGAAGCATGCCCAAGTTTTCCCCCGGTAATGCATAATCACCCAAAGCAGGAACCGGTATCCCATCAGCATTATGTCCTTCAGGAAACAATTCTGTATTGAAGCTCCAATAATCATCGTCTCTTACTTGCCACGTAATAGTAGATGACCCTCTCAGGATAACTTGAGTTATTTGCCATGGCGTATTTGCATGCACAATAATCTCTTCTGCAACAATATCCTTTTGATTGTGGATTATACAGATCAAAAAGAATAGGATTGTCAAGATGATGATATTCAGTCGTCTTTTCACTTTTTGTTTACAATGAGATAATAATACTCATAATTATTGGAAGATGGAATTATACTATTCTAAAAATGTATTTCAACCATATACCTTTAGGTCATATAGATTAGTGACTTAAAGGAGTTAATTTATTAAAACTATCTGAAAAAACCCTTTAATCTATCCCCTAAAAAGCCATCATACTTTAACCTTGTTCTTCCGTCAATGAAACCAGGAGTTCTATGTTTGTGTCTCTTGTCCACATCATTTTTATGTTCCCACTTTATGTTTGCTAGTAGATTAAATGTAAGACAATTGAGTAGTCGAGATACATCCGAGGTTGGATCTTGCAGTATCTTACCATTCAACTCTACCTTTATTTTATTACAAGGAGCGTATCCCAATGCTGGCCCTGCAATCCCGTACATCTTCTCCACATTTATTCCATCATCATTTAAGATCCTTGCTGTCGAAACAATTCTCTGGACACCTCCACTGTGCCCGCTTAACATAATAGAATCTCCTGGATTAACATTGTCGTTAATGACCATCTCTGATGCCATGTCATAGGCAAATCCATGAGATATATTTAACAAAGACCAAATTACATCAATAACATTTCCATGCCTGTAAGGTATTACCTTTACAAATAAATCGTTTGTTTCCTTTTCAACAGCCTTGTCTTTAGACATAACTTCTACCCGAGAGACATAATCAGACGTATGAGTAAGTTTTTTGTTATTGCTAAGAAAATTAACCCATAAAGCCATATTTTGTTCAGAATTATCTCCTCCATGTATACCCCTTGTCACGAACAGCTTCTTTGCATTATTGCTTTCTTTTTTATACCACTGATCAAGTAATGAACCAATAATGGGCACTTCTCCTAATAAATTCTGGGTTGCCACTAATATTCCCTGTTTACCATCTACCCTATACCTGTATGTAAGTGCCGTAACTCCATTTCTCCAGTCTTCAATAGCTGACTTAAACCCCTCAAATTTGTAGAAAGGGATTTTTTTCTCAATGAATATGTTCTCAAATAATTCTGTTTCAATAAAAGAAATCGGTGACTTAAGAATCTCTCCCGCAAATTGCTTAAGACCTATAATAACATCTACCAGAAAGATATAAGATAACCTAAAATAATCAACTGGGTTTTCGATTTTATAGCTAAGAAATATCTTTCCTCTCTTTTTACCTGAGTTTCGATGAGAATGATTATATTTCACATAATCCCAGCCTATAACATTGTGTGTACTATTACTTGTGTCGGTATAGTCTCCTATATAAAACGTTAATGAGGGATCATCGTGCCCCATCCTGTCATATACGTACGAAAGTAATATTATGTTCTTCAATCTTCCACCATTGATATCCCTCAATATGACATCATAGAGGTCTTGAGGATTTGATTGTAGTAAAATACCAGAATCCTTTTTCAGCTTGTCTAATAAAGACAAGTCCAGATTATGTTCATAAACAGGTTTGAGCCATCCAGGTCTGCCGAGTTTCTTTTTAATCTTTTCCTCAGTTAATTTTTCATTATTATTCTCACACTCGCTTTTTAAATCATTTATAGATAAAAGCAATTGATCAAGCCTGCCTTCACCATATCTAGCCAGACATCCAGGATGTATGAGAAATAATACAATAATAAAAAGGACTGATTTAGTTTTTATCATTACAATATTAAGAAATTATTAATATATAGTTGACGCTATGAATAAGCAGACACTTAATAATGTAAAACACTGATTCTGTTATTAAAGTCCCAGTTTTTCCGGGGATAAACTTCAGCGCTTGCATTGTCATTTCCAACTTATAGAAATTATACCCGTTTATGACTTAATTTGAATCTGGAAATTGATACTTGTGTTAGAATAACATAAATATTAGAATCCATAAAAAACCATATAAAAATGAGAGTATTTTTCATAATATTTGATTACATAGTTGCAATACTTATGGGAGTAGGTACTTTATTTCTTGTTTCCCTAGTCATTGGCAAGGATTGGAATATGTTCTTTACAATGATCTTGGGGATGATTCTTGGTATGGTGGTACTTGCTGTAACCGTTCTTGTTTTCAGTCCTATATGTAGTCTATTCCAACTTTTCCCTTCAGGGATGATTATAACGATGTTAACGGGTATGGCAGCAGGAATGATTTTTACCGCTACGGGAATTGACTTTATGGTAATACTTCTAATGATCATAGTCTTCTCTTTTTCTGTCCAGTTTGGGATCGATCTTTACAATATGAAGCTGAAAGGAGAGTTACCGGTTGACGGGGCAAACTGAAAAGAAGTGGTGGGGAAAGTGGGATAAAGCCGCTACGTCATTTGATTTTATGAATAATGGTATTGAACTCCGTTATGGCGAGCATAAACGACAATGGTTTTCCCAGGCTGTGGGTCGAACTTTATTAGTAGCCGTTGGAACGGGCCTTGATTTACAATATTTTCAAAACGGGAACGATGTTTTAGGAATAGACATAAGTTGGAAAATGTTGGAAAAGGCAAAAGAAAAATCTAAGAATATCACGTTGAACACTAAGCTGGTCCGTACGGATGTCCAGATGCTTGGTTTCATGGATAACACGTTCGATACGGTAGTTACATCATGCACGTTCTGTTCCGTTCCTGATCCGATAAAGGGGTTATGTGAGATTAGAAGGGTCCTGAAGACAGGTGGAAAACTTTTGATGTTTGAGCATGTACGAAGTGATATTTTTTGGATGGGTCCCATGATGGATATGATGACATATGTATCACGCAAGTTCGGACCAGATTTGAACAGAAGAACTGGAAAAAACATTATCAAAGCGGGATTCAAACTCCTAAGGGAAATTAATGTATACCTTGATATGGTAAAATTGTTCGAAGCGGTCTAACCATCTCCAACTGGCTCAAACCTAATGAAAAATCTTACATGCCAGGGAGGCTATAAAATGAAAAGTTATCGAAAAGAACTTTGGTTTAATGTGGCTAAAAGGAGGGAGTTCATAAATATTACACCTCAGGTCAATACGTGCCTCAAGGAAAGCGGCATACAAGAAGGCCTTGTTCTTGTTAACGCCATGCATATCACGGCATCCGTATTTATAAATGATGATGAATCAGGCCTACACCAGGACTATGAAGAATGGCTGGAAAAACTAGCCCCTCATGAACCAATCTCACAATACCGTCATAACAATACAGGTGAGGATAATGGTGATGCTCACCTTAAGCGTCAGGTAATGGGACGCGAGGTCGTTGTTGCAATAACTGGGGGTAAATTGGATTTTGGCCCCTGGGAACAGATATTTTATGGAGAATTTGACGGCAGACGTAGAAAAAGGGTGTTGGTGAAAATTATAGGGGAATAGGAAGTGTTTTTAGCGTGAACTATATCCTCTTGATTTTTTCCAACATATACACATTCATCTTGGATAATGAGACAGATGTAGCGGAAGGCTTTAGCCTTCCATAATAAGATTCTTAATAAAATTGTGGAAAAAGGTAAATGTGGTTACTTTGTGGCTCATTGTCCGTCATTAAAAAGTTGCTGGTCTCAAAGAAAAACTAAAGAAGAAGCATTAAAAAGTATTCAAGAAGCAATTAAATTTTACTTAGTTTCTATTGCAGAAAACTAAAAATACTTAAAAATGTCATTCAACTTGTTTCAGAATCTGTATATATCAAGATGTTAAGAGACCCTGAAACAAGTTCAGGGTGACAAAACCGTGTTTCTGCAATAGAAACTAAGTAAATCTTGTTTTCGCTTGAAAGGAAAACTATATCGTGAAGCCTTGAAAAATGAAATCATTCCTAATCTGTCATCGTGGCGCTCTTGGTGATTTTATCCTCACCTGGCCCGCCCTTTATTGCTTAAAGAGAGAATTGCCTGATTATCATCTTATGGGTATTGGGCGTTCGGAATATATGCGTCTGGCAATTAACATGGGCCTATTGGATTCCTACCTGGATAAGGAATCAACAAGATTGCTTGATTTTTTCTGTGGAAGGTCTATCCCGCTTGAGATTGGTTCCCCGCATGGCGACCCACACGGCGCCGTCCTCTGGTTAAGAGAAGGTCAAGAGATGGTCAATCTCTTAAAAAAATCTGCTTCATTGCCCGTTATCCCGATCGATCCTTTTCCAAATAAACAAATGCACTTAGCGCACTATTACTGTTCATCAATAAAATCACATTTCCCCATAACCATTCCACAAAGCCTTTCTGATTGTTTCCCTCTCAGAGCCACAAAAGGACAATATGCTCTGATCCATCCCGGAAGCGGAAGTTCAAAGAAGAATTATGTTCCACAATTTTATCTGGATTTGGCTGATGAATTGAGACGGTTTGGCTACCAGAAGGTGGGTTTTGTATTAGGACCGGTTGAACAAGAGAAGATGGCGACTGAGGAGTTTTCTGGAGAGTGGATAGAGCAGCCAGAGAATGTAGAAGAATTGTCCAAATTATTAACAAACGTATCCCTTTACATTGGAAACGATTCAGGTGTAAGCCATCTTTCTGGCTACCTGGGGATACCTACCATCGCTCTTTACAAGACCACCGATCCTGAGATTTGGGGCGTCTTGGGCAGGAAGGTCGTTCATATTACGGCCATCAACGAGAAGTCCGCCTTAGACAGGATACGAGAATGTCTTAAACGTTTTATAATGGATTCTAATATCATGTTGACAGAAAGTGATTTTTGAAAGTATCCAAGACGATTAAACAGTTTGTTAAACGTATGCGTAGTAAGTTTAAGATATAAATTCTTTATGGATTACAATTGCCACAAGGTATGCCACCTGATTTACGTGCTTTTTTAGGCGAACTAAATTCAATTAAACCTTCAGTACCTAGTTCAGGACAATTAGATTTATGATATATGTTAGAGTTATTTGTGGCAAATACGGAAGATGAAACTTTATTAGAATTGTCTTGTTTTTCATTATTTTCTGTAGTGTATACAGAAGATTGCTTTGTGGATTCTATTCTCCTTGCGTTATAAGTTTTATTAATTCCCGCAATTTTATATGTGTATGAAGACAGTTCTAATATCTTAAATGTATATGCTTTCGCATGAATGTAAAATCGCAATGTAAGGGTATCTCCATTTATGTTCCACTTACCTGCTTTTTTTTCTCCAGCATAAGTATTCAACATAAAAGTACCGTCTCTGAAGTATTCCATCACACCACCATCTTCATATTTCCAACGGCCTAAAATTAAATTTGACTTGTCAGAATTGGCACTGGAAGTGGTTTTCTCAAATTGCTTCGTAGAAGTTTGGCCTACTTCAAAGTAATATGCCCAAGCTTGTCTTCCAGGCGAAGCAGTGAACACAACATCATATTCCCGTAGGGACTTACCAAAGTAGAAAGCATAACGGCCAGGAGAAAGCGGTGTTTCAGGTGTGAGACGAAACATGTCTGGCCTACTAGAAATTGGCTCGACCTTCAATCTCATCAACGTCTTGGGCCGCCAAAGATTGATCTTAATGGTATCATAAGGACTACGACCATATACATTTTTGAAAAACTGCTGTTTAGTCCCGAGTATGTTGAATTGTCCTGCCTTAAGCTCACGCATTAATTCCAGCTTTCCTAGCCTAATGGAGGTAACATTAATACCTTGCTGGTAAAGAATGAAATTCAGTGAAGTTGTCCTCAACTTTACAGGGGGATTACCTTCCATTCCATCCACGGCCATACCACGATCACTGTTGCCTCCAACGACCAAGCCAAAAGTGGTTACTACAGGTGAAGATGGAAGTTTTTCGGGGCGATCATCAACTACAGCATAGAAGCCGTATGCAGTAGGTATACTTTCTTGGATATCTTGGCCACTGTCAGAAGTATCCGGGATCGATGATGTGGCAGTTGGAGGAACAGAAAGTCTTTGAATTTGAGCTACTTCGGTTAAAGGCAAGTTTATATGCCCTTCTGACATGCTAAATTGAAAATCCCTCTTCTGAAATGTACCCTTCAAGATAGTTTTGTCTCTAAGGGTTAACATATCATCTTTGAATACAACAATGTCGTTTGTTCTAACATCCACTTCACCATAACGCGTACTGAATCTTATAACAGTGTCTACAATAGTGCCTTTAAAGACGCTGCCGTCCTTCATTTCAACTTTGACACTATGACCTCTTGCACCTACATTAGATATAAAGCATAATGATAAAAAAGCTGTAAGAAAAAAAATTGAAAAAAATCCAATCAATTTAATAATGATAACGCTCCTTTCTAGAAGTCTGATACCCCCAGCAATAAGAGTAAGATGTAAATAATGCCGGTTTATTCCGATTTACTGCTCATCCCGCAACCTCTATTTGGTCTTTCGCATCCAGGAAGGGCCTTTCAACGGGTATCTGAGAATGGATAATCTTCATAAGCTGGCCAAAAAGGATAATAATTAATCCAATTGGTATCCCTATAATTGTAAGACAGGAGATCCACCCATAGATCTCCGTCAATTTAGCTATGAAGACAAATGCCTTGAACTGTTCCAGGTCTTTAGCCTCTTTCCATGATCTTTTTATCGCCCATACGGTAAGAATAACCAGCAAGGAAAAGATTGCTAAGAGACGCAGAGAGTATAAACAAATCTCCAGTTGAAATCTACGGTTCTCTTTCTGTGATTCGCTAATATCTGCGCTCGTTTCCTGATAGATCATTGTCAATTCTTTATTATATTCTTTTAATTTGCTCAACGATTCTTCATGTTCTTTTTTATATTTATCAAGATATTTTTGCTCCAAGAGACCATATATGGGTTCTAATTTACTAACTTTATCTTTCTCCCCTTTAGAATCCCATAGCTTCCGTAAATAAAAAAAAGTATTTAGATTGGCATTTATTTCCTTTTTGTCAGCTCCCGCCAAGATTATATTGTCTAATTCATGAAGGACTTCCATTTCATAGGCCATTTCTGCATCTTTAATACGTTGTAATTTTTGGTAAAGCATCCCTAAATAGACCGTCAATGAAACCCCATCAGGTGTAGGAAGGTCTTTACTCATTCCTAATTGTTCTGAAGGAAAAACTTTTATCTTTGAGGCATACCCTATTCCATGTTTCTCAATTATCCTTTCCAAAGGAGGGAATGCCTTATTATATAAATTATTCTGAACGGCGAATTGGGCAATATCCAGCAATGCCGAAGCATCTTCCGAAGATGTAGCCTTTTCCAACACCGCAATCGCATCACCCATTCTTCCATTATCCAGAGAATATTTTGCTATCTGCAAGAATTGAGTATGTTTCCTTGACAATTCAGTGGCTCTATGAATGACACTCGAAGCTAATTCTTCAAAGTTATTTTTCAGGGCAAAAGTGCAAATTTGGAGTAGTTCTGTTGGGTTTTTAGCCTGATTTCTGGCCGCTTGGAGCACCTTTAGTGAGAGGCCCGTCCATTGCTTTTTATAGAGAAACTGCGCTATTTGAATAAAGTTATCGCTGTTTTTCATAAAAGGCATGGCCTTTTCTATTGCTTGTTCTGTGTGATCAGCATCATCTTGATCAACAAAGAACTTGACCAGGCTCAAAAGTAAATCCAGGTAAGCTGGATTATAGCTATATCTTCTAAAGTCGTAATTCAAAACGGATTTAAAATGTGAGATAGCCTTAGTAAAGTCTCCCTTCTCTAGATAAAGACATCCTAACGTATAGGCATATTCGGGTCCACGTGTTTCTACCTCCTCCCAGAGGTGAAGATAAGGTTTTGAAATATTGATCCTCTTAATATTGATTTTATTCCTTTCCTTTCTTTTCCCCTCCTCTAGTTTAAAGATTGCCCTTTTAACATCATCCATTTTCATCAGGATATTAACCTTATCGAGCTTATATTCTATATGGTTAGGCCCCTTCATTGGTTCTTTAGATTGAGGAATGCCCTGGCCAAAGACAGGGAGGCTAAATAGAATAAGAATGGCGGCTAAAGACGCAATTATCAACCATCTTCTCTCTTGGAAAAACTCTTTTTTCCAAAAGAGAAGAAAAAGCAATATATTTATCAGTATAATGGGAAATAATATATTGAGCAGATACTCACTGAATAACCATTGAGAGAGTAAACCTAAAAAAGAGAAAAAATAAGTAAAGAAACCTGCGAGCCCGATCCTTTTTATGACAAAAAGGGCTGTTTTCATACCGATTAATCTTTCCTGAAGGGAGGCCCTACGTTCTTCCTCAACTTTAATCTTTGAAGTAAGATCGGTCTCCTCTTGTATGAGTTGTTGCTTTTCTTGATTAAATTCAGCTTCTATCTGCCCCTTTTTTTCTAGAAAAGTTTTTTGGTACGCCTGCTTTTGCTCCAATCCTTTTTCCTGTTCCTTTCGCTCCCCAAAAGACAATTCAGTCGAAAAGACGCACCAAACAATTAGCAATAAAGGTATCATCGCCCATTTTTTCATCTTTAACCCCCATAAGAAATTAGTAATAAAGATATCCACACCCCTCTTTGCTAACCTTAGATTACTCTTCTTTTACATATTCTTCATAGATATACCCGTCCCCTTTGGAGGCTTTAACCTTTACCCAACTTCCGGTGACCTCTAATTTTTGCATCCGAGTTCCCACTTTAACTTCTTCCATTACTTCGGAAAGGGGGGTAGGGGATAATCTAATCTCTACAAAATCTTTTTTACTTCCTCCTTGCCAACTCTGGACAATAATCCATACGGAATTTCCCTTATGCTTTTCTACTTCCTTGCCATCTTCAACATAAACCGTATCTATCCGGCCCTCTTTTTCTTTCGGATATTCTTTAACTACATCTTCATACGCTTCAATCGTATCCGCGTCTTTTGCCTCTTTAGAAGCCAGCTCCTCAATTCTGCTTTTCGCCAACTGAGAAAAATCCCCATTTGGGTACGTTATTAGAAATTTTTCTAATGATTCAATGGTATCTTCGCCTAATGCAACATTAAAATCCAAAACTTCAAGACTATCTACGGATTCTTGGTTATATTTACTTTGAGGATATTTTCTTTTAAAATCTCGATATGCCTCTTTTGTGTTTGTTTTGACAACAAGAATGAAGGATAACTCCTCTATCCTGTTTTTTATGAGTCCTATACGTTCTTCATTTTTTTCGTTTCTTAAATTTTCAGTCAGTAATTCAATCTCCTGGGTATTTAATAAGACGCTGAATTCCTTTTCATCAATCCCTCTTATTGCGTCTGCAACATATTTACCATCCGGATATTCATCCAGATATTTTTTATAAGAATCTACAGTATCTTTAGATTTGGTTTGATTGTATTTTATGCCTTCAATTATTTGTTTTGCTTCTGATACAAACTTGCCGTCAGGATAATTTATTATATATCTTTCTAAAGATACAGTGTTGTTGTCATATTTTGCCTGAGCAAATATTAATTCCTCAATCCTGTTTTTAGCTTTCTCTATAAATGTACTTTCAGGATTATTATCCATCCAGCGCTTCAATCTATCAATGTTATTAAAAAAACTCTCATCCCTGAATGTTAATTCATCCATCTTCAACCTTACCTCTTCTGCATATTTGCCATTCGGATTATTTCTCAAATACATTGAGTAGTTGTTAACCGTACCTTCTTCATTTGTTAAACCGTAATGTATGTCATCGGCCCTATCTTTGGCATCTTGAGCAAAACGGGAATCAGGATACTGGTCTACAAATCTTTGATATAGAGCTGCCTTTCCAGTGAGGCTGGTTTCTATGGCATTTTTCTCTTTTTGTATAATCTTCAGTACATTCTTTCCATTAACCCATCCTTGACCAGTGTTCGGTACATTGATTTGATACCAATTGCCACTAAAATCTAATAGTCTAAATTCCGTGGCAAAACTGGTTGTTTTGTGTATGCTATAGGAAAACATTTTTGGCTCTTTCAGAATCTTTTGATATGGTTTCACCATTATGTAAACAGGAACTTTTGGTTTTTCTATTGATTCAAATTTCTTTCCAATAGTCCTGTCTATACTCGTTCTTGCGTTTGTAATTAACGAATTAAGCTCTTTTAATTCTTCGTCGGTACCCAAAGGCTTTACGCCACTAGACAGACTAATAACGTTTTCGTATAGGGAAATGGCCTTATCATAATCGTGCAAAACTTCTTCAAAGATAAGTCCCAATTGATAATAAGCCTCAAGATTTTCCGGTTTTCTTTTGATTGATTTGGTAAATGCTGTAATTGCTGAAGGATAATCACCATCTGTCTTCAACTGTTTACCGCTTTTTATTGAAGAGTTACTGAGAAATTTTTTCAAGAAATCCTGTGCATTGACATGACTTTGGGAAAGGCAAATTAATAGGAAGGATAATAGGAAAGATAATATAAACGAAGTGTTTAAGTGTGCTTTCATCATAATATCCTCTTTTTGTTTTTTTCTTTAAGTGTGTCGTGGTAATCTTAATTGACCAGAACTTTAACAACATCATTGGATAACTCAGTTATTGTTACCTCAATATCCATGAAATATGTTGTACTAATGATATCAGCCAGTGTCTGTGCAGAACCGGTGAATTTTAGAAGGAACAGGGCTTTGCTATCCTTGAAATATTGTTGATTTACATGTCTTACCCCAAAGAGGTAGCTTATCCTTCTTTTAAAATCCTTCAACTTGTTATAGTCATTTACAGATATTTCCAGATTTATATCCCTTCCATTCAGCAGTGAAGATCCCCAGACTATTGTGATCTCATCTATCAATAAACTACTAATATTCTCTCCTGCCTTGCTGAAGGCATTCCTGTAAGCAGACTCTCTGTTTGCACCAACGCCATTAATCCTCGTACTCTGTTCCGTCACGATCTTACCAGTCTCGATACTGGTAACTTTTATATCCAGGTTAACAATACACCCAATAAGACCAGACATTTCTACCTCAGTGATATTTTCCACCCTTCCCTTGCCTAACATGAGAATTTCGGCCTGCAACTTATCACTATCGAGACCAATGAAGTTCCCTTTCTCAAAGGCATTAAGAATTTCTTTCTCTGTAAGGTTACCTGTAGAGAAGGGATCAACAATATTAAATCCCTTTTTCGTAAGGATTTTTGTAATATGCTCTGCCGCATAGGAATTTCTAATCGTTTCTTGCCCATCTTCATCAATTAGTAGAATAATCCGTGGATTTCCCATAGCTTCAATAAGGATCTTCATGGCAGTCAAGTCATCTTTTATTGGCTCTATTGATATAACTACATTTACCTTTAAAAGGATTGATTCTTTATCCTTCTGCTCTTCCAAGATCTCATAGGTATTGATATAACCCTTTGCCTTTGTCATTATTGAATCATCAATTGAAATAGCATTCTGTGTATAGCTTTCTGCCGTAACAAAGGTTCCAAGTACCTTCCTCACTGCGTTACGGAAAGCGTCTTCAATCGCTCTCTGCCTTGCTGGTGCAACCTTACCATCGTAGATAGGAGATTCTCCATAGACAATGATGGTTTCTGTTGGTGATTCCACTGCCCATAGGATAGATGTAAGAAAAGACAAGATAATGGTAAAAAGATAAATTGTTGATTTCTGTTTCATAATAATTATCCTTTCTAATTTATAGACGTTCTTGGTGAGCAATGCACACCCTACATCTGATTTTTTCTTACAATTATCAAATACAAATCTCTTGGATAATATGTAATTATTTTGTGTCTAATGCTATCTGTGTAAATCTGTGGTTAAAAGATTGTTAGCCCCTTGATGTCCCGGTCTTAATTCCAACACTGTCTCAAAGCATTTCCTTGCATCAATTATTTCCCCAATAGCTTTATAGGAAAGCCCTAAGTAATAAAGAGAATCAACATAATAAGGCCCCTCATGAGAGACTCTGGTTAAGTTATTTATCGCCTCTGTGTACTTTTCCTGTTTTAAGAAACTTAATCCTAGAAAATATCTTGCCTGCCTTAATTCCGGGTTTTCCTGTAGAATTTCTGAAAAAATCTTTTCTGCCCTTTTGTCTTCATTCCTTTCCAAGAGAACTCTTCCAAGTCCAACTTTGGCATCTATGTAATCAGGTGAAATTTGCAGGGCTTCTTTATAATGACTTTCTGCATTATTAGGCTTACCAATTTTCAAATACGAGTTTCCAAGGTTGTAATGTGCAAGAAGATGAACAGGTTTAAGAGAAAGAACACCACGATATCGTTCAATAGCCTTGTCAATGTAATTTACTTTGTGATAGGCATTTCCAAGTTGGAAGCCGGCATCTATATCCTTAGGGTTTCCCTTTAAGGATTTCTCAAGATGTTCTATAGACTTCTGAAAATTTTCAATATTGTAATAACTAAGTCCCAGAAAATAATGCGCGTCAGTATAATCATATCCAAGTTCTATGGCGGTATTCAATTCCTGAATGGCCCCTTTATAAAAGCCTTTATAAAAATACCATTCACCCAGTAGTTCATGTTCTATGCTAGATTCGGCGTATTTCAGATCGAACTGAAAAATTTCATCATTTCCTTCGTTTATGATATAGGCATTGTTATTGCAATAAGTAATGGATGAAGGCTGTTTAAGGAATTCCTTAACAAGAAGGTGTTCTTTTATCAATCTTCCCGTGTTATCAAACTGATAAAGGGTATTGTTTAGATAATCGGTAATAAAGAGTCTATCACTTGCATCAATGGCAATACCTGATGGTAACATTAGTTTATCTTCTCCATAATCAATCTTTTCAAATTCAAATATTTCACGTGTTGTGGTTATTTTTAAAATTTTTCCAAGTCCTTTATCTATGACATAAATGTTTCCCTCTAAGTCTAAATCTAAAGAGATAACGGAAGAATCTTGCAGTTCCAGACCGATCTGAATGGACTCAATGGTCTTACCATCAGGTTTGAATATGTGAACTTTAGGCCCTATCACGTCCAAAACATATATATTATTATCTGCATCCATGGCCACATCCACAGGACGTTCCATACTCCCACCAAATCTACCGATTCTCTTTTTGATATTTCCATCAGGATCAATAACAAGGATTGTACGAAGGTCAGGGTTGGCAATATATATATTGTCAGTGGAATCTATACAAACTCCATAAGGTGTAAATGGTTTGTCTTTATAATCCAGTTTAACCTGGACAACTTCAATGTTTCTCGTTACCGGAACAATCTTTAACAATCTATGATTGTCACCGTCTGCAATAATAATCTTTCCTTGTGAGTTTACGGTTATATCATTGTGAGTTCCCAGGGTAAGTTTTTTGTATACTCCAACCATATCAAAATAGGGTGTGCTGGTTTCTCCGAAGGAATTTAAAGCATATCCTGTGAATATAAAGAATGATATTAAGGCTATTTTTGATCTTAATGGTTTCATTGATTATACTGCCAATCAAAATCTAACAAAAGCATTCTAAAAAAAGAATTCTAACCTAAATGATTATTATGCCATTAACTTTCTACCTCTTTTTTGGTTCTATCTCACTAATCGAGACATTAAACGACGATTCCCCAATTAAATTATTTCTTCTGTCATATTTAAGATCTCCATAATCGTCAACTGCCAAAATCACATGCTCGCTGGTAAATGAGAAAGAAGAGCCGGGCTGTCTTATTCTTTCTCTTGGTTTAAAACGAAGTGAAACGGTACTTGGAACGTCTTGCGTAAGTTCAAGTGGTGGTATGTTGTTATGTCTACCTGTAGCTCCTGCTCTAATACCACTTGCCTCCTCAAGTCTATATTCATTGCCTCGAACGTCTGTTAAATATGTGGAAATTTGTGACTCCCATGCCTGCGTAGGTAAGCTCAAGTACAAATTTTGTTTGGTCTTATTAATATATTTAAGGAAAATTACTACATTATTGTTTTGCATTACCTGTAATCCCATCACCTCCACTCTAAGGTCTTTAAACTCTTGGAATTTTGTACCTAACTTTGTTTGTTGTGCTGGTCGTTGAGAAGAACGTGCGGAAATTGCTGTTTCTATGCTAGATTGCGTATTAACCATTTCCTTTTCCATAAGTTTTGCCACAATGCCTATTTTAGGAATGCTTGTCCTTGCCACTGCAAAGACCCTGGCGGTTTCAATCCCAATCACTCTGGCATTGATTTTAATATTACTCTCAAGGTCTGTCATTGAACCTGTAACGATAGCGTCAATACCTAATATCTTACCTACGCTTTCCATTGCCTTTGCATCAAGGAGTCCGCTCATTGTGAGCCTTTGCTCACTCAGTACCTTCATCAACTGCCGTCTCTCCACAACCTCAAACTGGCCTGGGCTGGTAAGAAACAGTTCTGTGATCAATTCCTCAGCCAAATGTTGACCGAAGGCTGTTACCACTCCATCAAGGTTGCTGAACTCCACCACGGCGATCTTCTTTTTTCCAGTCTTGATTATGTTGTTTGAGATTTGCTGTGCCAGTTGCTTTATACCCTCCTCTAAGTTCGAGGCAGCAAACGTTGATGAAGGATGAACACAGATAAGGCATAAAAACGCAACCATGATAATGAGGCTATATGACTTTTTCTTGATAATGACAACAAACATATGAGGTATTTGTTTGCTCATATTGAGTTTCTCCTTTCAATTTTGGGAACGATATGGTGGTATTACATACCTGACCAAATCTGCGGTCTATCAGTGGCAGGCAAGTCAATTCTATAATGCTGATTATTGCCAGGATAACAGGATGAGCTATTCAATATAGTTTGGTTAAATCCATGTTACCCTGGTGAGCGGTAAAGAGTTTTCTAAATTATTAATCAATAACAACCACTACCTTGGCCTCTCCAAGAATACCGCCTTTGCTGTCAGCTTGAAAGATCTTCTGCGCGTCAGAGTCTGATACTACGATATCGGCATTGTATTTTCCATTAATTTTTTGAGCCTTGATAATCAGTGGATTATTGCCGATACGGGCCACCTGCTTTGCTGCATCAATACTCTTCCTGTAACCCGTAAGACCCTCCTCAATAGTAGCATTCGGATTAGCACTGGCCACATCGTATACCGATTCTCCTTTTTCATCAAGTACCCTGGGGTACATGGCTGGTTTGGCTCCCAATCCCATTGCATCGATGATGAGCCCTGTGTAATTCTCAGCTTTTTTAGTGATCGACTCCTGCGCGGGTTCAATAGCTGATGATATCGCACTCCTCTTTGAGTGACTTACGACTCTTACATTTCGTACTCTTTCCATTTGCACAGGTAAAAGGACAGAACCAAGCCCTTTTGCCCCATCCATGGACATCTTCATCATAACCTGATAGCTTCCATCTTCGAACTGTTTGATCTCTTCTACTTCAGCGTTTTTAACCATACCTGACACTCTGGTGCGCACTACTCTATTTTCGTTAATATAGTTTCTGGTGGTGGATTCAGCATCCACTCTAACCTCATTGGCCATTTCAACCATTCTGCCATAAGCTTCATCTATAGCCGCTCTCTTTGACCTCACCCTGGCCTGAGCAGCGCTAACAACGTCAGGTGGCATAACACCGTCACCAACTGAATAAATGACCCTGTTTTCCCAATCAATCCTTCCTATCATGTCACCACCTTCAAGAACATTGACCTGTTCTACTACTTGTTTGCCAGTTTCGAGATTAGTGGTATTTACTGATGTTTCAGTCTCCATGGAGCCTTTGTTTTCTTCCTGAGAATAAACATTTGAAGTGCCAAACATAGCTAAAGACATAATCAAACTAAAAATACAACTATTCAAAAAGACCTGAAAAATATTTGTTTTCCTAAGATAATTGTTCCTCATTTTACTTTCCTCCATTTCTGATTGTTTTAATTTATAGAAATTTCAAGTCATAAATGTAAACATTCTTTTACGTGATAACTGATCTGTATTAAAGATTACTAAAGACTTACTATCATGTCATATTACATCACCTCCTTTAACATATATATGATGAATTTTTCATGCTTATTGTTCAATTTTTGATCTTATTTTTCTTGCTACAATTTCTGCAAGGTCATTAATCTTCTTTTTCCCATGAGTTTTATGGTGTTCAATAGTTACAATTTCTGTTGTTTTGACATTAACAACTCGGATATCTACTTCTAAAGTATTTTCAAAGATTCTGTAACTTCCATATATAATATAGTCTGCCTTCGCTGCCTTTCCTATATTCATTGCATTAACGGAATCAGATAGCTTGTAGAATCCAATTTCCATTGATTTTGCTTCTGCGTCCAGTGTAAAGCTATTGATAATCTTCAAATCTTGTTTTTCTACTAATTTCTGTCCTATAATCCAGGCAATGGCTTCACCTTCTCCTATCCTTGTTAGATGTCCGCCATCAAATGAAAGAGAAAACAGAAGAATTGTTGCTGAGCTTTTACCATCATTTATCTCAGGCTTACTAGAAATAATTTCCATGTAGTAATGGGCAAGCTCTTCATCTTGTCTAAAATCAATTACTTTTCTTAGAAAAGATTTGGCATCATTTTCTTTATCTAACCTCCAGGATAAAACACCAAGGTTAAAGAGGGTATCACTGTTTTCCGGTTCTAAGGATAGAGCCTTTTGAAAATACTCACTTGATTTTTCAATTTTACCTTCACTGAGAAAGCCGATGGCAAGGGCGTTGTTAGCCCTGGCTTTTTGCCAGTTAAGTGCGTCATTAATTTCAAGGGCTTGATAATACTCTGTAAGAGCCTCTTCCTTCTTGCCTTCTGTAAAAAGGATATCTCCTTGTACAACATAACTCATCACATTTTTGGTATCCCCTACAAGAGATATTTTGATCATTTCACGAGCCTTATCTATATCTCCTTTCTCAAAATATAAAGCAGCCAAACCATCATAGCCCAATCCAAGTTGATTATTATCATTTACTATTAACTCTTCAAAAATTTTCATCGCTTCCTGAGATTTTCCTGATTTATAAATTTTATAAGCATCTTCATATTGTTTAACCAAATAGGTGTTTTCAGGGTCTGTAAAGAATGAATAATCAATTGCAGAATTATATGAAGACCAATTAAACCATGTGAGATATCCAATAATAAGAATAACAGAAACACCCAGCATGAGAGAATATTTCTTAAAATTTAAGGTAAAGGCAGTGAGAATATTTGAAGAAGTGTTCGTTATATAGACTCTTGCTGCCTCATCAAGAATCTTTTCTTCTTTTGTTGCAATTGTAGTAGCAGGATCACCATAATGTATATAGCTTGCCCATAGAAGATCTCCTAAATCTCTTTCCTTAAGCACCTCATTTTTGGCTTTCTGGAGAGATTTTCCGACGCTTTCCCCAAGAATTAGTTCTTTATAAAATTTAGATGCGAAACTTGCACTTCCTTCATCGTGAATAACCCATAAAGGGCCTATAAAGTTCTGGACACCTGACATAAGGAAACCGTTTCCTATCCCAAAGGTCTTTTCTTCATATAGATATCCTGTTTCCCAATTGGTTGTGGCCAGTGATTGACAAGCGTTGGAAAATACAAGTATGGGGCTTGTATCCATCCGTCCCATTTCTTGTGAGGTTAGTATTCCTTCCTTAAGAATCCATCCACTTCTTTCAGGATTCTTTTCATCAAAAAAAGCATGGCCAATGTAATGGATTAGATCCTTGTTTTTCATTTCTGAAATCAAGCTTAGTTTGTCAGCCTGCCTTCCTCCTATCAGTTCAATTTCTATATTGGGATTATCTTCTAAGATCACACATAAGGATTCAGCTTCATGCTGAGCATGTTTAAGGCTTTCTGTTGGGTCGATGATGATAAGCATTTTCAAGGGGGCTTGACTATCTTCTCTATGTTGTCTTTTCCGGAGGAATTGATCTGTGCGAACTTGTCTGCCAATCATAAATTTTAAGGTTAAG
Organism: Candidatus Scalinduaceae bacterium; assembly: GCA_046759445.1. Lineage (GTDB taxonomy): Bacteria > Planctomycetota > Brocadiia > Brocadiales > Scalinduaceae > Scalindua_A. The sequence continues at coordinate 27,458 of JBHICG010000024.1, forward strand.
AAGTCTTTCCCATCGAAACAGAGTTCCCATGGAATGTAGATCAATTGATCATCAAGTTTTAAATAAAGTTCTGTATTCTCTCCCTTTTGTAGATATCTTTGAACATTTGCAGGTAAAAGTTGTGTGAACAGAATGCTTCCTATCTTCTTTAATTCCTCCTGAACGATCTGTCCAGCTTTGTTGTCCATCTCATAAAACATCTTATTTGCAAGAAGCGTAATCCGGTTGATCTCTCTACAAATTCCATCTAGAAATTCTTTTTCAACCTTAATTTCACCTTTTGAGGAGATGGGCCCCTTTTCCTCTATGTCTACAATGTTTGTGTTTCCATGACGATATATAGTTATGTACTTAGGCATATTGGCCAATAGAAACAACCTCCTTATTTTTTTTCGAGTGGTAAAAAACGAAATCTCATTTCTAAATCTTCCTTGGGGATTTTGATCGTATAATAACCCATGGTTATATTGGGAAATTCGGCGTTGCCATGGCTTGAAGTGTTCCTGGAGAGAAGGAGTCGGTTATCCATGTAGAGGGTAATTCTTGCTTTCTTTAATGGGATTTCATCTTTCATTATAAGAACTTTCATTGATGCCCTAATACCTTCTCCGCGAATAAGCTCAACCTTGATATTAATATTTTCTATCTTTTGCTCAATATTAAGGCTTTCCTCTTTTTCTTCCATTCCTTTTCTAAAGGCATGCGCAGGGATAAGATTATTGCCAATGTTTACTTCAACGCCTTCTGGTAGAAGGCTGGTCTTAACAAATTTTAAACCTCGTTCTGTAAGAGATATTATGTATTCGGTAACCTTTTTTTGGGTTGATACGGTTCTCTCTCTTTCTGATACCAACTTAATAACTTTCTCCATTAATTCTGCTGGAACAGGAGAATTTTCATCTTGTGACATGGCCCTTAATGATCGTTTAAAATGTACAACCTCTTTTAGGCAAGGATCACAATCAATCAGGTGTTTCTCTATTACTTCTTTCTCATCACCAATAATGGCGCCCACCGTATAGTTATAAAGCTCCTGATCTTTTGGACATTCTTTAGTATTTTGTTCATTTGTCATAACATCATGCTTTCCATATAGCCACAGTTCACATTTCCTTATAATTAATAAATAATTTTAAGAAATTTGTTGTTCTCTGTTCTGTAAATCATTTAATATCTCATTTAATCTTGCCCTGGCGTTCTTAATTTTTGATGACACTGTTCCTACCGACACATTGAGAAGTTTAGCTATTTCCCTATAAGATACCTTAGGGGAAGACTCCCGATATTTCTTCAGGAGTTTTTCCTTCTGTTTCTTTCTCCATAATACTTTTCTTTCCAGTTCATTCTTATTAATAACCAATTGCTCTACTTCTATGGTACTTTTAAACTTATTATTCTTTAGTTTCTTAATATGCTTTTCATAGATAAGTATCCAGTAGTTAATCTTATCCAACTCCTCTCTCTTCTTTTTGTAAAGTTCATAACGTTTTGATAGGGATTCTTCCAGATTAAATATATTTTCTGTAGTCTCTTGCAGATTCCTTCCTGAAATCCTTGAAATGACCCTAATATCTTCAGATTCTATGTCAATCTCCGAAAAGGAGAGAAGGTTAAGATATATCCTTTCGTCATCATCCAATCTTTTTATTGCGACCTCAATCTTTCTTAGATCTTCTTTTTCCTCTATTTCTTCCTTTGTGGTGGATATAGGGTCTTTCAGAATATCTCTCATTACCATTTCACCTACTCCTTCATTGCCTTGGAGCGGGAAATCTATGGAATATATGGACATCTCAACATCCGGTTTGCGTATCCATTCTTTAAAAAGGTGATCTAATATTAGAAACTGAAAAGAACGGATTTTGCACTCTCCACGAAAAGTAATAAATCTCTTGTAGATTCTATCCTTCTCAAAACAGTAACAGTAAAAGTCCGCAGCCCTTTCTTCGTCTAGCTTATGAACCTTTATAGGAAAATTATAAATATCTTCTCCAAAGATATCCTGGAATGTCCTTATAGCTTGGATATCTCCTTTACAACAAAGGCTTAAAAGGCTCTTTAAATCGTCGAGTTCCAGGATATGTCTCCTTTATATCGTATATGACGATTATTTTCAGATAACTGTTTAGATGTATAAAGAAACAAAGAATAAGTTTTTCTTTATCTTTTTGTGGTTTGGTAATGAAGTTGAAGCGGTAAATTTATGATCTTTATAGTTGAATCATACTCTAAGCTTTTATGATAAAAAAGTAAAGAGTATTCATAGTAAGCATAAGAGTTGGTTTATGATAGTAATAACCCATGGTAAGACAATTAAGAATTGATCATATGGGGGCTTATGTAATATAAATCTGTTTGATTATCCTTAAATCAGCTTTCTGTCAGCTATCTTGAAGTTATGAGACGCTTTACCTCAAAAACTTTTTGGCATCGTCAATCATCTCTTTGGCCTGTCTTCTAGTTACGTTAGTCTTTTCTGTTCCCCTGATCATTTCTGCAATCTCTTCGAGACGTTCCTTTGCTGAAAGTGTTTTTATGTTTACAAACGTCTTATCATTCTTAGCAAATTTATTGACCTTAAAATGCTGTTCTGCATAACTGGCTATCTGTGGCAGGTGAGTAATGCAAACAATTTGATGAGATTGAGAAACCAACTTTAATTTTTCGCCAATTATTCGTCCCATTCGGCCTCCAATATTTGCATCTATTTCATCAAATATCAGGACTGGCGTTTGATCCGCTATTGCTAAATGCCGCTTAAGCGCCAGCATTATCCTGGAGATTTCTCCACCTGATGCAATCTTCCTGAGAGGCTTGATCTCTTCACCAGGATTAGATGAGAACATAAATTCAACATGGTCAAATCCTGAGCTGCTGGCATCATCTAATTTAAAATTGTCTATCTCAACCGTATTAATTGTTGAGATATTAATTTTAAATCTTCCATTAGTAATACCCAGATCAGCCAATTCCTCCTTGATAAGGATAGAAAGTTTTGCGCCTGCCTTCTTGCGCAATTGAGTCAGTTTTTTGCCAGAATCTATAACCGATTTTTTCAAATGTTCCAGTTCTTTTTCTATAATATCAAGGTCTTCGTTTTCCTGCAAAAGTTGTTCTAGCTTAACTTTCGATTCTTTGCAATAAGAAATGATATCCTCCATTGTTTTACCATATTTACTTTTAAGACGTCGAATGGTTTCCAGCCGTTCCTCTATTTGTCGTAATCGTTCAGGATCAAATTCATAACTGTCTATGTCATTTCTTAATGTTACGGCCACGTCTTCCAATTGATAAATGGATTGATTACATATCTCCAGGTGGTTATCAAAACTCTTATCAATGCCCTTGATCTTGTTCAGTTCATTTACAACCTCTCTTAATCTTGCAATTATGGAATTATCTGATTCATATAAACTGTTAGAACAATATGTTAGCGCATTTTGTATCTTCTCCGAGTTAGCAAGGATGTTGCGTTCTTCTTCCAGGGTTTCTAATTCATCAGGTTTTAGGTAGGCGCCTTCAATTTCACTGATCTCATAATTGTAAAGTTCTATCTGTTTTTTCCTTGCTTCTTGATTGTTTTTTAATGACTGTAATAGTTTTTCCTTCTCAATTGCATTTCTGTAAATAACTGTGAATTTCGTCCGAAGGGCATCTAATTTCCCGAAGCCATCAAGGATGACGAGTTGATTAATGGGACTTGTTAACGACTCATGTTCATGTTGACCATGGATGTTGACGAGGAGTTCTCCAATCTCTTTTAATAGAGATACGGTAATAGGTTGATTATTAAGCCTGCATCTGTTGCGTCCATTCTGGTCTAGGCTCCTTTGAATGATGATTTCTTCATCGTTCAAATTATCTATACGTTGTTTTATGTCTTCTTGAATATGTTTGTTATTGATGATAAAAACCCCGCTTACGGTAACATCTTTATTGTTATCTCTGACAATTTCATTTGTTGCTCGGCTTCCAAGGAGAAAATTCAATGCTCCGATTATGAGTGATTTGCCGACACCAGTAGTACCCGTAAAGATATTGAGGCCTTTGTCAAATTTAATTGTGATATCATCAATAAGGGCAAAATTGGAGACGTAAAGTTCGCTTAACATAAATTAGTTCACTCCGTTCACTAATTTATCCCATTTGCTTCGCAAAAATGAGTTATAGGAATTTTCATTTTGTGTAGCAAAATGCCATAAATTAGCTACTGAAGATAATTTATAATAATAAAAATCTTTATGTTTGCCAGAAAAATTCGCCAATACTATTTTTAAAAGCCCTTTATTGATAAATAGAGAAGTAATAAATGTATTATTTGTTAATTGACATTTTATATAAAGAAAATTGCTTTGTTGAAGACAAAAAGAAATGAGTATGTTGAAAAATCATAAGGATGGATACTTCAAAATTAAATAGGTATGGCTTGCTTCATGAGAAGACGTAATCTTTAAAAGAAGGTAAAAATCAAACACAGGAAAAAGAAATATTTGTTAGGGAAGCATTTTTTTTTGCATAAGACGTATCCGAATAAACTAGTTCAAGTGGGAACGACTTCTATAAGGTTAATAACAAAAGTCACACTCGATTCCGAGATATCAGCCACTCCGACCAAGATTGTTTCACCATTATCTTGAATGATTTGTAACTGGTGACCTACTTACGGTCCTATATGTTCCGGAAAATGGTTTCGATCTATAGACTGTACCAATTTTACAGTGTAGACCATACGCTTTATCTTCAGGTACCGTGGTCGTTTTCGGTTCTCCCGGATTCATTCCAATTACGGCTTGCTCAAAGCCCGAAATTACTTGGCCCTTACCTAACGTGAACTGCAGGGGATCGCGGCCATTGAAGGAGTCAAAAACTGTGCCATCCTCCAATTTGCCTGTGTAATTCTTTCTTCCTCTCAGTTTTGTGATTATTACAATTAAATTAATAATCAGAATAACGTTTTGTATGTTTGCAGAGTGCTGTAGGCAATTTATACAAAGTTTAGCTACATACACTCTGCTAGGCTAGTTTTATTCTGGCTATATTTATACGAATGACGCTTGCTAGTAACGTCGCCCACCACCCGGTCTTCCTCCACCCGGTCTTCCACCACCTGGTCTTCCACCACCTCGATGGCCTTCGGTGCGGGGGCGAGCCTCATTAACATTAAGCGTTCGTCCCTTCAAGTCTTTGCCATTCATGCCATCGATCGCAGCCTGGGCTTCAGCTTTTGCTTGCATTTCCACGAATCCAAATCCTCTTGGTTCGCCAGTGAACTTATCCTTTATAATAGTGGCGGATGTGACTTGCCCAAAGGCTTCAAAAGCTTCACGCAAATCATCTTCGGTTACATTCCGCGATAAATTGCCGACATATATATTCATAATTTTTCTCCGTTTTTTTATTATTATTTAAAATATAATGAGTACTAAGGAACTTATTTGCATCCGAGTGTTCGGATGTGCAACTCTTCACTCCTGCATATTCGACAAAACGGCTTTAGCGGAAAAGATCCGTGTATAAATGACTTCAGTCGAGTAAGCAAAGTGGGGCATGTACATAACTATCTTATACCTCCTTTCTCTGATGTAAGTTTAGCTCTTTCAATAAACTTGTATAACTTTATATGTACCTAAACAAATTCTTTTGTTGTGGTTATTAAATAATGGTTAGAACAAATTACGGTAGAGAGATATTTTCGGATTTACCTGGATTCTTTGATAGTCTTTGGATACCTTGCAAATAACAAAGGTAGTTATTTTAGCTGAGATGTGCTTACTCTAAAGGCAGGGACTATATAATGTATTCTCCCTTGAAAAACTACTATGTGTTACTATTTTCTCATCCAAATATGAAAGATTCTGCTATTTACTTCTTTTTGAGATTTATGATTTTTAAGGATTGTTCATTTTTATACAAGTATCATACAGCAAAAAACCAAGCATTCTTATCTACTGTATCTTTCTTATTATTTACCTGAATAACATAGTCTGGCAATATTGGATAAGTTTGTAGTTAAGATATAGCTTTAAACCTTCAAGGTTGTTAAAAGTGTATCAGCTAGATATAATATAGTCAATCACTTTTTTAGTATCTCTTTAATATTGTTAACAATATGATAAAAACTTTTGTACAATATGAGAAGCTGACTATTAAAAATAGACCTATTGCTTAATGGGACACAACAGTTTCAGATTCCTTGATGTGTATTGCTTCATTCAATTCTTTCAATAATTGGTCTAAATCAGTAGGGTTTATCTTCACTGCCTGCCCTATATTTACGGCTCTTGTGAGAGTATTTCTAAGAACTGGATTTTTGAGTTGTTTAAAACCTTTACTTACAAGAACGTCTATTGCCTGAGGATGTTGTTTGATAAGTTGATACACATTTGTTGATGCTGTAACAGTCGTTATCTTCTCATGTGTTGTGTCGCCTTCAGCAACACCTTTCTTACCTGTACTTATGGTCATCCATATGTTAATTCCAAAGAGTAGGATAGCAAAACTCTCAATAAATCCACTTATTCCCATTAGCATAAATGGAAAGGTTTCGCCTGTATGTACGGCAATCGGTTGAAAAACGACCCTTATTGTGCTACCTAAATTTATGAGAACAAATATTACTGTTAAATACGAATAACTAAAAAGCTTTATACCCAGACTAATAGGGATAATCCTTGATGCGTATCCGAAAATCATTATAGTTATAAATCCTACAGTGACAGCGTGTCTGTATGCACCCATCAAGGCATGTGAAACAGCCTCCCTTGTAGTTGTTTCATAAAAAGTAAAGGTTAATAAGGCAACCTCGGCTACAATCAACCACAAAAGCGCTGCCCAGACGAATTTTTCATAACTCCTTTCAACCTCTATATCAGAATAATCAACCTCTGGTTTCTTTAATAAATTTAGATTATAAAGGAATAAGAAAACTGATATAAACTCAAGACAGCCTGAGATAAAAAATAGAGTATTTAAGGCATAGAAAGCAGGAAGGTTTATGTCCAAAAAGTATGTCTTCAATGGTTCAGACACTGCCCTTACCAATACAGAAAAGTTTAACATTAACATAATAACAAGGTTTATTTTAGGATTTGGAGCTTTTAAACCAAAAAAGGCTGGTATGGTCCTGGTTAGCACACCAAATATTACAAACGTTATGAACCCCATTACTTGTATATGGCGTAATGGACTTATTAGTGCGTGTGGCATACTCGTCTTGTCAGTAGCAATTAGATAAAAAGTTATACCCGTAAGCATCAATACTTGAACAAGGAACCACAGATAACCTGATATTATAAACCCCTCGTAAGTTTCCAGTTCTTGCTTTTCAGCGGATAGGATTGTCTTTAATACAACGATTAGAAAAATAATTACGGCTGATACCTCTAGTAAACATCCTGATATAATCAACATCTTAAAGAAGGAAAAATTTAGAAGCGGGAGAATAGAACGGAAAAAGAATATGAGAAGTATACCTGCAGCCATAAGATAGAAGGACAGATTTGCGAGCTTTCCACTATATAGACGTGTAGCATAGAACCTCGGGAGTACGAAATATGATATGCCCATAATAAAAAGTCCAACCCAGCCAAAGATTTGCGTATGAGCGTGAGTCTCTATCAATACCCTCGAGACAGAATAAAGAGAGTGTTGAATTCCCATATAAAAAAGTAATATGGCCCCATAAACACACCCGGTAGTTAATGCGATGAAAATTGCTGTCTTTATAAATTTTTCATATATATTTTCGTATGCTCCACCCGTAGTTTCCTCAGTTATTGCAGAAGCTTCTACTTTCCCTTGAACAACATCATTGAGTTCCGTTATCAATTTATCAGCATCAACATTATGCACCTTGGCAAAGAAATATACAGCTTCCTCAGGACCATACTCACCACCGCACTCGAGTAGACCATATTTCGAAAAGACACCTTTAGTTTGTGGATACTTTATTATAATGTCTTTTAATGTCATCTCTCTTGTTATTTCTTCTTTCTCCGCCACACCGGATTCTGTAGCAGTAGTCGTTTCTTTGCTTTCTTCTTTAACTATGTCTTTGTCTACATCGGTCTCCTCAGGGATGGACTTGTTAAGTGCATCAAGAAACTCTTCAAGATTTACATTACATGCTGCTGCAGTCTTTTCAATACTTTGCACACCACCGCAACATGTATCAACGCCATACCTGGTGAATATTTCTGAAGTTTGTGGATATTTGTTTATAACACTATCAACAATCATATCCTTTGTAATCTTATGAATTTTCTCGCTCATTTAGAATTTATTCCTTTCATGAAATAATACAAATTTTCTACATTTAACGAAAATTGTTTATCATCTGACGAATAAGTATATATCATACAGCTAGAACATGTCAAACCCATTCTTAAGGTAAACTCCAGCAAAAAACACTTGTAATATTATCAATCATGTGATTTTATTGAGACCATTAATTTTAATTTAAATAGACATGTAAGTCTGGGCTAATACTATAATATGGAAAGAGGGTTAATAATAGTTTACACTGGTAATGGTAAAGGAAAGACAACGGCTGCAATGGGGTCAGCGCTTAGAGCCGTTGGTCAGGGGTTAAAGGTCATAATGCTTCAATTCATAAAAGGCACCTGGGATTATGGTGAGCTTGAATCAATTAAAAGGCTTGAACCAGATTTTATTATTCAACCTCTTGGTAAGGGTTTTATCCATGGAAATTCGAAGTTGGATGATAAAGAAGTTAGAGAGAATATTTCTCTGTCATGGAAACGTACTCAGAAAGAGATACTATCAGATAGATATGACATGATTATACTTGACGAGATTAATTATGTAATCAATTATGGTTTCTTGCGTGTTGAAGAAATATTAACATTACTTGAAAAAAGACCCAAAAGATTACACGTAATTCTGACAGGAAGAAACGCACATAAAAAAATAATTGAAAAAGCAGATTTGGTTACTGAAATGAATGAAATTAAACATCCCTATTCTCAAGGTGTAAAGGCTCAGAGGGGTATAGAGTTTTAGGTGCATATTGCTACAATATCAATAAAATGTTGTTGTTATTGTTTCAGATTTTGAGATTCAGATTTTTGTTATTTAACTTATTAAACTTGTACCATAGCAGTATATAAACTATTTTGTTATGTTTAGGCCAGTTTAGGTGATAATAAGATGGGACAGGCTAACTTAAGAGTTATTTTGTTGAATCATACACAAGATCCTGAAGGCGTTATCGCGCATGCTGCGAAGTTGTGTTATAGTCCCTGTTCGGTAGAAGAATTAAAAGACAAGATTAAACAGTCCAACAATGTGAAGTTTATTGCAAAGCTCCTTAAAATGGGACATCTCTCACCATTAGAACATGCCTCTTTCACTTTTGGTGTTGAAGGAATATCGAGGGCATGTTCACATCAGCTAGTTAGACACAGGATTGCATCATACTCTCAACAAAGCCAGAGGTACGTTGCCAAACGTAGCGGAGAGAAGAAAGATACATTTGATTTCATCATACCACCGAGCGTAGAAATCGCCGGCAAAAAGAAATGGTTTATTGAAAAGATGAAAGAGGTTCAGAAATGGTATGATGAACTTGTTGAATCATTGGGAGATTCTGGTGAAAAATCGAATGAAGACGCACGTTTTGTACTGCCTAACGCAGCTGAAACCAAGATTATTATTACTATGAATGCTAGAGAATTACTCCATTTCTTCAGCGTACGATGTTGCAACCGTGCACAATGGGAGATAAGAAACCTTGCGACAGAAATGCTGAAGTTAGCCAGAAAGATTGTTCCCAGCATCTTTTCAAAATCAGGCCCAAACTGCATAACCGGCCCCTGTACAGAAGGTGAGATGTATTGTGGGAAGATTGATGAAGTAAGAGAAAAGTTTAAAGGATTATAATCTTGTTTTATGTTATAAATTAAATTGCACATTTTGAATTAGATTTGAGAAAAATAACTATAACTGCACAGAGAACCTTCTTTCTGAAATAGAAAATAGAACAAATACTTTGGTAGTTTCCCTCCCCCTTGAGAGGCTGTGTCGCAATTGTCATCCCGCCCCCTCTGCTAGCTTGCGCTAGCAAGCTGAGGGGGTCGGGATCTCATAGGTTTTTAAGTAATTGAAATTATTAGATTCTGAAATCGTAGATCCTGTTCTGAAACTAGTTCAGGATCATTCAGGACCTGGTTCAGGTGTGATTCTACTCACCTGTCCGAAGGACAGGCATAATCACCTAAGCAATTCTGCTGTTGCAGAATTGCCAATGACATATTATGTGTCTTTTCTATTGTGACACAGTCTGTGATGGGGGAGGGTGGGGGCGATAGAAAGATCATTAACAGATTTACTAACATTGCAAGAGTTTTAAGAAAAAGATCAACAAAAAAAGAAAGGTTCTTTTGGAGACATTTAAAGTCTAAACGATTAGAAGTAATAATAGAGAGTTGTCTCTGACCTTCGATCAGAGACAACTCTGATCGAAGGTCAGACTTAATCCACCCTCCCTAAACCTCTCCCATCAAGGGAGGGGAATAAACTAGGGTTTCATTATTGTCAAATATAAATTAAGGAGCTAATTTATTGTTTAAGGGAAATTTTTCAGCAACGGCAATCGGTAGTCTCCCTCACAAAGATGTTAATGATGCATGTAATCTCTTCTTGAAAACACTAAATGAGATTCCGTGCTGGCCGCAACTTCCTAACAGGGATATGAGAGAGGAAATGTGCGTTCAATATACAGAGGGACTACCGTATCTGAAGCTTTACCCGGAGGATAACAAGATTTACATTGACATACCTGACAACAATACTGACGAACTAGAGGAATTTTATAATAAATATTTATCTGAAGACATAGAACTTTTTCCAATTAGTAAAAATTATTCTATTGGATTTCCAAATATGATTACGCTTCTTCAAGAGAAAAGACCTGTGGGTATGAACGCTATCAAAGGGCAAATAGTAGGGCCTATTACACTTGCAGGTACCATCAAAGATCAAGACAACATTCCTATACTTCACAACTCAGTACTTTTCGATGCAGTCGTAAAATTGCTTGCGATGAAGGCCTGCTGGCAAATTGAAGAGTTTTCTAAGTTTGATATTCCTAAGATAATATTTCTTGATGAACCTTATCTATCGAGCTATGGTTCTGCGTTTGCGAGTTTAAAAAAAGAACAAATTGTTGAATCGCTAAATGAGATATTTCAGGCAATCCACAACCGTCATGCATTAGCAGGTATACATTGTTGCGGGAATACAGACTGGCCTATGCTTATGGAGACTCATGTAGACATTGTAAGCTTTGATGCCTATGGTTATATGGAAAAGATGCTCATATATAGACAAGAAATAAATTCTTTTCTTAAAAGAGGCGGCATCATAGCATGGGGAATTGTCCCTACTTCCCACAGCGTTAATGAGGTTACAATAGGCAGCTTGATTGAAAAACTCGAATCAGCCATTGATTATTTGGTGAATAGTGGCATTGAGCGAAGATTGATAATTGAAAACTCCTTAATAACTCCTAGTTGTGGTACGGGAACGATGCCTTTAGAAGAAGCCGAAAAAGCAATGGTCCTGACTCACGATGTCTCATTTAAGATTAAGAAGAAATATGAGATATCATGAGTAGGTAAATGTAAGAAGTGACCCTTTTTACCTAAATTATTTGACAGATATTAGTTTAAAAAGTAGAATTAGTCACTAATTAAACGCTCTTTTACTTGTGAATTTTTAGTAATATGGTTACAGGTTAAGCCTATTTCTTAAAAGCTAAGAATCAGGTTATGAAAAGGGAATCCCGTCTAAAAGAGGGAACGGACCCGCCGCTGTAATCGATGACGAAAATTGCCATGCTGCACAACTTCGTTGTGCAGCCGTATACCACTATCCCGCTCTTTCGATAAGAAAGGGCGGGGTGGGAAGGTGCAATGAGTAGGATGATTCGATAGTCAGAAGACCTGCCTGTAATTGCTTCACGTGTTCTTCGATGGTAAAGAAGGTGAAGGTGATAAAAGCTTCTGTACGCATAGGTGACAGTTTAATAGCCCGTACCTTCTTACAATCAAAGGATACGGGCTTTTTTATTTTAAGGAGGAGGTGATGCTGTAAAAACTTTGCAACCTACATTGCTAAAATAATATAACCTAAATTGAGCGATTTTTGTAGCAGCAACCTTCAGGTTGCGTAACTTATGTGTAATTGTCATAAACTCATCAGATGATAGGAAACGCAGGCTCATCCCGTTGCAAATTATTACGGGACTTAAGCCCTGCGGCTACAGAGACATACATTAAAAATCGCTCAATTTAGATATAAATTTATTGTGTGTGAGATGTAAGGGAAGTTCGTAAGAACGCTGCCCCGCAACTGTAATCGGTGACGAAATCTGCAAAATACCACTGTCCGCCTCAGGCGGATGGGAAGGTACAGAAAGTAGGAAGACCCGAAAGCCAGGAGACCTATCTTGCATGTTTTTGGTATCTATTTCCGGAGGGGAGATGAAGTTATATCATTTTTCTATATTATTCATGTTTATTTGCCTCATATGTGAAACATCAGTTAACCCACTTATAGCTGGAGGACCGCCACTTGTTACCGATGACACAGGTACACCCGGACATAACAAATGGGAAATTAATCTTGCTTATACGAGGACTAATACTATTCATGAAAAAACCACAGATTTCACTGTTGATGCTAACTATGGACTTGGCGAAAGGACACAGCTAAATTTAATGATACCTTATACCTATATAGACAATGATGAAGACGGCAAGGCTAGTCATATTGGAGACATCCAATTAGCAACAAAATACAGATTTTTGGATGAGACAGACTGGTTATTTTCTGTTTCTGTTACACCTACGATATCTTTGCCTACAGATAGTCATCGCAGTAAGCCTGACTTCTTCCTGCCGTTAGAATTTGACCGTAATATTAAAAATCTCTATGTAGGTTCTCAAGTTGGATATACCATACATCAAGAAAAAGGCGTCAACAATGAATTGTTTTATGGTTTCTTTGGTGAGTATCCTGTTTCGGAGAAGATTGACGTTGTGGGTGAGGTTTCAGGGTTCTTTGTTAATCACGAAAAAGCTAATTCACCACAATTTAATACTGGTCTCAGGTATAGATTCAGTGATTTTCTTTCAGTAATGGGTTCGGCAGGTACTAGCTTTGAGGAAGGAGCAGTGGTGAACCAGATTTTCTTGGGTACATTAGGCATTCGGTTCAATTTCTAAACTGATAAAATGAAAAATATTTTATTAAGCATAATTATTGTTTTCACTCTTTTATTGTTGCCACGTGCCGCATATGCAATGCATATTACAGAAGGAATTCTTCCACCAAAATGGGCTATCTTTTGGTTTATCATAATAATACCTTTTGTAGTCATTGGCATACTTAAAATAAAGAAAAAAAAGGTGAAGAGTACAGGATTTCTGCCATTGGTGGGAATAGTAGGCGCAGCCGTTTTCGTCTTTTCATGCTTTCCCGTCCCCGTAGTAGCCCTGAATGGCATGGCAACAGCGCATCCTGCTGGTACAGGAATGAGTGCATTGTTACTGGGACCCTTTGTCAGCGTTGTGATTGCAGGAATTGCATTATTCATACAAGCTCTTTTTCTAGCACATGGGGGACTTACAACTCTGGGCGTAAATATCTTTTCTATGGGAGTACTTGGTTCTTTTTCAGGGTATTGTGCATTCAGGCTTGCGCAAAGATCACATATGAGTCTTTTTTGGTGTGGTTTTTTCGCCGGCATCATATCAGACATATTTACTTATCTTGGCACATCCATAGGTCTGGGACTTTTAGTATTAGAAGGGGGGGATACAACTATTGCCTCATTAACACAAAGTGCGAAAGCAATGTTAGAGATATTTGCCGTTTTTATGGCAACATCACAGGGCCCATTATGCATTGCAGAAGGTATAGTGGTGGGTTTGGCAGTTAAGTACGTTTATAAGGTTCGTCCGGATATTTTACTAAGTCTTAAGGTCGTAAAGGTGTAATAATAATTGAGGAATTTAGGCATTGAGGGATTCTGGAACTCACAAGAATCATCTTTAAATTCCTCAATTCCTTAATTCTTAAATTCGCATTATTATGTTTAAGTCCACATTTTTTTTTACATTTTTATTAGGTCTCAACTATTCTATGGCAACATATGCAATAGATGTAGTCCCACATAATACCATGGAAGTTTCTGAGAATGAGAAAGTGGAAATACCTGATGAACAAAAATGGACGGGAATTGACGTAAGCATAGTAGGAAAATATGCCGAAAAATATGGTCATCCACCAAGGAAACCTTATATCAACACAGATCAAGGCGATCTTTTACTATTTGTGTTCACCGTCGCAGGGCTTGTTGGCGGTTTAATCATTGGCTATAATTTCCGCAAACTATTTATTGAGAAGAAAGATAATCAGTAAGTGTTCGACGAGAAAAAATTTTTGACAAGATAACAGGATGTAGGCATTCTGATAAATTCCATAGAACGCTTAGATGATTTTCAAACCCTGTTTAGCCTATTATCCTGACAAAGAACAAATAAGGTGAGAAAACAATGGGGATTTTAAAGCATGTTGTCACTGACCATTATGCGCATAAAGAGAATTGGCTGACGAACATAGATGTACGGGTCAAGCTTTTTTACATGGGCACAGGCATAATCCTTAATATTTGTTCTAACAACGTCATAATCCCATCTATATTTCTGGCCACATCTTTAGCATTATTAATGACCATAAATATCCCCATAATAACTATCGGATTACGAATGCTGATGCCTCTTTTGTTTGGAGTTTTTATAGTTATCATAATGGGATTACATAAAGGTGAAACGGTTGTATTTTCTGGCTCACTTTTTGGTTATGAACTTGTTTTGAGGAAAGAGGGATTATTAAGTGGCTTATTAATATTCTCAAAGGTGGCAGGGGGGGTGATGCTCTTGCTTTTATTGTCCTTTACGACATCAATTACAAAAATATGTGTGGCAGCACAATGGATGAGGATACCAAATACATTGGTTGAAGTATTGTCATTCGTATACAGATACTTGTTTCTGCTACTGGAGGAAGCAGAAACAATGATGTCATCACAACGAAGCAGACTTGGACACACAACCTGGTCTAAGACAATAAAATCACTGGGCACCCTGGGGGGGATGCTAATCATCAGGTCTATAATCAGAGCAGAAAGTGTGCACACTGCTATGATATCCAGAGGCTATGATGGAGGTAGAATTCTATCAGTAAAACTTGCTCCGTTAGAAAGAAATGATTACGTTATACTATTATCGAGTGGGGTTGTTTTAATTTCTTTGTTTTATTTAAGTTTTTTCATTTCTAACTAGTAATGATTACGTTAAAAGTTGAAAATTTAAGATATAAGTATCCAGATGGTACTAAGGCGCTCAATGGTGTAAACGTTGACATGATGGAAGGCGAATTCCTGGCTATACTTGGCGCTAATGGTTCTGGAAAGACGACATTGCTGAAACACTTAAATGGCTTGCTTAAACCCATATCTGGTTCAGTTATATTGGATGGCAAGAATTTGAGTGAATTTAAACCAGGGGAGATCTTCAGAAGAGTTGGGATGGTATTTCAGGACCCTAATGATCAACTCATTGCTCCGACAGTTGAGGAGGACGTTGCTTTTGGTCCTGCAAACCTCAATTTGAAACATGAAGAAATTATACGCAGGGTAACGAATGTGCTTGAATTGGTTCAAATGAGAGAACTAGCAAAAAAATCCATACACTCTCTTAGTTATGGCCAACGTAAAAGGATTTGCATAGCAGGAACCCTTGCAATGGAGCCAGAGATACTTATATTAGATGAACCAACCAGCGGTCTTGACCCTGATGGGGTCAAATCGGTAATGAAATTACTTAAAGACCTGAACACGGAACAGGGCATTACCATAGTCATTGCCACAAATTCCGTTGATCTTGTACCTGTTTTTATGGACAGAGTTGCAATTATGGATAAAGGCATAATTGTACAGGAAGGTATCCCTGAAAAAGTATTTACTGATTCAAAGGTACTCGGGGACGTGAGGTTAGAATTACCTCAGATAGCACAATTAATGGAGGTGTTGAGGGACAAAGATAAACTTCCAATAAATGCCTTGCCTTTAACAATTGGGGAGGCAAGACAGGAATTGGTAAATATTATAAATGTAGGCCTAAGTGCAATTGTTAGCCATGAATGTAATACACCTTAGATACGTAAATGGAACACTTATATAAAAACCGTGTAAATTTCTATTTAGTGAAATGCAACTAATAACTGCAAGAATAACTATATTCCCTCCATTCAGAACATGTATTAAAGAAGGTGAATTATATGAACCTATTGAAAAGAAATTATCTAGCGGAGGAAAAGTAGTTGTTAATCCATTTGAGTATTTGGGAACAAATACAAAGATAGAAATTGGAAATTATGTAGATAATTTTAGGAAAATAAGAATAGATATTACTTTACCTATAGAATCAAGAGGGATTAATTTTGCTAAAAAAAAGCAACAACAACCCTTTCTTGAAATGGCAGATAAATATTTAAATTTATTCTTGTTGCATTGTAAAACGAAATCAGGACAGTTTTGGTGGGAACCGATTTTTTTAAACAGTTTCAATAGAAGTCAGATCTGGTATGAAATTCAATTTATCGAAGAGAAAGGCAAACTTTTATATGAGGAAAAAGGTAGTACTGGTGGTATAAATCCTGTTGGGTTAGAAATTAATAAGTTAATTTGGGATAATATATCAATTGATATCGAGAATGACACAACTTTAAGTATGGTTGATTATTACTTCGAACAAGCAAGGGCAGGCGTATTTTTCAAGGAGATTCAATTGGTTGTAATTAACTCTGCATTTTCCTTTGAGTTTTATGTTTCACGATTTTGTAATGAATATGCTAAGAAAATAAGAATACAAGGTGATCCTTCATTACGAAGTTTTATTGAAAATAAATATGGATTTGTAGATAGATATTTTAATAAAGTTATACCATTTTTAGCAAATAAAGATCTTTGTAAAGAAGATAGTAATAAATATTGGTTAATCGATTATCTATTCCAAACAAGGAATAAGATTGTACATACAGGAGAATGTTACTATAAAGATAAAAAAGGTGAAAAATGTATAACAGATTATAATAAAGCTCATGAGTTTTTTTTGACAACAATAGATGTTATGGAATGGATAAGAAAAATTGATTCCTCCATTGCCGAGAAATTAAAATGTTCTATTGGTATAAATTAAACAGGACAAATCCTGTTATCCAGTCTAATATTTTCTTAATGAGGTTGCGAGAATGATTAATGGACACGGTGGTAACATAAATAAATTATGCAATGCTTATGGGCTTAATCCGGATGAAGTTATAGATTTCAGTGCAAGCATAAACCCCCTTGGTTATCCAAATAGTGTCCGCAAGGTTATTTTGGAACGATTCGATGATATCCTGAATTATCCGGATAGCGAATGTACAAATCTAAGAAAGGCCATTGCAGAGAAACACTCTTGTAACGAGTCAAACATAATTGTTGGCAACGGTTCAAACGAACTTTTTTATCTAATACCACGAGCCCTCAAACCAAAACAGGGCATTATTCTGCAACCTACATTCAGTGAGTTTAAGGATGCATTGCTCAATGCAAACACAGACGTTATTGAGATCATAAATGATATAAACAAAGAACTTTCATTTGATTTGAATAATACAAGACTAAGAAGCTTCAAAGAGGGAATTGTTTTTTTATGCAATCCAAATAATCCCACCGGACAGCTTATTAAAAAGAATAAAATACTTAAACTCGCAAAGGACGACTCAAAAAGATTAATAGTAGTAGATGAGGCATTCATGGATTTTGTTGAGGATGCCGAAAAGTATAGTGTAATAAAAGAGGCTCACTTGATGCGAAACCTTATCGTAGTTCGATCGTTAACAAAATTTTACGGTTTTCCCGGACTCAGGCTTGGATACCTGATTGCATGTGAAACGATTACCAAAAAAATATTACCGTTTAAAGAGCCATGGACGGTTAATGCGCTTGCACAGGTTGCGGGTCAGGTTGCCGTAAATGATAAGGAGTTTGCCTTCAATACAAAAAAGTTTATTTCAGTAGAAAAGGTGTTCTTATATGAAGGTCTTACTAAGATTGATGGCTTACATCCATTTTATCCATCTGCTAATTTTATACTGGTAAGGATTGACAATGACGGAATCAAATCTTCAAGAATCCATGATCTCTTGATAAAGGATAAAATTGCTATCAGAGATTGTTCAAATTTTGTTGGTTTGAACGATAGGTATTTTCGTGTTGCAGCTAGAACTAGAGAAGAAAATCAAAGACTCTTGAGTGCATTGAAGCTGGCTACGGATTACAGAATTTCTGAGGGAACAAGTCGGAGAGGTTTTGCACAGGAATTTGTTGCCGGATAAATGATTTTATTTTGTTCTTGATCTTCATCAGTGATGATAACAATGAATTGAGCAGTTTATCTGCTCAAATGACTGGCTGTGGACTTTAATCCACACTGCAATATATTGCCAGTTAATTTCTAATTCTGGCTTACGGTTGTAATAAGTTTCCTGCTCTTATAAACTTCGCAAATCGCTGTCCCCAGTCCAACCGGTCTATGTTAAGATTAATTACATTTATTTGTGATATTTGTCAACTTCCCCTGGAGTTTCTCTGGCTAATAGTTGATTCTTGTTAGCTATTGTTATATTTACGACAAATAGGGACAACTGTCCCTATTATTGCCATGGATTCTAATTTTTATCAATAATTCCCATAGCATTATTTCTAAATTCTAATGGATCATCTATATTTGGAATTGGTGTTTTTCCACCACCTGTACCTTGAATAATAATAGTACCAGAATTAAGTATTCTTTGAATAATACTTTGCTGAACCATAAAGCTCTCTACTTTATTATGATTTAATTCAATTGTATCTCTCTTAACAAAACCAAATTTTGCAATAACTCTTTTTGTTGTTACGACCAATTCTGTAGATATTTTAAAAATAAATGATTTAATCAAATTAATTAATCCAAAAATTATAAATATTCCACCAAATATAAATGGACAAATCCAATATTTGACTAAAAATATTATCATTTCATGTGGTATATTAATATTCTGATTAAATTTAGATAAAACAATAATCCCTTTCGCAGATAATGTTATCATGATTATAATTGCACCTATTAAAACTGTTATAATTCCACGCACATAAATTGACCAATGTATTTTAGCCTTATATACAACTTCTTCGGATGGCATTAAATTTTTTTCAACATAACCCATCTCAACTCCTTTTTCCACCGGATAGGTCACGGGCATTGCTGCCCGATTCCCTCCTAAGAACTGTACGTGA